>JAFEIJ010000014.1 GCA_017495115.1 Chitinophagaceae bacterium | reverse complement strand
CTGTTTTATCTAAAAATTAAAATTGTATTAAAAGTTTAAATTAAGAAAATATAAATATTTATATGGCAAATTCATTAAATCATTCTCAAGAACATCATCATGAAGAAACGTTTTTGACGAAGTATATTTTTAGTCAAGATCATAAAATGATAGCTAAACAATTTTTATTTACGGGTATTTTTTGGTCTATAATTGGCGCGCTTTTATCTGTTATATTTAGATTGCAGTTAGGTTGGCCAGATGAAACTTTTCCTTTTTTGGAAACCTTATTAGGGAAATGGGCTGAAGGAGGTCGAATTTCTAATGAATTTTATTATTCTTTAGTAACTATGCATGGAACTATTTTAGTTTTCTTTGTATTAACAGCAGGACTTAGTGGTACTTTTGCTAATCTTTTAATTCCATATCAAATTGGAGCAAGAGACATGGCATCACCATTGATGAATATGTTATCTTATTGGTTCTTTTTCTTATCTGGACTTTTAATGCTTTCTTCATTATTTATTCAAACTGGCGCTGCATCAGGAGGTTGGACCATGTATCCTCCTTTAAATGGTATGCGAAATACAGCCGTAAATTTAGGTAGTGGCTTAGGAACAGATTTATGGTTTTTTAGTATGGCCTTGTTTATTGTTTCTTCCTTATTAGGAGGCTTAAATTATGTTGCTACTATTATAAATTTAAGAACTAAAGGTATGACAATGTGGAGATTACCTCTACCAGTTTGGGCTTTAATGTTTACTGCAATTTTAGGTATTCTAGCTTTTCCTCCTTTATTAAGTGCTGCTCTTTTATTAGAGTTTGATAGAATTTTTGACACTTCTTTTTATTTATCTGATATCGTTTTAGGGGGTCAATTACAAGATTATAAAGGTGGTTCTCCTATTTTATATCAGCATTTATTTTGGTTTTTAGGTCATCCAGAGGTTTATATTATTATTTTACCTGCAATGGGTATAGTTTCGGAAGTATTATCAGTTAATTCAAGAAAACCTATTTTTGGCTACAGAGCCATGGTTTATGCTTTAGGTGTAATTGTTTTACTTGGTTTCTTAGTATGGGCACATCATATGTATGTAACAGGTATGAATCCTTTTATTGGATCAATTTTTGTGATTTTTACATTGATGATTGCGATTCCTTCTGCGGTTAAAGTATTTAACTGGTTAACTACAATTTGGAAAGGTAATATTAGATTAACTCCTGCAATGTTATTTGCTTTAGGATTCGTATCTATGTTTATTTCTGGAGGACTTACAGGTATTTTTCTTGGAAATTCAGCTATTGATATTCCTTTACACGATACGTATTTTGTAGTAGCGCATTTCCATGTTGTTATGGGTGTTGCAGCATTTTTTGCTATGTTTGCGGGGGTGTATCACTGGTTCCCTAAAATGTTTGGTAGATATCTCAATGATACGTTAGGTTATATTCATTTCTATGGAACTATTATTGCAGCTTATGCTATTTTTATTCCTATGCACTTTATGTTGAGCTTACCTAGACGATATTATACATATTCTAACTTTCAAACGTTTAATATTTTTGAAGATGTAAGTAAGTTTATTTCGATTTTTGCTATAATTTCTTTTTTACTTCAGATTTTATTTGTAATTAATATTGTTTATTCTGCTTTAAAAGGTAGAAAAATGAAATCAGATAATATAAATCCATGGGATTCTAATACTTTGGAATGGACTACTCCAGTAGAACATTTACATGGTAACTGGCCTGGTGATATACCTCACGTACATAGATGGCCTTATGATTATTCAACAGGATTTGGTGATGAAGATTATAGACCGCAAACATTACCATTAGAAGATGGTGAGGAAGCGCACTAAAAATTGTTTTATAATATGAGCAAAGAACTTACTATAAAGAGTTTTTTATCAAAAAAAGCCACTAACTTCGCTGCATTAATGAAGTTACGGTTATCCTTATTAGTTGTTTTTTCTTCAATTATTGGATACATTTTTGGGTCAGGTTCTTTTAATTTATATAAAATATTTTTTCTAGCTTTAGGGGGCTCTTTAGTTACTTTTGCTTCAAATGCCATTAATCAGTTAATTGAGAAAGATACCGATAAATTAATGCATCGAACGATGAATAGGCCTTTACCTACGAATTCGATGAATTCATTAGAAGTAGTTTTGTTTATTGGTATTTGTGCTTTTTCGGGTTTACTAACTTTAGCCTTAGTTTTTAACTCAACTACGGCATTATTGTCTGCATTATCTTTAATTTTATATGGTTTTTTTTATACTCCATTAAAGAAAATGTCTTCAATTGCTGTTTTTGTTGGCGCAATTCCAGGCGCATTACCTCCATTATTAGGATATGTAGCCGCAACTAATGTTTTAGATCAAGTAGCAGTTTGGCTTTTTTTAGTTCAGTTTTTCTGGCAATTTCCTCATTTTTGGGCTATTGCTTGGGTAAGTTTTGAAGATTATAAACGCGCCAATATTATGTTGTTGCCTTCTAAGTCAGGAAAATCTAAAGAGTCAACAATAATTATATTTTTGTATACTTTTATGTTAATTCCTTTATCCGTGTTTGCTTTTTGGATTCAGAGTATTGGTTTTATTGGCTCAACGATAATTTTAGTTTCTTCAATATTGTTTACTCTTCAATCTTTAAAACTAGTTCAAAACAATAGTGACAAAGAAGCAAAAAAATTAATGTTTTATTCGTTTGCATACCTTTTAGTTTTTTTATTTTCATTATTTTTATAAAATTTTATGATGATCTCAGATAATAATTTTGATACAAATTTGAAAATACATCCAAAGATGTTTGCACTCTATCTTGGGATGGGTAGCATGGTTATGTTTTTTGCAGCATTAAGTAGTGCGTTGTTAGTAAAACGAGGTGATTTTAAAAACTGGGTACATGTAGATATTCCACAGTCTTTTTTTTACAGTACATTCGTGATTTTATTATCATCAATTACAATGCATTTAATGTTAACAAGTTTAAAAAATAGTTTAACAAAAAAATATTATTTATTTGGACTTTTAACACTCTTGTTAAGCATAACATTTTGTTATCTACAATACAATGGTTGGAATCAGCTAAAAGAACAAAATATTTTATTAAGTGGCAACCCTTCAGGTTCATATATTTATGTAATCTCAGGTTTTCATGCATTACATTATTTATTTGGTATCTTATTTCTTTTATTATTATTGTTTCGTTTTTATAGAAAACAGAAATTAAAATTGAACACTTCATCGATGGGATTAAATATGTTAGTGAATTATTGGCATTTTATCGGTATCGTTTGGGTATATATCTTTCTTTTTTTTAAATTTATAATTTATAAATAATTAATTATGTCATCAAGTACAACTAGTTTAGAAGTTTCAAATCAATGGGGAGGTGGTAATGAGCCTCTAAAAGCAAGTTATGGAAAATTAATGATGTGGTATTTTTTAATATCAGATACATTTACTTTCGTTGCTTTTTTAGTTTCATATGCTTCTTTAAGAATGAAAAATTCTGAAGCTTGGCCTAAAGCCTCTGAAGTGTTTAGTTCTATTCCTATTCATGGTTTAGATGGTAATAAAGATTTGCCTCTAGTTTTTGTAAGTATTATGACGTTCATTCTTATCATTAGTTCTGTTACAATGGTTAGAGCCGTGCAAGAAGGATCTATGATGAACCGTAAAGGAGTTATTAATAATTTAATTCCAACAATTTTATTTGGTATTTTATTCCTAGTATGTCAATATTTTGAATGGACGCATTTGATCGCTGATGGAATGACTTTGACGACTATGCCTGCATCTTTAGCTGGAGAAAATGGTTTAGTGGCTTCACAGTTTGGTGCGTTTTTCTTTACCATTACAGGTTTTCACGGTCTTCACGTTTTAGGAGGTGTAATTTTAAATTTATATTTACTATTAAGAACGGCTAAAGGTGATTTTGATCGACTTGGGCATTATGAAATGGTAGAAAAAATTGGTCTTTATTGGCACTTTGTCGATTTAGTTTGGGTTTATGTATTTTTAGCATTCTATTTAATGTAATTTTAAAAGTTTAAATTTTAATTTAATATGGGAAATCATCATCATCAAGAAAAATTACCAAATCATTTGGCAATGACTGAGGCAGAGTACAAACATCATAAATCAGATGTTTGGAAAACTACGATAATTTTATCAATTGTAACTATTGTAGAAGTTGTTTTTGCAATTTATTATGAAAAAGCTTTAATTCCTGCTGGTTGGCCAATTGGTGCTTTAAGATTATTCTTAGTAGTTGCTTCTTTAGTAAAAGCGGTTTATATTATGGCTATTTTTATGCACGTAAAACATGAATTAAAAGCTATGATTTTAACAATAACCATACCTTTTACATTATTAATCTGGATGATTATTTCATTTATATCTGATGGAGATAGCTGGAATAATATGAATAATAAAAGGTTTGGCGAAAAACCACATCCTTCTGTAATTGAAGATCACAAAGGTGTTTCACATTCTAGTCATTAATTTATAAAGGATTGATAGTTATCAATCCTTTTTTTTATGTAATATTTATATAATGAAAACTTCTTTAATCAAATTATTTGCTTTTTTAATTGTAACTATAATTCCAGTATTCTTGGTATTATACTTTAAAGAAAAAAACAACTTTAAAAATTCAGCAGCGCCCAAGCCTATTTGGGCTCTTGATTCTACTATAGTAGATGGTAAAAAAGAAATTATATATCATCAAGTTCCTTATTTATTAGGTCAAAATGCAGATGAAAAAATGATTTCAACGGATGTTATGACTGGTAAAGTATCTGTAGTCGAAGTTTTTTTTACCCAGTGTCCTTCGATATGTCCAATAATGAATAAACAAATGCAGCGCGTTTTTGATGCATTTAGAAATAATGAGCGATTTCGAATTTTTTCGTATTCCATCGATTATGAAAGAGATTCCTTAAGTGCATTAAAAGATTATGCAAAAAAACATAATGCTAATCTTGATAAATGGTATTTTTTAAGAACCGAGCCAGATAGTTTATTTAACTTTGGTACCAAAGGTTTAAAAATTCCTATTTCTGATGAAGATAGTCAAGATAAATTTCTTCATAGTGAGCGTTTTGTTCTAATTGACTGGAATAAAAATATTAGAGGATATTATATGGGTACGGATAGCTTAGAAGTAAATAAAATGATGAACCACATTGTATTGCTATTAAGTGAAAAAGATCGTTTAGATAAAAAGAAAAAAAAGTAAATTTATGTATTTTGATAAAATTTCTTTATCTAATTTAAGTAATATTATTCCATATTCTTGGAATAATAAATATAAAATTACGATGATTTTATTTATTATATGGGTTGTTTTTATAGATAATAATAGTTTTATAACGCTATATTCTAGGTATAAACAAATTAATGAAATTAATAAACAAATTAGTTTTTATAAAGTTGAGTTATCCAAAACAGAAGAAGAGTACAAAGCCTTGTTTAATAAAAAAACGTATTTTGAAAAATTCGTTCGAGAACGATATTTTCTAAAGAAAGAAAATGAAGATTTATTTATTTTTTCAAATGAATAAAAGTCTATATTTTTTTAAATTTTAAATTTTAAAATCAAATTTTAGTTTATAGACTCACATTGTTTTTTTATCGATTTAATTAAAATATTTTTTTTACTTTTGCACCACTTTTAAAAAAGACAGGAAATAAATAAATAATGAGACTTCAAACACTTTTAATTACCTTATTTTTAACGATTTATAGTTCAAATTTATTTTCAACAAACAGCGTTAATGTTGATTCTTCAAATACAGAAGCGGTTCAACATGATGGTGCTTATGATCCTGTTGAAACGATAATGCATCACGTTCAGGATGCACATGAGTTTCCAATTATAGGAGATTTAGCTTTACCTTTACCTATTATAATTTACAATAAGACAAAAGGCACTTTTTTTACGGCATTAAGTAGTGCGTTTCATCCTCATCATGGAACCAGCAATAAAATAATTGATGGTTACAAGTATGAGCATGAACACATCGCTTCTGTAGATAACGATTCTTTAATTGATTTGTCTATTACAAAAAACGTTTTTGGAATGTTTTTAGGAATGATAGTTGTATTTGTTATCATGTTTTCAATACGTAAACATTATAAAGAAGGTAATAATAATGCTCCTAAAGGTTTGCAAGGTTTTATTGAGCCTTTAATTCAATTTGTAGCGCATGATATAGCTAAGCAAAATATTGGTAAAAATTACCTGAAATTTGTACCTTATTTAATGAGTGTTTTCTTTTTTATATTAATCAATAACTTATTGGGTCTTATTCCTATTTTCCCAGGTAGTGCCAATGTTACAGGTAATATTGGATTTACACTCGTTTTAGCATTTTTATCGTTTTTAATGATAAATATTTTTGCTAAAAAAGATTACTGGGGACATATTTTTGCTATGCCAGGCGTTCCAAAACCTGTTTTATTTTTACTTACACCTTTAGAGATTATAGGAATTTTTATTAAACCTATAGCTTTAATGCTTCGTTTATTCGGTAATATAATTGGAGGTCACATTACCATTTTAAGTATTGCGAGTTTAGTTTTTATTTTAGGTCAGGTAGGTAAAAGTTTCTCTGGTGCTTTAGCAGGAGGTGTTATTGCAGTTCCTTTATTAATTTTTGTAAATGCTATGGAATTGTTTGTTGCATTTCTTCAAGCATATGTCTTCACATTATTAACTTCAATCTTTATTGGTATTGCTCAAGAGGAGCATCATCATGAAGGACATCACTAAAATTTGTTGATTATTTATGGTAAATCCATTTTTAATATTTAATTATTTTAAACTTAAAATCAAAAAACTATGACTGGATTAGCAGCATTAGGATGCGGATTAGCAGCTTTAGGAGCAGGTATTGGTATTGGTAGTATCGGTGGCAAAGCCATGGAAGGTATTGCTCGTCAACCAGAAGCTTCTGGAGAAATTAGAGGCGCTATGATTATTGCAGCAGCACTTGTTGAAGGTGCAGCGCTTATTGCAATTATCGTATCGTTTCTTTGCAAATAATTTGCTCCAAAAATCTAAGTAAAGGAATTAGGGATTGCCTTTTCCTTTACTTTTTTTAATTGAAATTTAAAAATTAAGATAAAATTTAATAAAATGATATATTTTTTTAGTGCAACAGATTTAATCACACCAAACTTAGGATATTCTTTTTGGACCTTATTAGCATTTGTAATTTTTTGGTTGATTATGGGTAAGTTTGCTTTTAGACCAATTGTGGCCTCTATTGAAGCAAGAAATAAGAAAATTGAAGATGAATTAAAGGCGGCTCAAAATGCCCGTGCAGAATTTGAAAGTTTGAAGAGTGAAAGAGAAAATATGGAACGCGAAGCTCGTGAAGAACGTACTCGTATGCTTTTAGATGCTAAAGCTGAAGTTGAAAACTTTAAAGCTGCTGAATTAAAAAAATCTAAAGAAGAGGCCGAGAAGTTAATAGAAAAAGCTAAATTAGAAATTGAAAGCCAAAAAAATGCTGCAATTCAGGAAGTTAAAAATCAAGTTGGTGCGTTATCTGTTCAAATCGCAGAGAAATTGGTTCAGGATAAACTAGAAACTTCAGATAACCAAACGGCTTTAATCAATAAATTAATTGCTCAAGCTTAAGACATTTAAAGTTTTCTAATTATGCAGTCTGATAAATCTATTTTCCCTTACGCAAAAGCTCTTTTTGAGTTAGCTAGTGAATCAAATATTCTAAATGATATTAAAGCAGATGTTTTATTATTGTCTGAATTAGTTAAAAATTCTACAGAATTTAATGATATTATTTCCAATCCGATCGTCAAAAAAAATAAAAAAAAGGAAATAATTACGAATTTATTAAATTCTAAAATTCATAAAACAACCGAAAAATTCTTAGTTTTATTAATAGAAAAAACTAGGATTTCTCAGCTAGATGCAATATTAAATACGTTTTTAGAATTATTTAATAAATCTTTAAACAAAACAGTTGTTCATTTGACTACGGCATCCGCAATTTCTGATGATATGCAAAAAAATATAGCTTCTAGTATTGCTACAAACGCTAATGTAGAAGTGGTGCATCATATCGATTCAAATATTATTGGTGGTTTTATTGCGGAATTTGACAATAAAATGTTAGATAAAAGTATTCGCACTCAAATTACTAAATTAAAACATAAATTTAATTAATAACAATTTAAATATCAATAAAATGTCAACAGCAGTAAGACCCGATGAAATTTCATCGTTGATAAAAAATCAAATCTCTAATACGGATTTGTCTTCTTCGTTACAAGATATAGGTACTGTCGTACAAGTAGGTGATGGTATTGCTCGTATTTATGGACTAAATAATGTTCAAGCAGGCGAACTTGTAGAATTTGAAAGTGGTGTTCAAGCAATCGCATTAAATCTTGAAGAAGATAATGTCGGTGTGGTTTTGATGGGACCAACTGAAGATATTAATGAAGGTCAAAAAGTAAAAAGTACTGGAAAAATTGCTTCGATTAAAGTTGGAGAATCTATGGTAGGTCGTGTTGTAAATACACTTGGTCAACCTATAGATGGTAAAGGTGAAATCGGTGGTGAATTATATGAAATGCCGTTAGAGCGTAAAGCGCCAGGTGTATTGTTTCGTCAGCCAGTAAATGAGCCTTTACAAACAGGTATTAAAGCGATTGACGCGATGATTCCTATTGGAAGAGGTCAAAGAGAGTTGATTATTGGTGATAGACAAACAGGTAAAACTACCGTTGCTATTGATACAATTATCAATCAAAAAGAATTTTTTGAAAAAGGGGAACCTGTTTATTGTATCTATGTAGCTTGTGGACAAAAAGCGTCTACAGTAGCTGGTATAGTAAATACTTTAGAAAAAGCAGGTGCTATGCAATATACAGTGGTTGTAAGTTCAAGTGCTGCAGAACCTGCACCTTTACAGTTTTATGCACCATTTGCGGGTTGTGCAATTGGTGAATATTTTAGAGATACAGGAAGACCTGCTTTGATAATTTATGATGATTTAAGTAAACAAGCAGTTGCTTATCGTGAGGTTTCGTTATTATTAAAAAGACCTCCAGGTCGTGAGGCTTATCCTGGTGATGTATTTTATTTACACTCAAGATTATTAGAAAGAGCGGCTAAAGTAGTTAAAGATCAGTCTGTTGTAGTCAATATGAATGACTTACCGGCTTCTCTTAAAGATAAAGTAAAAGGTGGTGGTTCTTTAACGGCACTTCCAATTATCGAAACACAAGCAGGTGACGTATCCGCTTATATCCCTACAAATGTAATTTCAATTACAGATGGTCAGATTTTCTTAGAGTCTAACTTATTTAACTCGGGTGTGCGTCCAGCAATTAACGTAGGTATTTCAGTAAGTCGTGTTGGAGGTAATGCTCAAATCAAAAATATGAAAAAAGTGGCAGGTACACTTAAATTAGACCAGGCGCAATATAGAGAGCTAGAGGCTTTTGCTAAGTTTGGTTCGGATTTGGATGCCGCTACTAAAGCTGTTTTAGATAAAGGAGCTCGTAATGTGGAGATATTAAAGCAAAATTTAGCTTCTCCATTAACTGTTGAAAAACAAATTGCTATTATTTATTTAGGTACTAATAATTTACTAAAAGAAATCCCTGTTTCTAAAGTAAAAGCCTTCCAAGAAGATTTATTCCAAACTCTTGAAAATTCTCACAAAGATTTATTATCCGATTTAGGAAAGAAATCTCTTGATGAAGTAGCACCAAGATTAGTAGAAATAGCTAATGAAGTTAAAAAAGGTTATTTAGCTTAACATTTATTGTTATGAAAATTCAAAAGGCTATAGGTTTTGTTTTCGAAATCTATAGCCTTTTTTTATACATTTAATCAATTTAAATATATTAAAGAAATTTTTTCAAAATATGATTCATCAATTAAAAACTGAAATTGAAAATTTAAGACAAGAAATCATTCATCATCAAGTTTATAAGGAAATTCGTACCATTGAAGATTTGAAAATATTTATGGAATTTCATGTTTTTGCGGTGTGGGATTTTATGTCACTTTTAAAGTCGCTACAACGAAATTTAACTTGTATAGAAACCCCATGGTTTCCGGTCGGAGATCCAGATACGCGTTTTTTGATTAACGAAATTGTTGTGGGTGAAGAATCCGATGTCGATGAAAATGGTGTTCGAAAAAGTCATTTTGAATTATACTGCGAAGCGATGAAACAGATCGGTGCCGATGTATCTGTTATCCATCATTTTTTAGAAGAATTAAAAATTCAAAAACACCTTTCAAAAGCGTTTGAATCCGCAAATCCTCCTAAAGCCGCACAAGAATTTGTATCTTTTACGTTTGATATGATTCAAAAAAATGAAAGCTATATTTTAGCTTCAATTTTTACTTTTGGTCGTGAGGATTTGATTCCCGAAATGTTTTTATCAATTGTTGATGAAATATCAAAACAAAGTACGGACCCGATTTCAAAGTTTAAATATTATCTGGAACGACATATTGAAGTAGATGGCGATCATCACAGCCATTTAGCGCTTCAAATGACCGAAAATCTTTGTGGAATGGATGCTCAAAAATGGGAAAATGCCACATTATACGTTAAAGAATCACTTAAAAAAAGAATTCAACTTTGGGATAGCGCATTAGATAAAATTATACAAAATAGGTAGTTTTTAAATTTGAAATACTTGGATGTAAAATTACCAAGTTCTACTTCTTAATAAACTTATAACTCAATACATTTTCTTTACCCGTCAATTGAATATAATAAACACCTGGCGCATAACTACTAATATCCAACTGAGTTGATTTATTAAATTGAATTTGATTGATTTGAGAACCTTTCATATCCGTTATTGAAGCTTGCCAATTTCCAGATGCATTGGTTTCAATATAAAGCATTTTTTCGCTTGGGTTTGGATAGATTTTAAAATAATCTTTTTCTACTTCATTTAATGAAGACAAAATTACATTTAATGAAGCACTCGTTCCTCTACAGTTATTGGCATCAGTAACTATAACTTTATAGCTTGCATTTGAAGTTACGGTATATGTTTTGTTAATAGCTCCATTTATGTTTAAACCATTTTTTAACCATTGATAGTTATTGTATGTTTGAGTACTAAGTACATTATTTATTTTAACTATCGTCGGATTCGGTATTGGATAAATGGTTAGATTTAATGCAACAATACTGTCACACCCTTCAGAATTGGATAACAAAATAGTGTCAGAATTATTACTTGAAGTATAAGTTT
>JAFEIJ010000038.1 GCA_017495115.1 Chitinophagaceae bacterium | reverse complement strand
AGGGGGCTCGTCTTTCCCGAATTTTTACAACCTAAAATTTCTAATAAAGAAATAAAGCAATTCAAAAATATCGGGAATCTCTTTTTGCTTTTATTAATGAGATTCCGTATATTTTTTTTAAAGATTACTAGATGGACAAAAAAATTACGGAATGACGTAAATCCCGAGGCGAAGAGCCTGTCCCGAGAGGAACGATTCGGGAATTCGGGAACGTAAAAGGGGCTCGTCCTTCCCGAATTTTTGCAACCTAAACGTTCTAATAAAGAAATGAAGCAAATCAAAAATATCGGGAATCTCTTTTTGCTTTTATTAATGAGATTCCGTATGTTTTTTTATAAGGTTACCAATAAATCACTAAAACTAAAAGCCTCGGCGCCTAATCGTAATTTTACTCCGTAGGTATTAATGGTATTGGTATCATTGAGCTTAAAGGTTTCAAAATTGGTAACAAATGACAAATCATTTACTTGAGCCGAAAGCAATAAATTTGAAACTAAAAATAAAAGTAAAAATTGTTTTTTCATAATAAAATAGTTAAAAAAAAAGCCGCTATCTGAGATAGCGGCTTCTAAATAAGTTAAAGGAATGAAATTATTTCAAACCAAAGTTTTTCTGGATACCCATTGTTAATCGACCAGTTCCAAGAACTTCTAATCCAAATTCAGAAGTTTTTGCTCCTGTAGGACCAGATGAAGTGTAACCTAAATTAGCAAAGTTTAAAGTTGTAGCCCAACCTTTACCTAATTTAGCTAATACACCTGGAGTTACACCAAAGTTAAAACCAGTTCCTCTATCGTTACTTAAAGATGAATAGTTTGCATATACATCAGTAAAAATTGAGAAAACATCACCTAAAGGCATGTTGTAACGGAAAAATGGACCAAAATTCATAGCTGATAAAGCAGGATTATCACCAATTGTAGCACTAGAATAACCAAAATTTAAACCAATAGTCATGTTTTCTTGGAATTCATAACCTAATCTTGGTGCAAAGTTGATAGTAGTAGTAGACACTTTCGCTGCATTTGTTTCAGATGTAAAACCGAAATTACCACTTACTAAAATTGAATTTTTTTGTGCAAAAGCACCTAATGTCATTGCTGACATTGCAAGCATTAAAATTGTTTTTTTCATGTTAATTAATTTAAGGTTAAATAAATTTAATGCAAATATAAAATCATTTAAATGATCTGCAACTTTTTTTTTAATATTAAATTCACATTTATGTGGAAATCTGTTTTCTATTTAGTACGTTTTTATTTACATTTCAGTCAAAAATATCAGATATACATTATGTTTATCAATAGTATAATTAAAAAAACCACTTTGAATATTCTAAGTTTATATATCCAAAAATGTGTACTTTTGTCCATTAATTTATATTTAATACATGTTTGATATACAATTATTGACCATTCCTTATTTTCTTGAAAACATAGGAAGTCAACAATTTTTAGCCATCATCGGAATCATCATTCCTTCTTGGGCGATATTTATGATTCTTTTAGAACGCAATTTCCCTTATACAAAAGGAATCAAATTAATTCGTAGAGGATTTTGGATGGATTTATTTTGGTACACCTTTACGCAAAGTAAAATCCTTGAAATTATTATTTTTTCGATGCTCATTATTCCATTCAAAAATTATATCGGTTTGGGCAATTCGGGCATATTAAACCATTGGAATTTCTTTGCATTATTGGCATTTTTCTTTGTTACCCATGATTTTTATATTTATTGGTTTCACCGTTGGCAGCATAGCAATAAATGGTTGTGGCGCACCCACGAAGCACATCACAGTAGCAGAGAAGTCGATTGGTTGGCCGGAAGCCGCAGTCATTTTTTTGAAATTTTGATTAATCAAACGATTGAGTTTTTGCCTATTTTCTTGTTATTAGATTCGTATCACGCGGCGTTTGTTTTCCCAGCTAAGGCGCTTTTAGATGCCCTTTGGGGTATGTGGATTCATGCCAACGTAAATGTAAATTCGGGTAAATTACAATATATTATCAACGGCCCTGAAATGCACCAATGGCATCACGCCAATCATAAAGAAGTTTTTTATAAAAACTTTAGTACTAAAATCGCCGCATGGGATTGGATTTTCGGAACGGCTTTTTTACCCAATTTAAAACCGTTGCATTTTTATTTTGAGAAACCTAAAATGTTTGGCTTGCCTTATGCGTATCCAAAGGGATATTTTTCGCAAACGTGGTTTGCCATCCATCGTTTTTCTATTCCTCGGTTAGAATCGCAATCTTGGTATCAGTTTATATTAAATGCAAGAAAAACATTTTTTGCTTCTATCTTTAATTTATTTAAAGGACAAAACGTATTTAGCTTTTTTGTAGATGATCAAAACAAAAGATACGATTTGGATGCGCAGGTTAAAAATTGTCCAAAATGCCAGCATACGCTTAAGTATTTTTATGAACAAGAGCATTTAACATATATCTGCGAAAAATGTGAGACCAATACCGAATATCTCGACAAGTTTGATTAATACATAATGACAAAACATCAAGTTACTATTTTTCATTACAAATCGTGCTCAACCAGTCAAAAAGTTTTAGATTGGTTGCTTCAAAATGAATTTGATGTTCAGGTTTTTGAATATCAAAAAACACTTATTTCCAAATCACTATTATTAGAAATTGTTGAAAAGTCGGGGCGTCCGATTTCCTATTTTTTAAGAAAAAAAGACAAGGTTTTTCAAGAATTATATAAAGATCAGGAATGTAGTCAAGACGCTTGGATGGAACATATCATAAAACATCCCTCAATTTTAGAACGGCCTATTTTGGTTTTTAAGAACAACGCCTTTTTAGCGCGCCCTTATCAAGATTTTATCAACGATTTTTCGATAGAATCCATAAAGTAAACGAAACATGCTCAAAGAAAAAACGTATCAACGAATACAAAAGATTACGGAAAGTGTCTATTTAGATTATATAGGATTAATCATTGTCATTTTTGGTTCTATTTATCTTGGATTTCATAAAACGATTAAGCCATTAAATCTTTTTGGATTTGAGATACAAAATTATTATTTAGGGTATCAATCCATTTTATCGACATCTATTTCGGTAATGGTGACGCGTTTGGTTACCCGACGCAAAAATATTGGAAATCTGATAGGCACGTTTAATACCGTGAGTGTCGCTATGATTGAATTTATGCTTGGTAATACTGCGGCAATTATTACCTATCCGGTATCAGTTATCGGTAATTATTATGCGTATTACCTTTGGAAACAAAAATCAGAAGTCGTTCCGATCGGAATCAACAAATGGTTTTTCATTAATTTCTTATTTGGATTTTTTGTTTCTATTGTTCTTAATTTTATTGGATTTACTAATTTTTTAACTACACCAAATCTTGAAATTCAAAACATGCCCTTATTCATAACCACCACGTTATTGGTTGGATTAACTTTTGGTGGACAAATCAATACAGCAAAAAAATATAAAGAAAATTGGTTTACGTGGCAGCTTTATAACTTAACGAAGTTTGTACAAAACCTTCAATTGGGTAATATTGCACAATTGCTCAAATATGTATTTTACTTTTTCAACGCAACTTTAGGTTGGATTACGTGGAGCTACGTAAAAAAGAAAAAAGAAGGAAAATTCTAGTTAATTTCGAATCACTTCAATATTTCCATCTACCAATTTCAAAATTTGAGAGGCTTTTCCCGTTCCAGAATCCAAATCGGGATGTACAATGATATCGACTTGCGCTTTTATTTTAGCATCAATTTCTTGAAAAGAATTTGGATTGGGCGCGCCCGAGAAATTTGCCGAAGAAGAAACTAAAGGTCTTCCTAGTTGTTTAATAATATGATTACAAAATGCATTTTTTGGAATGCGCACCGCCCAAAATCCGTCTTGGCTGAGGGTTTCGGGCAACTTAAATTTAGAAGATAATATAAAGGTTGTTGGTTTATCTAATGGATTAAAAAGAGACGCTAACGTTTCTAAAGATAAATCACAATAATCACTTAGCATCTTTACATCCGAAAAAAGCAAAATAAACTTTTTATCTAAAGGTCTATTTTTGATTTGATACACTTTTTGAATTGCTTCAATATTTGTGGCATCGCAACCCAAGCCCCAAATGGTATCCGTTGGATATAAAATCGAATTGCCTTGTAATAAATTTAATGCAATTTCATGCGCATCAGAAAGATAAGAAAGCGACGACATTTTTAATTAATAATTGTAAACGAACCGACACGTTTTTCCGCATCATTTAGCGTTCCTCGTTGTGCACTAAACACAAAATAAACGCCTGTCGGTGGGCGCTGTCCCCTCAAATCCTTTCCATCCCAAACAATTCGGCCACCATTCGACACGCCTTGATAAATTAAATTACCAACGGCATCGGTAATTTTATATCTGGATTCAGCAGGTAATCCATCTATTGAAATAAGCCCTGAATAACCTTGAGGAACAGGGTTTGGCGTTACTTTATAATTACTCGGCGCTTCTTTTACGCCTTCTATCGATTGCCCCATGTAGCTAAATAATCCTATTTCGGTTGAAAAAAAGACATTGCCTGTTTTGGGATGCACTAAAATATCATAGACATTATTACCCGGAAATGGACTATTTACTTTGGTAAAACGTAAAAATTCATTACTGATTCCTTGGTATTTTACACTAAAATCTTCATCCATATAAAATAAACCGGCTCCACTCACGCCTACCCAAAGTCGATTACCGCCATCGGTGGTCAATGCACTAATTGCGGTATTCAAAAAAGCGCATTCAAACGTTGTATCTTGATTGTTATTTGGATCTACCAATTCTTGCCCAGGAATGGTAAACATACATTTGTATTCGGAGCCATCTACACAATTGTAAATCCCGCCTATCCCACGTCGCGCGCCAATCCAAATCAATCCACTCGTCAATCCACCAATGCCTCGGCTAATACTTTCGGTTATGGCAAAGGACTCGGAAACATCCAAACTACAATCGCCATCTTCGATTTTTGTAATTAATCTAAAGATGTCATCATTTGCGTCGTTTAAATTTAATTCATCAAAATAAACGACTCCTTTATTTCTTGAAAGCATCCATTTATGCCCTTTTTGATCGATAAAAAGCTTACGAAATTCTTTTCCGGGGCTAATATCTTTAAAAGGATGATTTCGCCAAACACCATCTTTATCAATACTTTTTAAAGGATGTTCGGCATTATTTACTACAACCCAGATGATGCCCGTATTGGGATCACGCTGCATATCAATGACATTATTTTCGGGTCCTGCGCCTTCTAAGGTAGAATTAGAAGCATTAAATTTTATAGCTTCGCCATTATTTTTTTCAAAATAGACACCACCTTTGGTATACGCACGATAAACACCTCCATCTACATAAATGGCACTAATATGATTTCGGATATTATTATAAATTGGATTCCAAATACCCTTTTGAAACCAATCATTATTTATATTTTGCTTAAAATATCCATCAAAAATATCAAAAGTAGCCGTATTTTCGAGTAAAACCGCACTATTTATAATGATCTCATCATTTTGGTATTGAAGTTTTTGTGTATTATCGCCTGGCGCCATTGGCGTACTTATTTCCTCAAACTTATTATTTTTAACTTTAAATAATTTAAAGCCCGCAACAAAAATGGATTCGTCATCACCAATCACAAAATCATTACAATCAAAGGCCGAACTGTCATGCAGTTTTTTTAAAGCATTATTTTCTAACTTTTCAACCCAAAAACGAGACCCCGAAGCAATACTTAAATCCACTTTATTTTTTAATGTATAAATTGAATTATTGTAAAATTTAATTTTCTTAAACACTTGATTATTGGCTGCCGTTTCAATCAAACTTAATGTGTTTCCATTATATACGTATAATTTTTTAGTGGTTAGTAAATACAATTTATCATTGGCTTTGATTAAATCAATAAATGTATCATTAAACGTTAAATCCGTTTTCCAATTTTTATAATCTTGTAGATTTATTGCTGCTATATCTGGTGCAGTTTTGATTTGATTATTTGAAATGGCGTACCATGTATTATTAAAATTTTCAAGTGCCAAAACATTACTTTGATTGCCATTATTTCCAATAACATAAGTACTTTCTACAATATTTTGCTCTAAATTTAATACAACAATTCCCATCGAAGTAGATAGATAGGCTTTATTACCTATAAATTTTACTTTAAAAATTTGTTTAGCACCAATAAAAATTTTGTTAAACAAATCGTAATTGGGTTCGATTTCAATACGATTTTGATTCCAAGAAATGAGATCTATCGTCGAATTATTATACGTTAAAATACCTTTTTGAGAGGATTTGTCATAATAAGCGCCATCAATAGAATAATCCGAAAGTCCATTAATTTTATGCAGAATATCGGCATTCATTTGATTTGGAGGAAAATGCAAAACGGCATATTTACCAATAGCAAAAATTTCTTTATCAAAATGCTCAATAGCATTATAATTAAGCGGTTTATAATGATAGCGCCATGTGCCGGGCACCTGAATTTTTTGTCCAAAAAGAGACGAAAAAAGACCTATCGCAATCCATATATTTACAGTAAAAAAGAGTTTTTTTAACGTATTAAAATGTATGGACATATAATAGGTAAAAGTTAAGTGATGAATATAAAAGAGAAACGCTAAAATTTGTGATAAATTTTAGCGTTTCTTAAAAATTAACTTAAAACACCTCTCGAAATGACCACTTTTTGGATTTCTGAAGTACCTTCGTAAATCTGAGTAATTTTAGCATCACGCATCAATCGCTCTACGTGATATTCTTTTACATAGCCATAACCACCGTGAATCTGAACGGCTTCAACCGTAGTTTCCATAGCTACTTTACTTGCATATAATTTAGCCATAGCGCTTGCTTGAGAATAGTCTTTACCTTCATCTTTCAAACGAGCTGCTTTGTAAACTAATAATTTAGCGGCTTCAATTTCAGTAGCCATATCTGCTAATTTAAATTGAATAGCCTGAAGCTTAGAAATTTCCGAACCAAACGCTTTACGCTCTTTAGAATAAGCTACAGAACGCTCAAAAGCACCCATTGCGATTCCAAGAGCTTGAGCCGCTATTCCTATTCGTCCGCCATTTAAAGTGCTCATCGCAAATTTAAAACCAAAGCCATCTTCGCCGATTCGATTTTCTTTAGGCACTTTAACATCATTAAATAACAACGTATTGGTATCACTCGAACGAATTCCCAATTTATTTTCTTTAGGACCAATAACGAATCCTTCCATTCCTTTTTCAACAATTAAAACATTAATTCCTTTATGTCTTAACTCTGGATTGGTTTGAGCTATTACTAAATACACTGAAGCCTGTGTGCCATTCGTGATCCAGTTTTTAGTACCGTTCAACAAATAGTAATCACCCATATCTACAGCCGTAGTTTTTTGGCTGGTTGCGTCACTACCTGCTTCTGGCTCAGACAAACAAAATGCACCAATAATTTCTCCTGAAGCTAAAGGTTTTAAATATTTTTCTTTTTGTGCTTCAGTTCCGTATTTTTCTAATCCATAGCATACCAACGAGTTATTTACACTCATTGCTACACTACAAGAGTTATCAATTTTTGAAATTTCTTGCATCGCCAAAACATAGCTTAATGTATCCATACCGCCACCGTTATATTTTGGATCGACCATCATACCCATAAATCCGAGTTCTCCCATTTTTTTGAGATACTCAGATGCCATAATTTGGTGTTCATCTCTTTCAATAACACCAGACAAGAGTTCTTTTTCGGCAAAATCTTTTGCCATATTTTGTATCATTAAATGCTCTTCGCTCAATTCAAAGTTCATATAAAAAAAATTTAATTTTAGTCAACAAAAATAAGAAATTTGGGTTTAAATAATTGTATTAAAATATACTTTTTGTTTTTAAATCGATAAAAGAAAAATAGTAAATCAAATAAACGATTGGCAATGCGACGATTAATCCAAAACCACAAGTTAATAACCCTACAAAAAGTATTAAAAAAGTAGCAAATAACATTCCTATTATTTTAAAATAATTTTTAACTCCAATTTGATAACTACTTTTTAGAGATTTTAAAACACCTTGATTATCAAAAATCAAAAAATACTCAAAATAGAAGTAAAATGGTAAGGTAAGCCAAATGGCAAAAATCGCAAAGAAAATTGAAGTTACAGCCATATCGGGCAATTCTATTGTTTGATTAACAATGGCTAAATTAATTGCATCCAAATCAAAATTGTACGAAACTAAAATTTGGTAAAATATTTTAAAAACAGGCATCAAACAAAATAAAATTACAAAATAGCTGAATATTTTTGCCACTAAAATCCATAAACTTTTTTTATAAATCAAGAAAAAAGTAGTAAATTTTGGACTATTATCAAGTATTTTTGCTTTTATTTCATCTGGATTTTCATCAACGCGTTCGAATTCATAATTGGAATAAATATTTATATCTCTTTGATTTAAATAATGATTCGCAAAATAAGCTATTGAAAATGCTAAAGGCAAGGTTGCGATTTGCAAGAATAACGATACTTCCTTGTATGGTAAATAACTAATAAAAACCATCAAGAACACATAAAATATAGCAAATGGTATTATAAATTCGTAGAAGGATTTAAAAAAATCTATGGATTTTTGATACCAATCTGAAAAACTCCCATTTTGATTCATAATATTTTGTTTTTTATAAATGTATCACTTCGCCATAAGCAGCTGCGGTAGCTTCCATTACCGCTTCACTCATTGTTGGATGCGGATGAACCGCTTTTAAGATTTCATGCCCAGTCGTTTCTAATTTTTTAGCTACAACGATTTCTGCAATCATTTCAGTCACATTCATTCCAATCATATGTGCGCCAAGCAATTCGCCATATTTAGCATCATAAATAACTTTCACAAAACCTTCTTTAGCTCCAGCAGCACTGGCTTTACCACTTGCCGAAAATGGAAACTTACCAATTTTTAATTCATAACCTTTTGCTTTCGCTTCGGCTTCGGTGAAACCAACAGAAGCGATTTCAGGAGCACAATACGTACAGCCTGGGATATTCGTATAATCGATTGGTTCTACATGCATATTTGCAATTTTTTCGACACATAAAATACCTTCAGCAGATGCTACATGCGCTAAAGCGGCAGTATCAATAACATCTCCAATGGCATAAATACCATCTAAATTCGTTTGATAAAATTCATTAACTACAATTTTACCTTTTTCCATTTTGATTCCTAAATCTTCTAATCCTATTCCTTCAATATTGGATTGTATTCCCACCGCAGATAAAACAATCTCTGCTTGTTTCATTTCAATACCTTTATCCGTTTTGATACTCACTTGGCAACCGTCTTTTGTAATATCTACTTTTTCAACGCTACTATTAGTAAGAATTTCAATACCTTTCTTTTTGAAGATTTTTTCTAATTCTTTACTAACATCTGCATCTTCACGAGGAACAATATTTGGCGCGAATTCAACTAAAGTAACTTTAGTGCCCATATTGTTATAAAAATATGCAAATTCAACTCCAATAGCTCCTGTACCAACTACAATCATTGATTTAGGCGCTTTTTTTAATGTCATAGCATCTCTATATCCTATTATATTTTTACCATCTTGAGGTAAATTAGGCAATGAGCGACTACGAGCTCCAGTAGCTATAATGATATTTTTAGCTAAATAATCTTTTTTAGAACCATCTTCAGCGGTCACTTCAACGACTTTTCCTCTTTTTAATTTTCCAAAACCTTGAATCACTTCAATTTTATTTTTCTTCATTAAAAATTGAACACCTTTACTCATTCCATCCGCTACATTTCGACTTCTTTTTACAACATGGTCAAAATTCGTTTTGGCGCCAGATACTTCAATTCCATATTCTTCTGCATGTTGAATATATTCAAAAACCTGAGCACTTTTTAACAATGCTTTGGTTGGGATACAACCCCAATTTAAACAAACACCACCTAGACTTTCTTTTTCAATAATTGCTACTTTCATACCAAGTTGACTGGCACGAATTGCCGCAACATATCCACCTGGACCACTTCCTAAAACGATTAAATCAAAATTCATAATTGATATTTTTTAATTTGTCCGCAAACATACAAATTTGTAGATAAAACGTAGTGTTTTTTTGTCTAAAAATTAAAATGTTTTAAAACCAAATATAAGGGCAGAAATCGTACTGATTAAATGCATCTTTGCGATACTTAATTAAATATCCAAGCGAAAATTCAATACCTCCATAACTGTTTGAAGCAATTCGAAGCGGCGAAGTATTAAAGTCAATACTCAACTGTGCCGATACATTTTTTTTCTCAAAATGTAACCAAGGAATAAAGGCATCTCCTAGTCTACCACTTAAACCAAGCGTTATATTCAACTTATCCGTTCGGTCATTGTTAAAAACATATTGTATACCTGAACCTAATACATATTCATATTTTCCATCCTGCAATTGATAAAATCCCACAGGAAGCCATTTTAATTTTTCAATTATTGAAATGTTAGCGCTTAGATAAAAATTATAACGTTTTTGTAACAACGTATTGGTTGAAATATCTATAAAATTCTGTTGGGTTTGATGAAAATGTGCAATAGAAAAACCAAAATTAAACACATGTTGCTGCTGGACGGTAAAATTGGCATTAGTTCCTAAATTAAAATCAAAAAATTGAAGCTGGGTTCGATCCAATTGTTCACCAATGGGCCTCGTTGGATCAAAATAATCTCCATTAAACTGATTATCAAAAGTTAAACGATTTGGATCATAAGACCTTTGAACCCAATTGGCTTGTCCTCCGATAGATAATATAAATGGATTCGCACTTCCTGATGTAAAATGATACGCCGAAGAAAAGGAAAACATACTTGTGGTAAATCGACCATCTCCTGCCCGATCCATAATGGCCTGAATACCTAATCCTAGTTTGTCTTTTTGATACCGAACTGGTAAATTGTAATCTACGCTCGCGCCAATAGAATTAAAAGGTACTGGGATTGTTTGCCATTGATTTCGGAATATAGACATCACTCGAATATCGCCTTCAAAACTTCCTGTTAAAGCTGGATTTAAAAACAAAGGCGTGCGATTAAATTGCGAAAAATGTAAATCTTGACCTAAAGTAACATTTGAAAAAATCAAAAAAAAGAAAATACAATACATCGATTGCAGATAGCTTTTAAACAAAGTTTTTAGCGCTTTATTTTTCAATTTTTATTATTCAACAGGGTAAAAATAACAAATTTTTAATGGTTTGAGCTATCTTTTTAAAAAAATAGAGCTGTTGTTATTTTTTTCGACCCACTAAAGCGACTCCCGACAAAATTGTAGCTAACGATAATAAATGCAACCAACCAATGGCCTCATGATCTATATATCCCCAAAAAATACTGGTTATCGGAATTAAATATGTGGTCATTGCTGCAAATATAACCGTAGTTCGTTTTAAGAAATAATAAAACAGCAAAGAGGACAAAAGCGAATTCATAAATCCTAACAAAAAGATCGATAAAAATGCATTGTGAAATTGAATTGTTGGATTATTTGAATATTCCCAAAAGTGTAAATTAAAATATTGAAAATCTATTTGTGATAATGTTTTTGAAAAAACTAAATACGCCAAAGCGGGAATCGACATCACGCCAAAAACTCCTGCTAACATTTGAATTGAAGGCAAATGAGATAAATACTTTTTTACTAAATTGGTGTTGGCGCCATACATAACCGTAGAAATTAATGGTAAAAAAATATGCCAATATTTATCTAAATGAAACTCTTTATTAAAAAAAAGCATAAAGACCCCAACAAAACCAACGAATGTTCCTAAAATACTCCATTTACTAACCTGATATTTCCATATAAT
>JAFEIJ010000008.1 GCA_017495115.1 Chitinophagaceae bacterium | reverse complement strand
ACAATTTTAACCAATTCAAAAATTTTTTAGAAAAAATAACATTTTTTGAGTAGAAATGAACGATATGCTTTTCTTTATATTTTCCTTGATTTAGGACTTTGTCTGTTGTTGAAGAAAGATAAGATTTGAACTTGGTTATCTATAATACGATAATACATTGAATTAAATCTCAGAATGACTACTTTTCTCACTTTGATTTTGTCAGACAATGGAAAGAGATTTGGATTTTGAGAAATTAATTTGGTGATTCTCTCAATTTCATTAGCTAATCTTTGAATTTCTTTTTGAGTAAATCTATCTTCAAGATATTCAAAAGTGGTTCTTAATTCTTTTAAAGCCAAATCCGTCCAAAAGATTTCATAACCATCTTCCATATATTTCTCTAGCTTTAGAGTGTGGTAGGTTTCCTGCGTTTGCTTGTGCAATTCCTTTTTCAATTGCTTCTTTTTCTGCATCGGAAATTTCATTCCACCAATCTTTTTTCTTTTCACGAGAAATAAGGTCAGAAATTTTTTCAAGAAATTTTAAATCTTCAATAGTTGAAAGCCATTGTATCAACTCTAATTTTTTATTTTGTATTTCTAATTCAGTATTCATTTTTAAATCTTTTCTCTAATTTAAAATTAAATGCAAAATTTTACATTAAACGTAAATCTATGCAATTATAACAAATTTTTATCAAATTAATAATTTTTTTAATCCGCCTTGCTATAAAATTCTTTTACAATAGCTACAAAACGGTAAACATCTTCAAAGGTATTGTACATCGGTACGGGAGCTACACGAATGACATCGGGTTCGCGCCAGTCTGCCACTACGCCTTTATCTTTTAAGAATAGGAAAAGGGGTTTGGCTTCTTTTTTTGCAATTAACGATAATTGGCAACCTCTATCCAAAGGATTTGAAGGGGTGATGATTTGAATTTCGGAAATATCCTGAAGCAAAAACTCTAAAAACCCAGTCAATTTCTCACTTTTTGCTCTTAAATTTTGGATGCCCGCTTGATCAAAAAGCTCAATACTCGCCAAATGCGCCGCCATAGGTAAAATTTGCGCATTGCTCATTTGCCAGCCCGCAGCACCTTCTTGCGGCACAAACTCTCGTTGCATCAGAAAACGCGTTTTTTCATCATTCCCCCACCATCCCGCAAATCGTGGCAGTTCGGGGCTATTGGCATATTTTTCGTGTATAAATACGCCCGAAACGCCTCCAGGACCCGAATTGAGGTATTTGTAACTGCACCAGCACGCAAAATCTACGTTCCAATCGTGGAGATTCAATACCACATTTCCAGCGGCATGTGCTAAGTCGTAGCCCGCCAAAGCGCCTACTTCGTGGGCTTTTTTTGTAATTTTTTCTAAATCAAAAAATTGGCCAGTATAATAATTGACACCACCGAGCATAACAAGAGCTAGGCTGTCTTTATGTTTTTCTATTTCATTTAAAATAGCTTCTGAATCTATGCAATGTGCTCCCTCGCTAGGTTCCAAAAGTATAATTTCATCTTGAGGATTCAATCCGTGAAAACGAACTTGCTGTTGCATAGCATAATGGTCACTTGGAAAAGCCGCTGCTTCCATCATTATTTTGGTTCTTTTTCCCTGTGGACGATAGAATGAAACCATTAATAAATTTAAATTTACCGAAAGGGTGTTCATCGCTACTACTTCTATGGGTTTTGCCCCAACGATTGTAGCCATTTTTTCGGTAAGGAAATGGTGATATCCAAACCAGTTTCGTTTGGCTTCAAAATGACCTTCCACGCCATATTTAGCCCAATCTTCCAATTCTTCTAGAATGTATTCTTTTGTCTTTTTGGGTTGCAGCCCTAGCGAATTCCCCGTAAAATAGATACAATCTTGATTATTGTGTTTTGGGATATGAAATAAATCTCTGTAATTTCTTAAAGGATCGTTTTGATCCATTTTTTTTGCAAAATCAAGGGAATTTTCAAAAGAAGCGTGCATGAATATAAATTTTGACAAAATTAGAAAAAAACTTTATTTACCTTTGTAAAAAATCATTCTTCTAAATTATAAATTTTTTTATCAAAATGCAATTTCATAAAGTCGCTATAAAAAACTATTTATTTGTATTATTATTCATCTTATTTCAATTTTTAACAAGTTGTAAAAACACGAAGTATCAGAATGCAATGGAATACAGTCGAGAAACTATTGCTGCAAAAAAAGTGGAAATCAATCAAGAATATCAAAAGATTCAATTGTCACTTATTTTTGATAGCAGTGATTTAAGCGTTCATGAATATCCGGCATCGGTGGGTCTGATTACATTTTACGATTCGGCGCGTCAAAAAATAAAAGAAGACAAGGTTTTGCAAATAGAAATTAAAATCAAAGATATAAATAATGAAAACACGTATTTATATGCCGTAGATCAAATTGAATTATACAAAAACATATTGGAAAAAGCGGGAACGATCACCGAGTTTTTTATTAATCAAAACACGATTCAATTAGAAAATTATGTTGATAAAAATCAAATTTCAGTTGATGATCTGAATGGGTTATTTGATTACAGTCAATTGCTCCAAAAGGAAGCCCGTGTCGAAAATTACTCGGTCGATGGATTTTTAATTCTACCTGATAATCAAAAAATGCAAGTAAAAATTAGCTTGATTCAACCAAATTTTGATAACAAATTAACAATTCAGTTTGATTTGAAAAATGGGTTGATGACCTATTTAGGCGTCAATGATGATTTGTAGCGTTTTTTTTATTTAAATGATAAAAAGTTGTACTATCTTTGTAAAAAATAATAAAATTATAGGATGAAAATTTTATTAAAAAATTAATGAAGTTGTTTTCTAAACTAATTAAAAACTAAGAACAAAAAATTGCATAAACAACTCAAATCCATTGAATAAAATATAACAATTAAACTAAATTGAAATGCTAACATTACATCCTCAATACATTACAGACAAAGCGGGCAAAAAAATATCTGTGGTAATTCCTATGAAAGATTTTAAAGCTATTATGGAAGAGTTAGAAGAATTGGAAGATATAAAGCGTTATGACGAAGCTAAAAAATCTAATGAGCCTTCTATTCCAATTGATGAAGCTTTTAAAATGATTGATGCTAAACGCAATAATAAATAATGGCTTATAACATAACCTTAAAAAAAAGGGCTATCAAAGCACTTGAAAAAATCAATGAGCCGTATTATTCCAATATCAAAGAAGCCATATACAGTCTTGCCGATAATCCAAGACCCAAAGGATACAAAAAACTTAAAGGTAGAGATGGGTATCGAATCCGTGTAGCGGACTATCGAATTATTTATGACATTTTTGATGAAATACTTTTGGTGGATGTTATTGACCTTGGACATAGAAAAGATATTTACGAATAAAAAAAATTATATCCGCTCTCGCATGCGTCCAATTTTGTTAAGTTAAGAAACCAACTACAAAACTAAACAATAAAAGTATTTGTTGAGTATCAAAAAAGTATAAAAATACAATGAAGTTAGGAGAAATAAATAACAAAAATCAAATAATGAAATCAGTAAAATTTTCTCCTAATATAGAAAGTAAGAAATACTATTGAAAAATATTTTTTTAATCCTTACTTCTTACGAACGGTTCGTTGTTCGATACGTTTTTCAAAATCAGTGCCTTGAAAAATTCGGTTTACATAAATGCCTGGAGTATGAATTTGATCTGGATCAAGCATTCCTGGTTCTACCAATTCTTCTACTTCGGCAATTGTGATTTTGCCTCCCATTGCCATTGGTGGATTAAAATTTCTTGCAGTAGAGCGATAAATTAAATTCCCCATCGTGTCGCCTTTCCAAGCTTTTACTATCGCAAAATCAGCTTCAAAGGCATATTCCAATAAATATTCTTTTCCGTTAAATATTCTTGTTTCTTTTCCTTCGGCCACCTCAGTTCCTACGCCAGCAGGCGTAAAAATAGCGGGCATGCCATAACCTGCAGCCATACATCTCGTGGCGAGCGTACCTTGTGGTACCAATTCTACTTCGAGTTCGCCAGAAAGCATTTGGCGCTCAAACTCTGCATTTTCGCCTACATAGCTACTAATCATTTTCTTTATTTGTTTGGTTTGGAGCAATAACCCAAGACCAAAGTCATCAACACCTGCATTATTTGAAATACAAGTTAAATTTTTATTTCCACGTTTTACTAAAGCGGCAATTGCATTTTCAGGAATTCCACACAAGCCAAAGCCTCCAATCATTAATGTCATTCCATCCTCAATTCCGTGTAATGCTTCGTCGGCATTTTGATATACTTTATTAAAACCCATGATTTTTATTTTAGTCTTGCAAAAATAATATTTTAAATTTAAAAGCATATTTTGATATTCCAACTTTTATCATTAAGCTAATGTAATAATAATATCAATTTTATTTAAAAATAGTAATTTTGTAGCTTGATAAATACAAAAATAAAAACAAGTATGTTTAAAAATTTAGACAAAAATACAATAATAGGAATTGTTTTAATTGCATTAATGGTAGGTTTATATGTAAGAAATGTTTCTACTAAAGCTAAAGAATATGAAAAATCAAAAGCAATTTCTAAAGAAATTACGGATACTTCATCAAAGCAAAATGAAAAGGTTGTTGCTTCAAAATTAGATACTGCAAAAGTTTTAAATGAAGTAGTTACAGATACTAATTTGACTCAAAATCAAGTGATTAATATGTCTAATAAATTGGTTTCATTTGAAATCAATACTTTGGGCGGCGGTTTTACAAATGCAAATATCAAGAATTACACAACTTTTGAAGAGCAACCGGTAAAAATGCTTCCAAAAGAAAAAACACAAATGTTCCTAAAAATACCTACAAATTCAGGTATCGTATCAACTAAAAATATAGATTTTACTCCTGTTTCAGTTTCGGATACAAAAGTGGTTTTAAAATCTCAGAATGGTATTGAAATCATTTATGAATTGGATTCGGATAATTATATGTTGAAGCAATCATGGGCAGTGTCTGGTTTGGATAAATCCAAAAATGTAGAAATGGAGTTTGTAACTGAAATGATGCAGCAAGAAGCAAATTTAGAGCGCGAAAGACAATATTCAACCATAAAGTATTTAACGAATAGCGGAAGTTATACTACAAATCTTAATCCTGCAAAAAATACGGAGGAAACGTCAACTGAATCGTTTAAATATATTTCTTTTGGTCAGCAGTTTTTTAATACGACGATTATTCCAAGTGTTTCATTTTCAAAAGGAACATTTTCAACATTTTATCTTGAAAATGAATTGGATTATGTAAAAAAATATAAAGCGACTTTAAGCATTCCTTCTTCGGAGAATCTTACGTTTAAATATTTTGTAGGGCCAACTTCGTATAGTTTATTGAAGGAAGAAAAAATTGATTTAGAAGAAATTGTGCCTTTAAGTCAAGATTTTGTTATTTTTAGATGGGTTAAGATTTTTAATGAGTATTTAATTATCCCTTTATTTGACTTTTTGTCTCAATTTTTCACGAACTATGGAATCATTATTTTCTTATTGACATTAATTATCAAAACGGTTTTATTGCCTTTGTCTTATAAAACATACAAGAGTGGTGTTGCAATGCGGGTGCTTAAACCAGAATTGGACAAGTTAAGAGCCAAGCATGGAGATGATCAACAAGCATTTGCTCAAGAACAAATGAAAATATTTAGTGAATATGGTGTAAGTCCGTTTGGAGGTTGTTTGCCGATGTTGCTTCAAATGCCAATTCTTGTTGCAATGTTTAGTTTCTTCCCGGCGGCCATCGAATTGCGTCATCAAGCTTTTCTTTGGGCACCCGATTTAAGTACATTTGATAGTATCATCAATTTGCCTTTCAAAATCCCGTTTTATGGTGCGCATGTAAGTTTATTTGCACTTTTAATGACTGTAACTCAAATTGGAACTTCGTGGTATATGCAAAAGTTACAACCTAGTAGTCCTCAGGCAGATCAAATGAAGTTAATGATTTATATCATGCCAATTTTTATGTTATTTTTATTTAATAGTTTTCCAGCAGCCATTACCTATTATTATTTATTACAAAATATAATTAGTATCGTTCAACAGTGGGCTGTAACTAAAATTTTTATCAGCGAAGAAAAAATTCGTGAAGAAATTGATGCTCATAAAAAGAAGCCAAAAAAACAAAGTTTGTTTCAGAAAAAAATGCAAGAAGCTATGCAATTGGCCGAAGAGCAAAAAAAAATGCAACAAAATAGAAAGAAATAGCAAAAAAAAACTTAATTTTTTAATAAAATATATCTAATTTTGCTTTCGTTATTTTTTTAAAATAGAAAATTTTAATTATATGAATAAATTTAGACATTTAATGATTTTGCCTTTGTTGGTATTGCAGTTAACAATGTTTTCGCAAGCCAGTAAAGTACAAGTTGGTATGACAAGATATGACTTACAAACCAACAATTCCATTCAAAGAAGAATTGTAGTAGATCCAATTTCTAAAGATGTAGTTGTAACCTACACAGGTAGTAATGAGGATAACAATGATTTTCTTGATAGAGGTACAGGATATGCTTTTTATGATAAAGCAAATAATGTATGGAAAAATAGAGCAGGTGCAAATTTGGCGTTGCCTGTTACCACTTATCCAGGAAGAATAGAAGCTGTTCGTACGGGATGGCCAAATCCTATTTTTATTGGAAATAGAGAGATGGTTATTTCACATGAATCTACAGGTAGTTCTAATGGATTAAATATGAGTTTCAGAAATTCGAAAGGTTCAGGAACTTGGACGAATCAAAAAATCACTACAGCTGCTGAAACATGGCCTAGAGCTGCAAGTAATGGTAAAGACATTATGTTGATCAGTTCTGTATTTGATACTGAATTTGAAGGTGTTCAAGGAGGTTTATTATACATAAAGTCAACCGATAGTGGAAAAAATTGGTCACAGCCAGCTGGAATTACAGGTGTTAATATAGAAAATTATCCAAATGGTCTAGGTGGTGATTTATACTCTATAGATATGAATCGTAATGGTGTAACTGCTGTTCTTACAGGTAGAAATGACATAACAATTTATAAAACTACTAATATGGGGTCAACTTGGACTAAGATTCCAATTTATCCTACTTCAGATAATGCAACGTTAACTAGAGCAGATCGCTCTGATGGTAGCTATTCGGTAATCGTAGATGACAATAACAAAGTACATTGTTTTTGGGGAGTTACTTCTTCATATACGGATGGTACGGATAATTTTGTAGATTTATCTCGCCAAGGTATTGCTTACTGGAATGAAAATATGGGTAATAAGCCTCCAATCATTATTCCTCAAACCTATTTTATAAAAGAGGGTAATTTTGCTAAATCTCCATTTGGAAGATATAATACTACTAATAGAAATCCTATGGTTGTTGATCCACTAGGCTATAATGGAAGTGCAAATGTATATAATTCTGCGCCAGTTACTTGGCCAAGTTCAGGTATTGATGCAAGTGGAAACTTATATCTTACATATGCCTACAATAGAGGTAGAATAGATTCTACTAATAACGGTGTTGGTATTGATGAAGATGTAACGGGTTATAATATGTATGATGTTTATGCTTTAAAATCTACTGATGGAGGAACAACATGGACAGGCCCAGTAAATGTATCTAAAACTTTAAATAAAGAGTGTACGTATCCAAGTATGGCTCGTTTTGTAGATGATTCTGTTCGTCTTGTGTATCAAGAAGATGACTTTGCTGGTGGCGCTGTAACAAGTAGTGTAAGTGGTACTCCAGGTTCGGGCTCTCACCTTCCAGGTCCAGTTCGTTCTGTTAATCGAATTATATATGCATCTGTAGCCGTAGCAGATATAGTAAATCCTACAAATGCATTTAACGTTGAGCCAGTTATGGCTATAAAAACAAAATCAAGAGATTATTACACTGCGATCAATCCTAATAATCAAAATAGTGCTTTTGCTATTTTCCATACATTTACTAAAAATTGTAATAAGTCACAAGAATTGAAAATTCCATTTACAATGACCAAACAATATGTGTATGATCATTTAATTGAAATTTATGATGACCAACCAATAAATATTGATAGTATAAAAATTGCTCCATTCCAAAATTTCCCTAATTTTAGAATAGATTCTGCGGCTGAATATGTTTATAGAATCACTTATAATGATCCTTCAGGAAACAAGCCTGTTAATTCAGTTATTTCTATTTTAGATACATTCTTTTTTATCCTAGATGTTCAAGATGATACAGAAGCTCCTGTAATTACTTTAAATGGAGATCAATACGTTTATGTTAAAAAAGGGCAGTCCTATACGGAGTTAGGTTTTACAGCTACAGATAATAATAATTGCTTGAGTCCTTCTCTTACAAATCCATCGGCACCAAACACGTCTACTAATGGTGTTAAAGAATTGGAATACAAAGCAAAAGATGCCGCTGGAAATGAGTCTAAAATTATAAGATATGTAATTGTAGGTGAACCAGCTGTAGCAGATTTTGAAAATGATACAATTACAACATCAAAAATTACGGCTAAAAATATATCTTTAAGCTTATTGGATAAATCTAAAGATCCTTCATCTTCATATGTTTGGAAGACAAAAGACAATCAAAACAAAATAGTATCTAATAGTTTAGCTACAACCTTTGATTTAGATAGAACAATCAACTCAACGGTAAAATCTTTTGATTCATTATGCTTAGAAGTATCAAACTTTTTTAATACGGGTAAAAGAAGTCAGATTTGTAAAGAGTTGAAATTTACATCATCAATTGATAATATCAACAAAACATCTTTTGATGTAAATGTTTATCCAAATCCATTTTCAGGAATTGCTAATGTTTCAATCAAAGGCGCTGATTCTAAAATTGCGGTAATAAAAGTTATTGCTCAAAATGGTCAAGAAGTATTTAGTTCAAATATGAAGAATTTAAATGCTGATTTCCCAATTGATTTAAGCCATTTAAGTAGAGGTGTTTATATTTTAAATATCGAATTAGACGGTCAAATTAATTCTAAAAAAATAACTATAAAATAGTTTTAAAGATTGTTTTAAAATCTTAATGGGCTTTGATTTTTCAAAGCCCATTTTTTATTTTTTTAAGTATTAGTTTCAGTAGATTATTGTATTATTGTATTAAATTTTGTCGAATGCGAATTCTATTTTTTATAATTATTTTTTCTTATTCTTTAACTGCAAATTCTCAAGGTACGTACGAGTCAAATTTCAATAAGTTTAGACAATATTATACCTTACTTAGATATCATTATTTAGATAGTGTGGATTTTAATAAAATTATTGAATCGGCTATAGTAAAATCTTTAGAAAATTTGGATCCTCATTCCAATTATTTGCCCGCTAAAGAGTCCAAATCCGAAGGAGAACGACTTAAAGGTAATTTTGAAGGAATTGGAATTTCATATAATGTGTACAAAGATACATTAACGGTAATGGAAGTCATTGCAGGAGGACCGAGTGAAAAAATAGGATTATTGCCTGGTGATAAATTGATAAAAATTAATGATACGCTTTTTGCCGGTAAGTCAAATTATAAAGCAGATGATTATGTAAGTCGATTAAAAGGGCCTAAAGGCACAAAGGTAAAACTTACGATGTTAAGAGATCAAAAGCAATATGAATTTGTAATTACAAGAGATGTAATTCCTTTATATAGTGTCGATATTTCAACGATGATTGATGAACAAGTAGGATATATTAAATTAAATAAATTTGCAGCTACGACACCTCAAGAAATTAAACAAGCTTTAATCGAATTAAATCAATTGGGTATGAAGCATTTAATTTTAGATTTGCAAAATAATGGTGGAGGTATGCTACAAGCTGCTGTAGTTTTATGTGATGAATTTTTAGAGTCAAATAGCTTAGTCGTTTATACAAAAGGTTTGCATTATCCAGCTCAAAATTTTGAAACTTCATCCTCAGGTCTTTTCCGCAAAGGAAAACTTATCGTTTTGGTTAATGAAAATTCTGCAAGTGCTAGTGAAATTACTGCTGGTGCTATTCAAGATTGGGATCGGGGTTTAATTGTAGGTAGAAGAACATTTGGCAAGGGGCTCGTTCAAAGGCCTTTTAAATTGGAAGATAATAGCGAAATTCGATTAACCACAGCAGAGTATTTTACACCAACAGGACGTTTTATTCAAAAACCATACAATAAAGGAGATCGTAGCGAATATAAAACAGAACTTTTAAATCGTGCTCAAGCCGGTTTATTGACCAAAAAAGATACTATACGACCTCCAGATTCGCTTATGAAATTAACTCTTAAATCAAAACGTAAAGTGTATGGTGGTGGCGGAATCACTCCTGATATTTATGTGCCTATTGATACATCGCTTAACTCCGAATATTTTGGCAAGTTAAGAAGACAAGGGATTTTAGATAAATTTTATAACGAATTTGTAGATCAAAATAAAAGTAAGATAAAATCTTTGTATCCTGAATACACAGATTTTGTAAAAAATTTCGTAGTTAATGATAGTGTTTTATATCCATTAAAAATTATGGCTGATAGCGCAAAAATTAAACAAGATTCTGTTTATAACGCAAATGCTACTAAAGTTATGAATACGGTAATAAAGGCAAATATTGGTCGTCAAATATATGGAATAAAGTGTTTTTATAGAGTTGTTTTAGAGATTGACGATGTATTTCAGAGAGCAATGGCAGTTGTTCGTGAAAATTTTGCCAAATATAAGGTTAGAAATGATTAATTTTGCACTAGGAATATAAAAAGTAATTTATATAGATATAATGAGTAAGAAAATAGGTTTATTTTTCGGTACGGACACCGGTAATACAGAAATGGTAGCGAATAAGATCAAAGAAAAAATGGATTCAATCTTAGGATATGATGCTGTTGATGTTATAGAAATTTATAAAAAGGAACCGTCTGATTTAGAAAACTATGAATACTTAATTATAGGAATGCCAACTTGGTATGATGGTGAATTACAAGGAGACTGGGAAGCTTTTTTACCTAAATGGGAGACCGTTAATTTTACAAATAAAAAAATGGCTTTTTTTGGTTTAGGTGACCAATATGGCTATTCTTTTTATTTTTGTGATGCATTGGGTATTTTTTACACGATTGCTAAAGAAAATGGAGCAGAAGTATTTGGAGAAACAAATACAGAAGGCTATGAGTACGATGCTTCAAAAGCCGAAATCGATGGTAAGCTATGTGGTTTATGTATAGATATAGATAATCAAGATGAACTTACAGAAGGTAGAATTGACAACTGGATTCCAGAAATACTTAAAGGATTTAGCTTAAGCTAAAAAATTCGTTTTAAACGAATCGAGAGTCGCTTTGCATTTCATTTCCACATTTTTCACATGTTCTTAATTCATTAGAACCATAAAATTCTTTAAATCTTGGAATGAAATCTTTTTCTATATTTTCAAGAGGGAAATAATATTCTTTTAACTTGTGGTTGCAGGATTCACAAAACCAAAGAAGTCCATCGGTCATTTCATTTTTTCTTTTTAGTTCAATAACCAAACCAATACTTCCTTCGGGCCGATTTGGACTGTGAGGAATTCGAGCGGGTAATAAAAACATGTCACCTTCTTTGATTTTAATCACTTCTGCTTTTCCATCAATCTGAACACCAACCTCAATGTCGCCCTCTATTTGGTAAAAAAGTTCTTCGGATTCATTATAATGATAGTCTTTTCTTGCATTGGGTCCGCCCACAATCATCACAATATAATCACCACTTTCGATGTATAAATTCTTATTAGAAACAGGCGGTTTTAAAAAATCGCGATGTTCTTCAATCCATTTATTAAGATTAAAAGGTGGAGTTAATGCGCTCATACAACAAAATTTAAACCAAAAGTAAGGAAATTAAATTTAATGAAAACGTATTTATCAATAACCAAGTATATCAAGCATTCCTTTATAGTCTTGCTCTTTTGCAAAAAGTTTATACTTCACTTCGTCATTATCATTTTTGGAAATGACAACGTGTTTTGGAGCCGGCGTTAAACAATGTTGTATGCCTCCAAAACCTCCTATGCTTTCTTGATAAGCTCCGGTATGGAAAAATCCAATATACTGAGGGGAGTCTTTTTCATACATCGGTAGGTAAATGTCATTGGTATTTTGAATTGAATTATAAAAATCGTCACTGTCGCAAGTTAAGCCGCCTAACAAAACACGTTCATATTCTTTGTCCCAATTATTTATCGCTAACATAATAAATCGTTTGTTGATTGCCCAAGCATCTGGAATCGTAGTCATAAAACTACTGTCAATCATATCCCATTTTTCTTTATCATTTTGTTGTTTTTGCCCAATGATTTGAAAAATAGTAGCCCCACTTTCTCCTACAGTATAAGAACCAAATTCCGTAAAAATATTTGGCTCTTTTACACCACTTTCTTCACACGTTTTTTTGATTTGATAAATGATTTCCTCTACCATATATTCATAATCATAATTAAACCTTAATGATGATTTAATAGGTAAACCACCACCAATATTTAAAGAATCTAAAGTTGGGCATATTTTTTTGAGTTCGCAATAAACTCGAACACATTTTGATAACTCGCTCCAATAATAAGCCGTATCATTAATTCCAGTATTTATAAAAAAATGAAGCATTTTTACTTCAATATTTTTGATGTTTTTTAGCTCTTTTTTATAAAACTCTAATATGTCTTTATATCCAATTCCTAATCTTGAAGTGTAAAAATCAAACTTTGGGGCTTCTTCAGATGCAATTCGAATACCTACTTTTATTTTTTTAGTAATTGCATTTTCTATTAGTTTTACCTCTTCTGTATTATCCAAAACAGGTATTACATTGGTATAGCCATTTTCAACTAATCGAGCTATATTGTTTATATAAGCAGGTAATTTATATCCATTACAAACTATGTATTGCTCTTTTTTAAATAAGCCTTTCTCTGTTAATTTTTCAATAATATTGATATCATAAGCAGAAGAAGTTTCGATATGAATATCATTTTTTAAAGCTTCTTCAAGTACAAAATTAAAATGATTACTTTTTGTGCAATAGCAATAATGGTACTCTGCATTATAATCTGCTTTTGCCATAGCTACTTTAAAAAGCATCCTAGCTTTTTCTATTTGTTTTGAAATTATAGGAAGATATGTAAGCTTTAATGGTGTTCCATAACGCTTAATTACATCCATTAAATAGATATCATGAAACATTAATTCATCACCATCCATAGTGAATTCTCCTTGAGGCCAGTCATAGGTTTGTTCAATTAAATCTCTATATTTTGTTTTCATTTTAAACAAATTTAGTATTAAAAATATTTAGCAAAGATACAATTATTTATACTTTTTATGATATAATAATTGAATTAATTATAAGTTTTTAGT
>JAFEIJ010000022.1 GCA_017495115.1 Chitinophagaceae bacterium | reverse complement strand
CCACCTGTTAAAGCTACAATTCAGTTTGTACCACCTAAAATTGTAGAAGTAGCCGCTCCTGAACAAGAAATCAAGACCGTTGAAGAAGTTGTTGAGTCTAAAGCTCAAGTAGCTACCCAAACAGTTGTTGGTCAAGAAGGTCCAGCGGATATTGAGTTAGGTCCAGTTGGTCCAGTAGAGGCTCCTCGTTCTTCAGAGCCATTTACTTTTGTAGAACAAATGCCTGAGTTTCCAGGTGGAGAAGATGCGTTAGTTCGTTATCTATCTAAAAATATTCGTTATCCAAATTTTGCGGTAGAGAATGAAATTGAAGGTACGGTAATGGTAGAATTTGTTGTATCAGAAGATGGAAGTATTAAAAATCCTAAAGTATTAAAAGGAATTAAAGGAGGTTGTGACGAAGAAGCCATGCGAGTTGTTCGTTCAATGCCAAAATGGAAAGCGGGTAAACAAGCAGGACATGCAGTTCCTGTAATTTACTCGGTTCCAGTAGTTTTCCGATTGGATTAATACGCTTTATTTTTTATTCTAATTTAAGAGAGTACTTTAGGTGCTCTCTTTTTTTTTATATTTTTAACACTTTTACCAAACAAACGTTTGGTAAATAAAAATAATGTATTATATTTGCATTAAAATTAATCATTATGGAAAATATAAATCAAAACATATTAAAAGGTGGTGCCTTTTTAATTCAAAATCAAGATTTAGATACGGTTTTTACAAAAGAAGCGCTCCAAGAAGATGCCTTGCAATTTTCAGAAATGGTTCGAGATTTTGTAGAAATGAAAGTGGCGCCAAATTTTGCTAAATTGGATAAAGGAGCTTATGACTTAATGGTTGAACTATTAAAAGAGGCTGGAACTTTAGGTATTCTTTCAACAAGTTTACCTGAAGAATATGGAGGCTTGAATGTTGATTTTAATACTGAAACCGCTATAAGTGAAGAAATAGGTAAATCGCATTCCTTTTCTGTTGCTTGTGCCGCACATACAGGAATCGGAACGTTACCAATTTTATATTTTGGTAATTCGGATCAAAAAAGTAAATATTTATCGGATTTGGGAAGTGGAGCCAAATTTGCAAGTTACTGCTTAACAGAACCAGGAAGTGGAAGTGATGCATTAGGAGCAAAAACAAAAGCGATTCTTTCGGAAGATGGAAAACATTATATCCTTAATGGTCAAAAAATGTGGATTACCAACGCGGGATTTGCAGATATATTCATTGTTTTTGCTCAAATAGATGGCAATCAATTTACTGGCTTTATCGTAGAGAAAGAAACAGAAGGTTTGACTTTAGGTGCCGAAGAGGATAAAATGGGAATTAAAGGAAGTAGTACGCGTCAAGTTTTCCTTGAAAATGTAAAAGTACCTATCGAAAATGTTTTAGGAGAAATAGGCAAAGGTCATAAAATTGCATTTAATGTTTTAAATATTGGTCGTTACAAATTATGCGTAATGGCATTGGGGGGCGCAAGAAGAATGCTTGATTTAGGTATAAATTATGCAAATGAACGTCAACAATTTGGCACTTCAATTTCTAATTTTGGAGCAATAAAAGAGAAAATTGCTAATATGGCAATATCAATTTTTGCAACAGAAAGTAGTAGCTATCGTATAAGTGGTTTGATCAATGATTTATCTGAAAAACTTATTAAAGAAGGTGCTACTAAATCTGAAGCTAAATTGGCTGCTGCCGAAGAATATTCTATTGAATGTGCTGCGTTAAAAGTTTTGGGAAGCGAAACCTTGGATTTAGTTACCGACGAGGTCGTTCAAATATATGGTGGGATGGGGTATAGTGAAGAAGCGCCAGCCGCTAGAGCTTATAGAGATAGTAGAATTAATCGAATTTTTGAAGGCACTAATGAAATAAACCGTTTATTAGCTGTTGGTACTTTAGCTAAAAAAGCAATGAAGGGGCAACTGGATTTAATGAAACCTGCAATGGAAGCTCAAAAAGATTTAATGAGCATTTCTTTTGATGAACCTAGTGATACATTATTTGATAGAGAATATAAAACAATTGAAAAAGCTAAAAAAGCAATTTTATTAGTAGCAGGCGGCGCTATGCAAAAGTATATGTTGGAATTTGAAAAACAACAAGAACTTATAATGTCAATTGCGGATATGCTTTTTGATGTATTACAAGCAGAAAGCATTTTGTTACGTGTGCATAAATTAGTTGAACAAAATGGCATCGAAAATGAGGCATTAAAAGTTGATATATTAAATACGTTTATGTCGGAAAGCATGGAACGCATTTATATTAATGGCAAAAAAGCAATTAGTAATTTTGCTGAAGGCGATATGTTAACGATGATGCATATGGGATTAAAACGATTTACAAAATACCCGATTTTAGATACCATTTCTGCAAAAAGAAGAATTGCAGACCATTGTATCAAAGAAAACATGTTTAAATTTTAGTTTTTTTTATAATTTTTATTTGAAAAGGTGTTTGATAAAAATTCAAAACACCTTTTTTTATGATTTATTTTATTTTTATCTGATTAAAAAAAAAGTATTATATTTGCATCGTTATTAACAGTGAGAATGGATAGGGAAGCAGATTGCTTCCCTATTTTTATATAAATAAATTATGTATCGAATAGAAGATATAAAAACAAAGTTGTCCGAATGGTCTGATTCATATTGTGAATCACACAATATGTTTTTGGTAGACGTTATTATAAAAGGAACTAAATATGAGGTTTTAGTTGATACGATGACAAATATAACCGTTGAAGAATGTGCGCAATTAAATCGTTTTTTGCAAAAGAAATTGGATGAAGATAGTATGATACCCGAAATTTACACATTAGATGTTTCTTCCCCGGGTATGTCAAATCCACTAAAGATTCCTTTTCAATACAAAAAGCGTATTGGTAAAGATTTAATATTCACTTTATTAGATGGAACTACTTTTGAAGCAAATATTTTGTCTGTAGAAAATGATTATATTGAAATAGAGCAAATCATTCCAGCTTCAAAAAAATTAAAAACAGAAGCGCAACACATTATACAAAAAATAAACATTAACGAAATAAAAAAAGCATTAATTCCTTTAAAATTTAACAAAAAATGAACAATTTAGAACTTATCGACTCATTTGCCGAATTTAAGGAGCAAAAAGGTATTGACAAAGTAAAAATGATGCGTCTTTTAGAAGATGTGTTTAAAACTTCTTTAAAGAAAAAATATGGTAATACAGACAATTTTGAAATTGTAGTAAATACCGATAAAGGTCAAGTAGAAATATATCAAAAAAGAGAAATCGTAGCGGATAATGAAGTTATGGATGTACACAAACAAGTGTCGTTAACGGATGCACTAGCTATTGATGATAGTTTTGAAATAGGAGAAGAGACTTATGAGCAAATAGAAATTCATCAGTTAACTCGAAGAGCGATAATGGCTGCAAAACAAACATTACATTCAAGAGTAACGGAGTTAGAAAAAGATGAAGTTTATAAAAAATATAAAGATCTAGAAGGTGAAATAATCACTGGAGAAGTTTACCAAATATGGAAAAATGAAGTATTAGTTCTTGATGATCAAGAGAATGAGCTAATTTTACCAAAAAATGAACAAGTAAAAGGCGATTATTTCAAAAAAGGTGATACCGTAAAAGCGGTAATTAAAGAAGTTGAGCTAAGAAATAATTTACCTCGAGTTGTATTAAGCCGCATTGAACCAAGATTTCTTGAAGCTATGCTTGAATTAGAAGTTCCTGAAATTATTGATGGTTTGATTGCTATAAAACAGGTAGTAAGAGAACCAGGTGAGAAAGCAAAAGTTGCAGTTGAAAGTTATGACGACCGAATTGATCCAGTTGGAGCTTGTGTTGGTGTAAAAGGAAGTCGTATTCATGGTATTGTAAAGGAGTTGAATAATGAAAATATTGATGTTGTAAATTATACGTCTAATTTTGCATTATATATCCAAAGAGCTATGGCTCCAGCAGTTATTAATTCCATTGAAATTGATGAGAAAAACAAACGTGTAAAAGTTTGGTTAGAACCCGATCAAGTTTCATTAGCTATCGGTAGAAATGGTGTAAATATCAAATTAGCAAGTAAATTAATTAATTATAAAATTGATGTTTATAGAGATATTGATTCCGATGAAGAAGATATTGATTTAGATGAATTTAATGATGAAATTGAATCTTGGATTATTGATGAAATAAAAAAAGTGGGTTGTGATACCGCTAAAAGTGTATTAAGTTTGAGTGTTGAAGAATTAGCTAAAAGAGCTGATTTGGAAGAAGAGACTGTAAGAGATGTGATGCATATTCTTAAAACAGAATTTGAAAAATAATATTGGTATTTTATATCAATTTCTGTAAGTAAAAAAATTAATAAATAAAATATAAAAGATTCGATGTCTGAGCAAAAACCTACACGATTAGCCAAAGCCGCCACATATTTTAATGTAGGCCGTGAAGAAATTTTGGACTATTTAATTTCCAAAGGCTTTTCTATTGATAACAACCCGAATGCAAAAATAGAAGAGACGATGTTTGCCGCTTTGAATGAAAAATTTAGTAGTGAGCACGATCAACGCGCTGAAAGTAGTCTTTTGGGGAAAAATAAGGAAGAAGCTGAGCTTTCTTCAATTCCATCAATTGAAATTGAGGAGAAAAAAACAATAATAAAAGAAGAGGCTGCTGTTGAAATTCCAAAGGTAGAACCAGTTATGGAAACGCCTGTAGTTGTGGAAGAAAAAATTATTCAAGAAGAATCAAATACAATTGAAAAACCTGAAGTTAAACTTACGGGTCCAAAAATTATTGGAAAAGTTTCTTTAGATGATTTGGCTCCCAAAAAGAAGAAGTCTAAACAAGTAGAAGTAATCGAAGAGACTAAAATTGAAAAAGAGAACGATATTATAGTTGCTCCTGAAAATATTGAAATTGAAGTCAAAAAGACCGAAGAAGTTATTGAAATAATTGAAGAAAAGGTTGTTACGCCTTCCGAGATTGAAGAAACAGTTGTTGAACAAAATACAATAAATGAAAAAGAAGTTGAACAAACTGAAAATGAACAAAATAAAGACGAAGATACTTCGGTTGAGCATATAAAGACCAATTTTCAAAAACTTAAAGGTGCTCAAGTTTTAGGTACAATTAATTTAGATGAGTTTAAAAAAGAACCCAAGCCTAAAGTGGTTCCACCTTCTACAAACAATAATAATAACAAAAAACGTACTCGAATAAAAGAAACTGGAGGAAATCCAGATAAAACTCGAGTTAAATTTGACAATGTTCAAAAGAATACCGCTTTTAAAAAACCTGTTAAAACAGATAAACCTTTAGAAAAGCAAGAAGGTCCTAATGTATTGACTAATAAAGAAATAGAGGAGAATATTCGTAAAACAGAAGCAAGAATGAATGCTTCTTTGTCTAAAGGAACTCGTCAAAAAATTAGAAAAAAGAAACGTGAGGAATTAAACGAGAAAAATCGATTAAATGAAGAGGTTGTCAATGAAAAGTTATTAAAGATAACAGAATTTATAACCGTAAGCGATTTAGCATCTTTAATGAACATTTCGCCCACTCAAATTATAACTTTTTGTTTTGGTATGGGAGTAGTTGTTTCTATTAATCAAAGATTAGATGCGGAAATTATTGAGTTAATAACCTCTGAATTTGAATTTGAAGTAGAATTTATTTCTTTGGAAGATGCGAATCAAGTTGAAGAAGAAATTGATAATGAAGAAGATTTAGAAAGTAGAGCGCCTATTGTTACCATCATGGGACACGTAGATCACGGTAAAACTTCATTATTAGATTATATTCGTAGAGCAAATGTGGTGAATAAAGAAGCCGGTGGTATTACACAACATATTGGAGCTTATGACGTAATGGTTCCAAAACATGATCGAAAAATTACATTTATTGATACGCCAGGTCACGAAGCATTTACAGCGATGCGAGCTCGTGGGGCAAAATTAACTGACGTCGCAGTAATTGTTATTGCTGCCGACGACAAAGTGATGCCTCAAACGAAAGAAGCGATTAGTCATGCTCAATCTGCAAATGTACCAATGATTTTTGCTTTAAATAAAATTGATAAAGATGGAGCAAATCCTGATGGCGTTCGTTCACAGCTTTCTGAAATGAATTTACTTGTTGAAAGTTGGGGTGGTAAATTTCAAGAACAAGAAATTTCAGCTAAAAAAGGCATTGGTATAGACGAATTATTAGAAAAAATTCTTCTTGAATCTGATATGCTAGAATTGAAAGCCAATCCTAAAAAATTAGCTACAGGTACTGTAATTGAAGCTTCTTTAGACAAAGGTAGAGGATATGTGGCAACAGTTCTTGTGTTAGGAGGAACGTTAAATGTTGGTGATTTCATCGTTGCAGGCTCTTGTTTTGGTAAAATTAAAGCGATGACCGATCATTTAGGGAACAAGTTAACTAAGGTTTTGCCGGGTGAACCCGTTCAAATTCTCGGTTTAAATGGAGCGCCTAGTGCGGGTGAAACTTTCAGAGAATATAATGATGAGCAAGAAGCGAAACAAATAGCTTATAAACGTTCTCAGATTGAAAGAGAACAAGGAATGCGAACCAAAAAACATATTACACTTGATGAAATTGGTCGAAGATTAGCTTTAGGTACCTTTAAAGAACTAAACATCATTATCAAAGGTGACGTAGATGGTTCGGTACAAGCACTTACAGATTCTTTAATTAAGCTTTCAACAGATGAAATACAAATCAATGTGCTTCATCGAGCAGTTGGGGCTATTTCTGAGTCGGATGTATTGCTTGCTACGGCATCTGATGCGATTATTATTGGTTTCCAAGTTAGGCCTTCTGCTCAAGCTAAATTATTAGCTGAAAAAGAATCTATTGACATTCGTCATTATTCGGTTATTTATCAAGCTATCGATGAAGTAAAAGCAGCTATGGAAGGTATGTTAGAACCGACTATTGAAGAGAAAATTACAGGAAATCTAGAAGTTCTTGAAATCTTCAAAATCCCTAAAGTTGGAACTATTGCAGGATGTATGGTAAAAGATGGCAAGGTTTACAAAAACTCTAAAGTTCGTGTTATTCGTGAAGGAATTGTAGTTTATTCAGGAACTTTAGATTCTTTAAAACGATTTAAAGATGATGTTAAAGAAGTTGTTCACGGGCAAGATTGCGGTATGAATATTAAAAACTATAACGATGTAATGGCTGGAGATATTATCGAAGCCTATGAAGAAATTGAAATCAAACGTACATTATAATTAATTTTTAAATTATGAATTCGTATCCAGAAATCATTAAAAAAGTTTGTCTTGAAAATGAAGATTTTGTAGTTTTTACAGCTGAAAATAGAGCAGTAGTTAGAGATCTTCCTCCAATTTTAGGCGACCGCTTCATAGATGTCGGAATTACAGAGCAAAATATGATTGGAATGGCAGCAGGTATGGCGTTGAGAGGTCGAAAACCAATTTGCCATGCATTGACTAATTTTCTACTTTTTAGAGCCTATGAATTTATTAGAAATGATGTAGGTATTCCATGTTTACCAGTAAAATTAAGTGGATGGATTCCTGGTTTTTTATCTGATGGAAATGGCCCGACGCATCAATCTCTTGAAGATGTTGGTATTATGCGTTTAATACCTGAAATGCAAGTTTTTTGTCCTTCTGATAACGAGGACATGTGCATGATGTTAGAAACGATTTGGAATTCTCCTTACCCTTCTTATATTCGAGTGAATCCCCGTCCAGCAATGATTGCTCATAAAGAGAAATTTGAGATTGGTAAAGCTGAAATATTGTTTAAAGGAAACGATATAACATTTTTAGTATACGGATTTTTATTAGAAGAAGTATTAAAAGCTAAAGAGATTATTGAAAGCAAAGGATTTTCTGTAGGAATTATGAATATGCGTTCTCTAAATCCAATTGATGAGGAAGCTATATTAGATTTAACTAAGAATACCTCAAATATAGTTATCGTTGAAGATCATTTTCACGTTGGTGGATTATATTCGATTGTTTCGGAAATTTTAACTAAAAATCAAAAAACAATGCCAATTATTCCAATTAATATGGGTAAAAGATGGTTTAAGCCTGGTTTATTGTCCGAAGTTTTAGAATATGAAGGCTTTACAGGAAACAAAATTGCAGAAAAGGTATTAACTAATATATAGCGACTTATGGATAGTCTTTCGCAAATCGTTTTAGGCGCTGCTGTTGGAGAGGCTGTTTTAGGTAGGAAAATTGGAAATAAAGCTATTTATCTTGGCGCTTTAGCTGGAACGGTTCCTGATTTAGATATAATTTCAAGCTTTTTTAATAATGATGAAATTTTTAAACTTTTAGCTCATCGTTCCTATACGCATGCTGTTTTTTATCAAATTTTTTATTCAATTCCTTTTGCTTTTTTATTTTATCATATATTTAAAAAGAACGTTTCTTTAAAATTGTGGTACTTATTTTGGTTTTTAGGCTTTTTTACGCATGCATTACTAGATTGTTTTACAACTTATGGAACTCAGTTATTGTTACCTTTTAGTAATTATTTAGTTGGATTTAATAATATAGCAGTTGTTGATCCATTTTACACGATTCCATTTTTAATATTTGTAGTTGCTTGTTTATTTATTGATTATAAAAATCCAACTCGAGTGAAAGTTATAACGATAGGTTTTGTAGTTAGTTGTTCCTATTTAATGTTTACTTTTTACAATAAATACCAAGTTCATCAAGAAATTAAAACCGCTTTAAATGAACAAAAAATAGCTTATAAATCAATAAGTACCTCTCCCACGTTGTTTAATAATTTTTTATGGTCTGGTATTATCGAATCGGATTCTACTTTTTTATTATGCGAATATTCTACGTTACAAAAATCTAAACAAATTTCATTTTACAATTTTCCTAAAAATCAAAATTTAGAAGTAAATTATAAAAGTAATGCATTGGACGTTTTAAAATGGTTTTCTCAAGGAAAATATATTTTAGAAAAACAAAAAGATACCTTAAATTTTTACGTAATTAAATGGGGTAGGCAAGATTATAGTAAAACAAATTATGAAAAATCCTTTCGTTTTTATTATAAATTATCTCGAAATATTAATGGTAATATAGTGGTTAAAGCAGAACAGAAGTTTAAAAGAAGTGAACTAAAAAATGCTTTTCGCCAACTTTATAATCGTATCTTTTACAATTAATTATAATATGAAGTTTGATATTTTTTCTTTTTATAATATTTTTTGGCAATCTATTTTAGATTATCACAAATTTGATGATGTTGAAAAAGAAATTTCAAATCCTTTTGAAGAAAATACGTTTGAGTATTTATTATATCAAAAAAATTGGATAGATACCGTACAGTGGCATTTTGAAGATATTATTCGAGATCCTTATATAAATCCTGAAATAGGAATTGAAATAAAACGTAAGATTGACGCGCTCAATCAGTTAAGGACAAATCTTGTTGAACAAATTGATGATTATTTTTTTAATTTTTTTTCCAATTCAAATTTAAAAGAAAATGCTACAATAAATACTGAAACTCCAGCTTGGGCTATAGATCGTTTATCTATTTTAGCTTTAAAAATTTACCATTTTGAACAAGAAATAGAACGTAATGATATAAATCAAGTTTTAAAACAAAATGTAATTGAAAAATTAGAAGTTTTAAGAGAACAAAAACAAGATTTAATGAATTCGCTATATCAATTATTGATTGATTTACATAATGGTAACAAGATCATGAAATGTTATCGCCAAATGAAAATGTATAATGATAATGAATTGAATCCTATATTAAGAAATATTGGTAAATAAAATAAAATATATTATGTTAAATGAATAAATCTCCAATACCTAAAAAAGTTCTTATTTTAAGATTTTCTGCGTTAGGAGATATATTAATTTCAATACCTCTAATTAGAAAAGTTGCCTTAAATAATCCGAGTGTTCATTTTTATTATGCTACAGATCCTAAAATGATCGTTTTTACTCAAGATATTGATAATTTAGAAATTATTCCCATTGATTTTAAAAGTAAATATAAAGGTTTATTAGGTATTATTAAATGGGCTCGGCATAATAATTTTACTTCTTTTGATTTAGTTTTAGATATACATGATGTATTAAGAACCAAGATTTTAAAATTGTTATTTAATCTTTATCAGATAAAAGTTGTAGTTTTTGATAAAGGTAGAAAAGAGAAGCAAAATTTAATCAATTCAAAAGAATCTATAAAACTTCCATTAAAGCTGCAAATTGATCGATATGCTGAAGTATTTATGAATTCGCGACTTCTATCAGGGAAAACAAAATTCGACCCCTTACATTTAAATATTTCCGAGAAAAGTCAAATTGTTTCGATTGGTTTAGCTCCTTTTTCAAAACACGAATCAAAAATGATTTCTCTTAAAATATTAGAGGAAGTCGTTTCTTCATTTAAAGATATGAATGTAAAATTTTATATTTTTGGATTTGGAGAAAATGAAAAAAAAGCCGCTTTTGAAGTTTTTTCCAAATATGATCATTGTGAAATAATAATCAATTCGCTTAGTTTTGAGGAAGAGGTTCAAGAAATTCAAAATTTAGATCTTATGGTAACTATGGATAGTGCGAATTCGCATTTAAGCGCATTGTTTGCTATACCAACAATTACAATTTACGGACCAACGCATCCTTTTTTAGGTTTTTGGCCCCTTTTTCAACCGATCGAAAATTGTATAACACCCAATTTAAATCATTTTCCAGAATTACCCGTTTCTATATTTGGTAAAGATATACCTAAGAAATATCGTAATGTTATTAATACAATAAAAAGTGATGTGATAATAGATAGAATTAATCAAATTATTACGAGTAAATCAACGCATTAAATATAATTCGCCTTTTAATGATTTTTTCTTACCATCATTAAATTCAACTTCGCAAGTGTAGTAATAAAGATTTGACATTTGAGCTTCATTTTTATAAATCCCATCCCAAAAATGATATATCGAGTTACTTTCAAAAACTTTAATTCCCCATCTATTAAATACAGACCACGAAATATTTTTTACATTTTTAGTTTCAGGCCCAAATTTATCATTTAAAAAATCTCCATTTGGAGAAAAACTATTTGGAAACTCAATAATATTAATCAATTGCCCAGCTTTTTTAAAGAAGATTGAATCGTAAGCGACGCACTGATTTGTTGACTTGTATTCAACTCTAAGCCAATTCTCTTCTTTGGTGTTTAAAAATGTATTTTCGCATGTATCGCAGCTTATTTTGGAGCTTGAAACCCAATTGTAAACACCTTTTTCTGAAACATTATCTTCAACATTACTTTCAAACAAAATACGGTCTCCAATTTCAAAATTATTTAAATCGTCATTTGTAATTATTTTAATTGTTGGGGTAGGATAACTTGATACTAAAATGGTATCAAAATCCACACATTTAAAAGAATCCATTACGACAAGATAATATATGCCTGCCTGATCTATTTCTAATTCTTGTTTTGTTGTTCCATCATTCCAAGTATATAAAATAAAACCTTTATTAGCATTTAATACAATTCGTTGTCCTTCACAAATTCCAGTATCTTTTAATGGCGTTAATGGTCTATTACGAACTATAATATCTAACGTTCGAATACTGTCGCAACCTATAAAATTTATTAAGGTATCAATGTAAATACCTGTTTTATTGTATCCATAAATTTTATCATGAAAACAAATTTCCTGTGAAATATAACTTGAAGAAGATTCTAAAACAGTTAAATATAATGTGCGATTTCTTTTACAACCAAAATTATCAATAATGGTATCTAAATATATCCCAGTTTGATTATATTTCTCAAAATATTGATTACTGCAAATAGTTTCATAAATAAGCAATTCAACCGGTCTTACGATTAAAGTGGTCGTTCGAATACTATCGCAACCAATTGCACTCGCATTAATTAAAGTATCTATATAAATTCCTGTTTTAAAATATCCTAAAAATGTATCCCCAAAACAAATGGTTTCAGTAATAAAAGATCGAACAGTAGGTTTTACAAATAATCTAATCTCTCGAATACTATCACATCCAAATTGATTGAGACCAACAAATGTATCCAAATAGGTACCTGTCTGACTATAATTTAAAAAGGTTCTACCTTCACAAATGGTATCTAAAATTAATGATCTTGTAACAGGATTCACCGTTAAATGCAAATATAAAAAGCTATCACAGCCTTTTGCGTTTATGAGCGTGTCTCGATATATTCCAGTATTATTTCGGCTGATGCCATTGAATAGGATGGGCTGATTTTTACACGTAATAAAAAACGAATCTTTCTTGGTGGTATCGTTTACGGTTAGATTTAGATACACAAAACTGTCACAGCCTTTTGAATTGACCAACGTATCTTTATATAAACCCGATGTATTTCGTAAAATGCCATTAAATAAAATCGGATTATTAACACAAATCGTCTGAAAAATTTGATTTGTAGTCGTATCATTAACCGTTAGATGCAAATATAAAAAGCTATCACAGCCTTTTACGTTTATGAGCGTGTCTTTATATATTCCGGTTGTATTTAGCGTTTGACCATTAAAAACAACAAATTGATTTTTACATATAATTCTGAAGGAATCTTTTTTTGTCGTATCATTTACCGTTAAATGTAAATATAAAAAGCTGTCACATCCTTTTGAATTGACAAGCGTATCTCGATAAATTCCTGATATATTTCGGCTCATTCCATTAAAGAGAATTGGTTGGTTTTTACACGTAATCAAGAAGGAATCTTTTTTCGTCGTATCGTTAACCGTTAAATGCAAATATAAAAAGCTGTCACATCCTTTGGAATTCAATAACGTGTCTCTGTATATTCCAGTATTATTTCGGCTAATACCATTAAAGAGAATCGGTTGGTTTTTACACGTAATTAAGAAGGAATCTTTTTTGGTGGTATCGTTAACCGTCAGATTTAGATACACAAAACTGTCACAGCCTTTGGAATTGACCAATGTATCTTTATATAAACCAGATATATTTCGTAAAATGCCATTAAATAAAATAGGATTATTGACACAAATCGTCTGGAAAATTTGATTTGTAGTCGTATCATTAACGGTTAAATGCAAATATAAAAAGCTATCACAGCCTTTTGCGTTGAGCAACGTATCTTTATAAATTCCAGTTGTATTTAGTGTTTGACCATTAAAAACAACAAATTGATTTTTACATATTATCCTAAAAGAATCTTTCTTCGTCGTATCATTAACCGTTAAATGCAAATATAAAAAGCTGTCACAGCCTTTGGAATTTACTAACGTGTCTCTATATATTCCTGATGTATTTCGGCTAATACCATTAAAGAGAATCGGTTGGTTTTTACACGTAATCAAGAAGGAATCTTTTTTCGTCGTATCGTTAACCGTTAAATGCAAATATAAAAAGCTGTCACATCCTTTTGAATTCACTAACGTGTCTCGATATATTCCGGTGCTATTTCGGCTGATGCCATTAAAGAGAATCGGTTGGTTTTTACACGTAATCAAGAAGGAATCTTTTTTGGGGGTATCGTTAACCGTTAGATTTAGATACACAAAACTGTCGCAGCCTTTTGAATTAACCAGCGTATCTTTATATAAACCTGATGTATTTCGTAAAATGCCATTAAATAAAATTGGATTATTGACACAAATCGTCTGGAAGATTTGATTTGTAGTCGTATCATTAACGGTTAGATGTAAATATAAAAAGCTATCGCAGCCTTTTGCGTTAACCAGCGTGTCTTTATAAATTCCGCTTGTATTTAGCGTTTGACCATTAAAAACAACAAATTGATTTTTACATATAATTCTGAAGGAATCTTTTTTTGTCGTATCATTTATCGTTAAATGTAAATATAAAAAGCTATCACATCCTTTTGAATTGACAAGCGTATCTCTATAAATTCCGGTGCTATTTCGGCTAATACCATTAAAGATAATCGGTTGGTTATTACAAATAATCAAGAACGAATCTTTTTTTGTCGTGTCGTTAACCGTTAGATGCAAATACATAAAGCTATCGCAGCCTTTGGAATTGACAAGCGTATCTCGATAAATTCCTGATGTATTTTGGCTGATGCCATTAAAGAGAATCGGTTGGTTTTTACAAGTAATCAAGAAGGAATCTTTTTTCGTCGTATCGTTAACCGTTAAATGCAAATATAAAAAGCTGTCACATCCTTTGGAATTCAATAACGTGTCTCTGTATATTCCAGTATTATTTCGGCTAATACCATTAAAGAGAATCGGTTGGTTTTTACACGTAATTAAGAAGGAATCTTTTTTGGTGGTATCGTTAACCGTCAGATTTAGATACACAAAACTGTCAC
>JAFEIJ010000005.1 GCA_017495115.1 Chitinophagaceae bacterium | reverse complement strand
TACAAAAGGAATAAGTACTATAAATAAAGCAATAAAATAATAATAAAATGGCTCACTTCCAAAAACTTCGGATTTTTTTAATATTAAATTTTGATAAAAATAATTATAAAAACTAAATGTAAATTGATTATAAAATAGACTGTCAATTATAAAATTAAATATAAGAGAAATTAAACCACCTAAAACTACCCATTTTATTTCTTTTAACTCGGAATAAATCAATAAGATAAATATTGGGAAAATCAAAATAGCCATTTGAAATTTGACAAAAAATAATATGCCTAATAATATGCCTATTATAAAAAACTTATATTTCAAATTCCCATAATATACCAATATAATCCATATTAAAATAAGCATTGAAAGCGTTTCTGAAGAAAATCGTACTCCAAAAAAAGAAAAAATTACAAAACATAACGATATAAATAAAAACGTATTTGAATTCAAATTAAATCTATTCTTATAAAATTTGTAGAGTTTATAAAAAGTAATAAATGATACTGTTCCAATTATAAATCTTAGTATCATTGCTAAATAAAAAGGATTTTCAACACCAAGAAAAATAAAAGCCTTAAACAACATAAATACAAACCATACTTGAATTGACGGTCTCATTTTATAAATAAATTCCCAGCTCAAATGTTCTTTTGGAGTTATGCCCAGTTTGTAAGAAGCAAATTCAATTATTTGAAAGTGCTCGTCTGGATAAAAATAGTCTTCTGAAAAAACAGCAAATAATATGTAGACTAAAATACTTAATAAAAATAAGGAATAATTCTTCAAGAGTATTATTTTTTAAAAAAAAGACATTAAAGCTATATCTTCTTGACTTAAAAAGACAAAAACAAAAATAGCTAATAATACAGATAATAAACAAGCTAATAAAATAACTAACTCAAAAATTCTAATTCTTTGATTATACTCCATATACGTATATTTTCCAATATTTACCTTCTCCAAATTTACCTAAAGGTTTAATTTTTAACTTATGATAATTTAAAATTTCACTTGCTGAGAAAATATACTTGCCCCCTAATTCTCTTATAGCATCCGAATTTATCTCTAAATTATGAAGTTTGTAACTGTCTTTTTTTGCCAAGTTAGTTGATACCGTGTTTAGAGGTACTTCAGCTGGAAAAACATAACAACGATTGCCCCAGTTATCAAAATATGATCTTCGTTTCCAATCCACTTTTTCTAATTCTTTTTCAAAAATCTTTCTAAATTTTTCTTTATAACTCAAATCATAAACCGAAAACAACCCATCTAAAGTAGAAAAGCCATTAAATTGTGCAATGGAAGGACTCAAGCAAATAGATAAAATTTTATCTTGTTTCTGTATATTTAATTTTTGCTGAATCTCTATAAATGTTTCATTTGCAAAATACTCTCTGTAGCTTGGAAAATTATCTTTACCAATAATTCTTTTATAATTATGCGCAGTCTCATCATTTGCAAAAAATAAAATCAAGAACTGTGAAAATATAATTAAAGACACCCATCGTTTTAGTTTTTCTTCTCTTGAAATAATATCCAAAGAAATGATGAGTAAAGTTAACCATAAAAATGGCAAAACAAATCCAAATCGATTAAAATGAAAAGATTTAATAAATGCAATATCTCGCAATAAAAATTCTATGAAAGGATATAATGCTTGCCAACCAACGATCACTGTTATACCCATCATTATATTTCTCGCCCATTTATTTTTTTCTATACCGTGATAACTTATCATAAAAACTACAAGAATTAACAAAGATATAAAAATAGAAACATGATAGTGCGTAGATAAAAAGAAGCTAAAAAACTCTGAAATAGTAGTTGTAAAATTTGGCATTTCTACTATGGTATTATAAGAAACTCTATGAGATCTAAAACCTTCTAAAAATAGCATGCCATTTAAAAATTGGATATTAGCTATAAAATTCCCTAAAATATAGGCAAAATAAGCCAAAAACCAATCTTTTGTGTGAGACTTATCAATCATCGTTACCACAATGATAGCCAGTGTCATTAGAATAATCATTTCAATCCCACAAAGTACAAAATTACTGAAAAATGGAAACAAAAACATAATAAACATTGTCGTTTTTATACCTTTTCTGTAATACAATCTTGCAAAACCAAAAGATAAAAGAGGGATTCCAACAACACTTAATCCAAATTGAGGGAAAAATTGAATGCTTGTTATTAATAAAGTTATAGTTACAATATGAATTTCATTGAGATTAGAAATTGTCATATATTTTTTAACGAATAGATAAAAACTAATAAAACCAATGCTTTTATAGATAAAAGTTGCAAAAATATATCCATAAAAAGTCCCAAATACATAAAGCATGTTAGAAAAAAATACATATCCTGATGGCAATACATTTCTTGGCAATCCATTCATTAATGTATCAATAAAATTCTGATTTGATAGACTATGCAAGTGGCCGCTTTTTTCTAACAAATTAAACCATCCCAACTCGCCTTCTAGCGTATCATGAATACGAATATAACTATCTAATCCATTTATAAGATATGGCGCAAAAAACGATATCGTCCAAACTATAAAACCAATCCAAAACCAATTTGAAAAAATTTGAAACTTATCTAAAAAAGAATTAACAATATGATTAACCTTCATTTAAAACTCGAATATTTGTTCCATTCCAATAAAAAGATGGACTTCTTAAAATTATATTAAAAATAGGTGATAAAAATGACACTATAAAAACAGACAAGATTAAAGACAACTCCATTTGGACGTAATGATTTAAAAAAATTTGAGTAAAAAAAATCAAAATTCCCATAATTATTTTACTAAAATTTGAATTAGGTAAAGAAGAGCGGTCTAACAAGAAAAATGAAGATAAAATAATAATATTTTGAATTTTATAATCTTCTCCACTTTTAAAAACAAGAAAATAAGTAGTTATTAAAATAATATAGGTTAGAAATGTATGCATTTTTAAAACTTTATAAAATCCAAGTATTAATAGATTTATACACAAAAATGAAACTATTAAATAAAACGGTATTTGAGGTATAGTAAATAGACTATTTCCCATAAAAAAATATACAGACATGATTCCAAAGACGGTAGGATTAATATATTGTCTATTTTCTATCCGAATTAAAAATTTAGATGCAATAGCAAAAAGTGTCGCAAGGCAGTAGATAAAATTATAATCACTTCGGATGATCAAAATAAGTAATAAAGAAGTAATTAACGCACTAAAAACGGAGTTTAAAGGTGCTCTATAGGCTAAAGCAAATAACATTTGCGTCAATAATGCAACCAAACATGAAGAAATAACTATTGTTGGATTAAAAATATCTTTATTGAAATATGAAACTCCAAATAAAAAAAATAATAAAGAAAAAATAATTAAAACACGTACGTTCACCTTTTTAAATTAACTCGACAAAATTAAATATTTTAATTTAAGAGATATAAAAAAAGCTCGAACTTAATAATTCGAGCTTTTTTATTTATGAATTAATTAATAAAAATTAATCAAATGTTAAGTCTAGAGCTAATCCTCTAAGCTCATGAACCAATACATTGAATGATTCTGGAATACCAAAATGAGGGATATTATCTCCTTTAACAATAGCTTCATAAGCTTTAGCACGACCTGGTATATCATCAGACTTAATCGTTAATAACTCTCTTAAGATATTACTAGCTCCATATGCCTCGATAGCCCAAACCTCCATCTCTCCAAAACGCTGACCACCAAACTGAGCTTTACCTCCTAATGGCTGTTGAGTAATTAAAGAGTATGGTCCAGTAGAACGCGCATGCATTTTATCATCAACCATGTGACTTAATTTAAGCATATAAATTACACCTACCGTAGTTTTTTGATCAAAACGCTCACCAGTTTCACCATTAAATAAATACGTGGATCCTAAGTAAGGTAAATTGGCTTTTTTCATCCAATCGTCAATCTCATGCACACTCGCTCCATCTAATACAGGAGTAGCAAACTTAACGCCTAATTCTTTACCTGCCCAACCTAAAACGGATTCATAAACCTGACCTAAGTTCATACGCGAAGGAACACCCAGTGGATTTAAAACGATATCTAAAGGTTCTCCATTTTCTAAGAATGGCATATCTTCTTCACGAACGATTTTAGCTACAATCCCTTTATTACCATGTCGACCTGCTAATTTATCTCCTACTTTTAATTTTCTCTTAACAGCCAACTGAACTTTTGCTAATTGCAATACACCATTTGGTAATTCATCACCAATTGTTAAATTGTATTTTTCACGTTTATAATATCCAGTTACTTCATTAAATTTTAAATTAAAATTATGAATTACCTGACGTACAAGATCATTTGTATTTTTATCATCTGTCCATTTTGTAGCGTCAATTTCTTTATAATCTATTGTACTTAATAGTTTTCTAGTAAATTTAGAACCTTTAGGGACAATTTCTTCTTTAAAGAAATTTTTAATAGAACCAGAAGTCTTATCAGCTAGTACTTTTTCTAATTTTTCAAAAAGAACTAATTTTAATTTACTAGTTTGCTCTTCATAAGAAGCTTCCAACTTATCTAAAGCGATTTTCTCAAGACCTTTTTTCTTGTTCTCTTTATTAGCTCTAGTAAATATTTTAGTATTTATTACAATTCCTTCTGTACTTGGAGGTGCTTTTAAAGATGCATCTTTTACATCTCCAGCTTTATCACCAAAAATTGCTCTTAAAAGCTTTTCTTCTGGTGTTGGATCCGTTTCCCCTTTTGGAGTAACTTTACCAACTAAAATATCGCCTTCTTTGATTCTTGCACCTAATCGGATAATACCATCTGCATTCAAATCTTTTGTAGCATCTTCTGAAATATTAGGAATATCCGAAGACAATTCTTCAGGACCTAACTTAGTATCTCTAACTTCTATATCATACTCTTCAATATGAATAGATGTAAATACATCTTCTTTTACAACACGTTCAGAAATTACAATCGCATCCTCAAAGTTATATCCTTTCCAAGGCATAAATGCTACTTTAAGATTAACCCCTAAAGCTAATTCACCTTGATTCGTTGAGAAACCTTCACATAAAACTTGACCTTTTGCAACTCGATCTCCTTTTTTAACAATTGGTTTCAAATTGACACAGGTTCCTTGATTGGTTCTCTGGAATTTTGGTAAATTATATGTCGTAATTTCATCCTGAAAAGATACTAATTTTTGAACATCAGTACGATCGTATTTTACTTTAATCTTTTCAGCATCAACATAAACAATTTCTCCATCACCCTCAGCATTTATCAAATTGTTCGAATCTTGTGCAACAATTCTTTCAAAACCTGTACCTACTATAGGCGCTTCAGGCTTTATTAATGGAACTGCTTGACGCTGCATGTTTGAACCCATCAAGGCACGGTTGGCATCATCATGCTCTAAGAATGGAATTAAAGAAGCTGAAACCCCTACAATTTGATTTGGAGCAACATCTATATAATCAATTTCTGTACTTTCTAATAATGGGAAATCACCTTGAAAACGAGCAATAATTCCATCATTAGTTAGCGTTCCTTCTTTATCAAAATCAGTTTTTGATTGTGCAATTCGCATCTCATCTTCTTCATCTGCAGAAAGATAAATCTGCTCACCATTTAAATCAATTTTTCCATCTATAACTTTACGATAAGGTGTTTCTAAAAATCCTCTATCATTTACTTTTGCATGAACACAAAGCGTAGAAATTAATCCAATATTTGGACCTTCAGGAGTTTCGATAGTACATAGACGACCGTAATGCGAATAGTGAACGTCACGTACCTCAAAACCAGCTCGCTCTCTTGATAAACCGCCTGGACCTAAAGCTGAAACTCTTCTTTTATTCGTTATTTCAGCCAAAGGATTCGTTTGATCTAAAAACTGAGACAACTGAGACGTTCCAAAGAATGAATTAATAACAGAACTGAAAGATCTAGAATTAATTAAGTCGATAGGAGTAAAAACTTCATTATCTCTAACGTTCATTCTTTCACGAATAGTACGAGCCATTCTTGAAAGTCCTAAACTAAATTGAGAATGTAATTGTTCTCCAACTGTACGAACACGTCTATTACTTAAATGATCAATATCATCAACTTCGGCTTTACCATTAACTAATTGAACGATATAATCTACAATTGCTACAATATCTTTCTTCGTTAAAATTCGAACATCAGAAGGTACTTCTAAATTTAACTTTTGATTAATTTTAAAACGACCAACTTCTCCTAAATCATATCTACGATCTGAAAAGAACAATTTATCAATTACATCTCTTGCTGTTTCATCATCAGGAGCTTCAACACCTCTTAATTGACGATAAATTGTATTTAATGCCTCTCTTTCACTATTTGATGTATCTTTTTGAAGTGTGTTGTAGATAATTGAATAATCTAAAGCAGAATCTTCTTTTTGTAACGTTAGCATATCAACGCCAGAAGCTAAAATAAATTCGATAGTATCTTCAGATATTATTGTATCTCTTTCAAAAATAACTTCATTTCGTTCAATAGAAACCACTTCACCCGTATCTTCATCTACAAAATCCTCAACCCATGTTTTTAACAATCTCGCGGCTAATCTTCTTCCTATATAATTCTTGATAGTAGTTTTGCTAATTTTAACCTCATCAGCAATATCAAATAAATTTAAAATATCACGATCCGTATCAAAACCAATTGCTCTTAAAAGCATTGTAACCGGAAACTTCTTCTTACGATCAATATATGCATACATAACATTATTAATGTCCGTAGCGAATTCCATCCAAGCACCTTTGAAAGGTATTACTCTTGCAGAATAAATTGGAGTTCCGTTAGGATGTAAACTTTGACCAAAGAATACCGATGGTGAACGATGCAATTGTGTAACAATAACTCGTTCCGCACCATTAATTATAAAAGTACCTTTTGGCGTCATGTAAGGAATATTTCCTAAGAACACTTCTTGAACAATTGTTTTAAAATCAACATGTTCTTCATCACTACACGAAAGTCTTAATTTCGCTTTCAAAGGAACTGAAAAGGTTAATCCTCTGTCGATACATTCTTCTAAAGAATAACGAGGAGGATCGATAAAATACTCTAAAAACTCGAGTAAAAATATATTTCTAGCATCAGAAATTGGAAAATTTTCTAGGAATACTTCATATAAACCTTCATTTTCTCTATTTTCTGGAGAAGTATCAACTTGAAAAAACTCTACAAAACTTTCTCTCTGTATATCTAGTAAATTTGGGAAATGAGAATTAATTTTATTTTTACCAAAATTTACTCTTTCATTTATTGCAGTTTGATGCATATTTTTAATTTAAAAAAATTAATAAATAAAATTTATCAATAAAATATAAAGATAAATCAAAAAATAGTTCATAAAACTATTGTAATATATACAAACATAGGCCTGCTCTATTAGAAGAGCAAGCCGAGTTTATATATTTATTTTTTTAAGTAAAAATTACTTAATTTCTACTGAAGCACCAGCTTCTTCTAAAGCAGCTTTTGCTTTTTCAGCCTCATCTTTAGAAACTCCTTCTAAAATAGCTTTTGGAGCAGCATCAACTAAATCTTTAGCTTCTTTAAGACCTAAATTAGTTATGTCTTTAACGGCTTTAACTACATTTAACTTAGCACCACCTGGGCTAGTCAAAACTACATCAAATGCAGTTTTTTCTTCTGCAGCAGCAGCACCAGCAGCAGGACCTGCTACCATTACAGCACCAGCAGCAGCTGGTTCAATACCATGTTCGTCTTTTAAGATTTGAGCAAGCTCTTGTACTTCTTTTACAGTTAAGTTAACTAAACTTTCTGCTAATTGTTTTACATCTGCCATGATTTTTTTAATTTTAAATTTATAATTGTTGTGAATTAATTTTAATTATTTTTTTCTTCGATAGTTTTTAATAAACCAGCTATTTTTTGTCCAGAACTTGATTGAAGCGCACCAAGAACATTTTTAATTGGAGATTGAAGTAAACCAATAACCTCACCTACTAATTCTTCTTTAGATTTTAGTGCTATTAAAGTTTTTAATTCTTTATCTCCAACGAAGATATCAGAATCTATATACGCAGCTTTTAATGAAGGTTTTTCTGCATCTGCTCTAAACTCTTTGATTAATTTTGCAATATTATTTGCATTTGAAGAGAAAAACACTGCAGTTGGACCTGATAAAACTGATATAAGTTCTTCATTATTTTTATTAGATGCTTGTAAAGCTTTTTTAATTAAAGTATTCTTTACAACATTATAATGAATATTTTCATTAAATGCAGCTCTTCTTAAACTACTTGTTTTAGAAGCACTAAGCGTACTTTCATCAATAAAATAAAAGAACTGAGCTTCATTAAATTGATCTGTTAGAGATTCTATAATCTCACCTTTTTGTTGCTTATTCATAATCTTAACTTATTGATTTAGTGTCAATTGAAATACCTGGACTCATAGTAGTTGCAATTGAAATTGATTTCATATAAATTCCTTTTGCAGTACTAGGTTTCATTTTTTGAAGAGTTGCAATAAATTCTTCAGCATTTTGTTTGATTTGTTCTTTTGTAAAAGAAATTCTACCTATTGATGAATGAACAATACCAAACTTATCAACTCTGAATGAAATCTTACCTTTTTTAACCTCTTCAACCGCTTTAGCCACATCTGGTGTAACAGTTCCAGACTTTGGATTAGGCATTAAATTTCTAGGACCTAAAACACGACCTAACTTTGCTATAGTAGCCATAACATCAGGTGTTGCTACTATAACATCAATATCTGTCCATCCTTGTTCAATTTTAGTAATATACTCATCTAAACCTACAAAATCAGCACCTGCAGCTTTTGCATCAGCTTCTTTTTCTGGTTTACAAAATACTAAAACTTTTTTAGTTTTACCTGAACCGTTTGGAAGCGTAACGGTACCTCTTAAAGCTTGATCCGCTTTTCTTGGATCCACTCCTAATCTAACATGTAAATCTACAGAAGCATCAAACTTAGTAGTATTTATCTTTTTGATTAAATCAGAAGCTTCATCCATTGTATATAATTTAGTTTTATCAACTAATTTATTTACTTCTTTTCTCTTTTTTGAAATTCTAGCCACAATAATATATTTTAATATTAAATAATATAAATTAATCTTGCCAAGGTGCAGTACCTGAAACAGTGATTCCTAAACTACGAGCAGTACCCGCTACCATTTTCATAGCAGATTCAATTGTAAAACAATTTAAATCTGGCATTTTAATTTCTGCTATAGCTTTAACCTGATCCCAAGTAACAGAACCAATTTTATCTCTATTACTCTGTTTTGAACCCGTTTTTGCTTTTAATGTCTCTAATAATAATATTGGAGTTGGAGGTGTTTTAATTACAAAATCAAAAGATTTGTCTTTATAAACCGTTAATAAAACAGGTAAAATTTTACCTGGTTGGTCTTGAGTTCTTGCATTAAATTGTTTGCAAAAATCCATAATATTAACACCTTTCGAACCTAAAGCAGGACCGATTGGTGGAGCTGGATTGGCTTGTCCTCCTTTTACTTGGAGTTTTACATAGGTTTCTATTTCTTTTGCCATGATATTATATACGTTTTTAAATTTTTCTTATTAATTAATTTTTTCTACTTGTGTAAAATTAACCTCAACAGGTTGCTTTCTACCAAAAATCTTAACTACAACTTTTAATTTTTTCTTATCTTCATTAATTTCTTCTATAGTACCAACAAAACCATCAAACGGGCCTTCTATAACTTTTACAGATTCGTTTATAATGAAAGGCTCAAGCATGCTTTCACCTCTATCAAGCATCTCATCCATTCTACCAAACAATTTCTGAACTTCTGCATCTCTTAGCGCTTGAGGTTGATTCCCACCTAAAAAATTCATTACACCACTTATATTTCTAATAGTAGCTAATACTTCACTCGTAATCATTTTTTCATTTACCTCGATATACATATAACCAGGATATAATGTTTTTTCTGTGATTACTTTTTTGCCATTTCTGATTTTATAAACTTTCTCAGTTGGGACAAAAACATTAAGAATAATATCTTGCCAATTAGAACGCATTGCTTCTAATTCAATATAATTCTTAATTTTATTTTCATGTCCACTTACAACTTTGAGAACATATAACTTCTTTTCTATTGACATCATCATTATATATTACCGTAAAACATATCAATAATTGCTAACTTGCTCAATTGATCCATAATTAGAATAACAATTGTTATAATAGCTAATGAAACCAATACAATAGTAGTTAGTTTTTGTAACTCTGGCATTGTAGGCCAAGTAACACGCTCTTTAAGTTCTATATAAGACTCTTTAAAATAAGTAACAATACTATTCATTATTTATAAATTGAGAAAATTAAAATGCACGGGCGGTAGGGCTCGAACCCACGGCCTAAGGTTTTGGAGACCTTCGCTCTACCAACTGAGCTACACCCGTATAAATTCTTGGGTACTTTTATGTACCCAAGAATAATTAAATTACTTAATAATTTCAGTTACCTGACCAGCACCTACTGTTCTACCACCTTCACGGATAGCGAAACGTAAACCTTTTTCTAAAGCAACAGGGTAGATTAACTGAACAGTTAATGTCAAGTTATCACCTGGCATTACCATTTCTTTACCTTCTGGTAAAGTAATTTCACCTGTAACGTCTGTAGTTCTTAAATAGAACTGAGGACGATATTTGTTAAAGAATGGCGTGTGACGACCACCTTCATCTTTAGATAAGATATACACCTCACATTTGAATTCAGTGTGTGGAGTAATTGTACCAGGGTGGCAAATTACTTGACCTCTTTTGATATCTTCTTTGTTGATACCTCTTAAAAGTAAACCAACGTTTTCACCAGCTTCTCCAATATCAAGAATTTTTCTAAACATCTCAACACCAGTTACTGTAGAAGTTAAAGGTTTTTCACCTTCTTTCATTAAACCAACGATTTCAACAGCCTCACCAGTTTTAACGATACCTCTTTCAATTCTACCTGTTGCAACTGTTCCTCTACCTGTAATAGAGAATACATCTTCTACTGGTAATAAGAAAGGAAGATCTGTTGGTCTTGGAGGAATTGGAACAAACTCATCAACTGTGCTCATTAATTCTTCGATAGCTTTTACACCGTCCGCTTCACCGTTAAGTGCTTTTAAAGCTGAACCTTTGATAACTGGAGTGTTGTCACCATCATATTTATAACTTGATAATAACTCTCTTACTTCCATTTCTACAAGCTCTAACATTTCAGGATCGTCAACTAAATCAACTTTGTTCATGAAAACTACGATTTTAGGAACACCTACCTGACGAGCTAATAAGATATGCTCTCTCGTTTGAGACATTGGTCCATCTGTAGCAGCAATTACTAAGATAGCACCGTCCATTTGAGCAGCACCTGTAATCATGTTTTTGATGTAATCCGCGTGACCTGGACAGTCAACGTGTGCATAGTGTCTAGTCTCTGTTTCATACTCTACGTGAGCTGTATTAATAGTAATACCTCTTTCTTTTTCTTCAGGAGCCGCATCAATTGAATCATAATCTTTCTTTTGTGCTAAACCTTTGTTTGCTAACACTGAAGTGATAGCAGCAGTCAAAGTTGTTTTTCCGTGGTCAACGTGACCAATAGTACCAATGTTTACGTGTGGTTTGGTTCTAATAAATTGTTCTTTTGCCATTTTATTTGATTTTAAATTTGGTTTAAAATTAATTTAATTATATATAAAATTTATATAATTCTTACTCTAATATTTATGAGCCAACGAAGGGATTTGAACCCTCGACCTCTTCCTTACCAAGGAAACGCTCTACCCCTGAGCTACGTCGGCTAGTAAAAACAAAAAAATTATGCGAAGTGCATAATTTCAGAATTACCAGTCTAAAATATTTTTTATTAAAAATAAATGGAGCGGAAGACGAGACTCGAACTCGCGACCCTCAGCTTGGAAGGCTGATGCTCTACCAACTGAGCTACTTCCGCAATTATTTTTAATTTTTGTTCTTAATGATCTAAAAATTGTAAATATTGTGGGCAGTGATGGATTCGAACCACCGAAGCTTTCGCAGCAGATTTACAGTCTGCCCCATTTGGCCACTCTGGTAACTGCCCAACTTAGAGCCGAAGAAGGGACTTGAACCCCCGACCTGCTGATTACAAATCAGCTGCTCTACCAACTGAGCTACTTCGGCAATATAAATTTTGTTGTTTATTTACAACTATTAAATCAAAGAACTTAAATAAAATTATCGTACAATACCGCTTTACTATACTCCCTTTAATTTTTAAAAAGGTTTGCAAAGATATATATTCTATTTTTTTTCGCAAGTATTTTTTTTAAATAATCTTAAATATCATATACAATAAACTGATTTTCAGTATATTATTTGGTATTTTTTATACATTTTTAATACTAAATTTTATTTTTTTTACACGACTTTTTATTTATAAATTTAATTTTACAGAAAAAAAAATGAATCGAAAAGCTTGGATAATAATTATAGTTGCCTCATTAGGATATTTTGTTGATATTTATGATTTAGTCTTATTTAATATTGTAAAAAAAGAAAGTTTGACAACTCTTGGATTTTCATTATCTGAAATTAAAATCCATGAAATTAGTCTTTTTAATTATCAAATGGTTGGTATGCTAATTGGAGGAGTTTTATGGGGTTTGATGGGTGATAAAAAAGGTAGAGTAGTTGTTTTATTCGGATCTATTTTAATATATTCTTTAGCTAATTTTTTGAATGCTTTTGTAATGAACTTAGAACAATATAAAATTCTTAGATTTATTGCAGGAATTGGTTTGGCTGGAGAGTTAGGCGCTGGAATCACTTTGGTTAGCGAAACCTTAGACCAAAAAAAACGAGGATTAGGCACTATGATCATTGTAACTTTTGGTGCATTAGGAGCTGTAGTTGCGGCATTAGTTGGCAATAAAGGTTATTATATAAATAACATATTTGGCTGGGATTTTCAAAATTGGCAAATTGCATATATTATTGGAGGCGCTATGGGTTTTCTTCTATTAATATTAAGAACTTCAAATCTAGAAAGTCATTTATTTAAAGAAAACAAGAATAAAGAAATTAAAAAAGGAGACCTATGGATACTTCTAAAAGACAGAAAAATTTTAAAAAAGTTTATTTATTGTACGCTAATTGGAATTCCAATATGGTATATGGTTGGGACACTATCTGCTTTAGCCAATCGTTTTGCTTTAGCCAATAGTCAAATTGAAATTTCGGTTGCTAATTGTATAATGTGGACTTATGTCGGACTTTCAGTGGGTGATTTAATAAGTGGTTTATTAAGTCAAATTCTAAAAAGCAGGAAAAAAGTTGTTTTTTTATATCTTTTTCTATCATTTATTTTTGTGAATATTTACTTATTTTCAAAAAGTCAAAATCCTAATTTCTATTACTTTATGAACTTTTTGTTAGGTTGTGGTACGGGATATTGGGCATTATTTGTTATTAACAGTGCCGAACAATTTGGGACCAACTTTAGAGCCACTGCAAGCACCATGATTCCAAACTTAGTTCGAGGGAGTGTCGTACCCATTTCAATTGCTTTTCAATATCTTAGTAGTGTATGGGAAGATGAAGTTTATAGCGCCTATTTTGTTGGCGTTTTATGTTTTTTATTTGCCCTTTATGGAAACTTTAAAATTAAAGATGGATTTCATAACAATTTAGATTTTAATCATTAATTTCTTATTCGTTTTTGCAGCATTTAGATGTTTAATAGCAAAAATTGGGTTAATATTTGTTAGATTTAATTCAAAACATTAAATTAATATCTTCTTATTTAATATTATTATATATTTGTCATTTGATTAACTAAAACCAAATTTTATGTCCGTATTTTTTTATGTTATTATTGCAATTACATTTATTATTATTGCATCAGGATTGTTTACCGTTCAGCAAGGTACAGTAGCTGTTATTACAATGTTCGGCAGATATCGAAGAGTGGCGCACCCAGGTTTAAATTTAAAAATACCAGTTTTGGAAACTATTTTTAAACGTATATCCATTCAAAACCGTTCTGCAGAACTAGAGTTTGTTGCAATAACCCAAGATCAAGCTAATGTAAACTTTAAATCCATGTTATTGTATTCTGTAATAGATGGAACGGATGAAACCATTCAAAAAGTAGCTTTTAAATTTGTGGATGAACGAAGTTTTATGCAAACTTTAGTACGAAGTATTGAAGGATCGATACGATCATTTGTGGCTACCAAAAGACAAAGTGAAGTTTTAGGATTAAGAAAAGAGATTGTAGATGAAGTAAAAGGTCACTTAGATAGTACATTAGCCGAGTGGGGTTTTCATTTACTTGATTTACAAATAAATGATATTCAATTTGATGAAGCGATTATGCGCTCTATGGCACAGGTTGTTGCGAGTAATAATTTAAAAGCGGCTGCTGAAAATGAAGGACAAGCACTTTATATTACAAAAACAAAAGCCGCAGAAGCGGAAGGTAGCGCTATTATCATTGCAGCCAATGCTGAAAAAGAAGCCGCTCAATTAAGAGGACAAGGGGTTGCACTATTTAGAGAAGAAGTTGCTAAAGGTATGGCGAATGCGGCCAAAGAAATGCAAGACCAAAATCTAGATGCATCTTTTGTTTTATTCAGTATTTGGACTGAAGCTATGAAAAATTTTGCAGAACAAGGAAAAGGTAATGTTATATTCTTGGATGGTTCACCTGATGGAATGGAACGAACACTTAAACAAATGCAAGCGATGCATATGAATTCGAATAATCTCAAATAATGTTCTATAAATGTGTAGATTTTTTATTACAATTTTTACTTTTTTCTATTTTAATAATATTATTGAAGCACAAAAGGATGAAATCGATGATAAATTAAGAACCAAAGATAGCATTCGAAGTGAAAAAACTAGAAATGCATATAATAGTAATGTAGTATCAAGTGAAATTCACAATCTTTTATTTCGAAATATATATAGAAGGAGTAATTATAACGAAGAAGTTGAATTTGAAAAGAAAAGACAACATTTGCTTCCTTTTGAAGATTTAAAAATTGACACAATAATTATCAAGCAATTTAAGGTTTTTGGAGAAAATATTTATGACACCTCACAAAAAGCCTCAGGCTTAGAAAAGTTTTTATCCGAAAAACTACATGTAACCACTTCTCAAAAATTAATTCAAAATCGATTTCTATTTTTCAAATCAGGAGATTATTTCTCGAGTTATAGAGCATTAGAAAATGCCCGTCTTATTCGTAATTCAAATATTTTTCATGATGTACGTTTTGTACCTATATTAAACCAAAACGGCAATATTGACTTATATTTATATATTCAAGATGTATTACCTTATGATTTTGAATTTGGATTTAATTCAATAAGTAGTTTTAATTTTGGAGTTAACAATTTCAATATTTTTGGAACGGGGCATCAGCTTCGAACAAAATTTGTTATTAATCAAAAAGATACAAAACAAAGATTTGGTAGTGGCTATTATTATACAATTCCAAATATTTTCAAAAAAAGCTTTATTGATTTAAATGCCCATTATTATAACTTTAGGGATGATAAATCCGTTCAATTTTCGCTTTCTCGTGAATTTGCACGTCCAGAGTTTAGATGGGCAGGCGGTGTTTTTTCATCTTTTAAAAATCAAGATTTTTACAATTTTAACTTCGACTCCAGTTTTAACATTAATAAAGTAAAAAATGAAGTTTGGGTAAGCCATGCCATTCCATTTAAAACCATTAAGAAATTTACACAAAATGCCATTGTTTTAGGAGTTAACTTCAATCAAGACATACATACAAAACGAAATCAAGATGTAAAAAATCTACCGGATTTTTGGAATCAAACGGGCTTCTTAAGTAGTTTTGGTTATGCAAGAATTAAATATGTACAAGACCGTTTATTAAATGGATTTGGACGAACTGAAGATGTACCAACAGGTTTTTCTACAAATATAATTTATGGTTTAAGTAATACTGAATTTGGAAAAACAGCTTATTATGGATTTCAAATTCTAGGTCAATTTTACAATCAAAAAAACAATTACTTAAATTTAGGTGCGAAGATTGGTATAAATGAATTTGAAAATCAAGCCACTAGAGGCGTTATAGACCTTAATATTCAATTAACAAGCTCCGTTATTCGTTTGGGTAAACTTCGAATTCGGAATTATTTAAATTCTAGATATACGTTAGGGATTAATCAAGACGATTATAATTTCATAAACTTTAACGAATTTGATGGAATTCGTGGACTATCAAACGGTGCGATTCGAGGGCAAGATCGTTTTGCAATGAGTCTTCAAAATAATATTTACTTTCCTTTTTCATTAATTGGATTCAGGACCTATTTCTTTTCTTTATTTGAAATTGCTCGAATGCGTCAAAATAACAAATCAATTTATGAAGGCCCTGTATATAGTGGAGCAAGCTTTGGATTTGCATTTAGAAATGAAAACATGGTCTTTGATTTGATTCAAATACAATATGGATTTTATCCTTCTACAACAGGACAATTTATTCAAAAAGGAATTGTTATCTCTTCTGTGATTCCTTTTCGTTTTCAAGGATTGGATATTTCTAGGCCGCAGAAAGTTTTATATCGATAATCTATTGAGGCATCTTTTGATGCATTTCTATGTACAAACTTTCAATTTGATTTACAGCGTACTCAATTTCTTCTTTAGTATTATATTTTGAGAAGCTAAATCGAATTACTTTTCGGTCCTTTGGATAATTAATCGCTTCCAAAACGTGTGAACCTTTATTGGCGCCACTGCTACAAGCACTTCCACTACTACAAGCAACGCCTTTCATATCTAACTGAAATGGCAACATGTCATTACTCATTGTAGTCGGAAAACCAACAGACAAAACCGTATAAAGACTTTTATCTAAGGGCGTTATTATTTCAATATTAGGAATTTTCTCAGTTAATTTTTTTGCCATAAAATGGCGCAATTCATCCACATATTTTAAATCTTCATGAATATGACGCGTCGCATTTTGAATAGCAACCGACAAACCTACGATAGATGCCAGACCTTCCGTTCCACTTCGCATACCACGCTCTTGAGAACCACCTGAAATATAGGCACCCACAGCATTTGACTGCTTAGAATATAAAAAACCAATACCTTTAGGTCCATGAAATTTATGCGCAGAAGCCACAATAAAATCGATACCTAAAGTAGCTACATCAATTACTAGATGCCCAACCGTTTGTACCATATCACTATGGACAATAGCTCCATTTTTATGTGCAATATTACAAATAGCTTCAATATCATTTAACGTTCCAATTTCATTATTGGCATGCATGACACTTACTAATGCCTTTTTCGGTGAGGATTTTAAAATTTGCTCTAATTGATCGACTAAAACACTTCCTTTAGGACATATAGGAAGATAAACTACTTCTATTTTTTGAGAAAGTTCTTTTAATGTTTGATAAACCGAAGGATGCTCAATAGCTGTTGTTAAAATTCGTTCCACGCCCAATTGTTCAACCGATTTACGTAAAACCATATTATTACTTTCTGTTCCACAAGAAGTAAAACAAATTTGATTGGGCTTTGCTCCAATTGCCGCTGCTACATTTCTTCTTGAATCTTCTAATTGTCCTTTTGCAATACGGCCAAAATGATGTGTAGAACTTGGATTTCCATATACTTCTGATAAGCTTTGGGTCATTGCTTCAACCACTTCTTTGGATACTAAAGTTGTCGCAGCACTATCAAGATAAACATGTTTGGTCATAAAAGAAATTTATACAAAAATAAATTAAAAACTACAAAATGATACAAAAACTATAATGGTAGATTTTTAGAAATCTCGGCTGCCACAATTTTTCCTGAAATTAAAGACGGAGGAACACCCGGACCAGGAACTGTTAATTGTCCGCAATAATATAAATTCGATACCTTTTTATTTTTTAAAGTTGGCTTTAAAGGACCTGTTTGCAATAACGTATTGGCTAAACCATAGGCATTTCCTTTAAATGAATTATAATCCAAAATAAAATCATTTTTACAATAAGAACGTTTGTAAATAATATGACTTCGAATATCCATTTCGCAGTAATCTTCCAATCGAGCCATTACTTTGTCAAAGTACTTTTCTCTAAGCGCTTCATTATCTTCTAATCCGGTTGCAATCGGAATCAATAAAAATAAATTTTCACAATTTTCAGGCGCTACACTCGCATCCGTAACCGAAGGCGTACAAGCATAAAATAAAGGTTCTGTAGGCCATTTAGGATTATGATATATCTCTTTAGAATGCAATTCAAAATCGGTATCAAAAAACAAAGTATGATGATTTAGTTTTTCTATTTTTTTTGAAACTCCAATATAAAACAATAAACTACTAGGCGCAAACACCTTTTTATCCCAATATTCTGAATTATAATTTTGATATGAACTTTCAAGAAGTTTACGTTCTACAAATTCATAATCTGCCGCTGCAACAACACCATCAAACGCAATAGTATTTTGATTCACTATAATTCCTTTTGCTTTACCTTCTTCTACTATAATTTTTTGAACTTCAGCGTGAAGCTGTATTTCAACGCCAAGTTTTACAGCTACTTTTTCCATAGCTTCTACAATTTTATGCATACCCCCAAGTGGATAAAATGTCCCTTGCTTTAATGCGGCATAATTCATAATGCTATAAAGTGCCGGAATCTTATCTGCCATTGCGCCTAAGAAAAGCACCGGAAATTCCATAATTTTTAAAATATTCGCATGCGTAAAATATTTTTTTAAACTACTTCGAAGTGGAATAAAAAAATCAACAGCGAGCACATTTTTTATAATTTTCCAATTCATGTATTCAAATAAAGAATACGAAGGCTTAAACACAATATCGTTCATGCTTACTTGATATTTACGATCGGCCTCGTTAATAAATTTTTCAAGTTTGGCACCGCTCCCTTTCTCTAATTGCTCAAATTTATCTTTAATTTTTTCAAAATCAGCATCTACCGAAAAAGTATCATGTTTACTAAAAACAACATCAAAACCAGGATCTAATTGAACGAGCTCGAAAAAGTCAGATACTTTATATCCAAAATCTTTAAAATAATTTTCAAAAACGTCAGGCATCCAATACCAGCTAGGTCCCATATCAAATACAAAACCGTGCTCCTCAAACTTCCGCGCGCGTCCACCGATTTGTTCATTTTTTTCAAAAATAGTAACTTGATGACCCATTTTTTGAAGGTACGAAGCCGCAGAAAGTCCTGCAAAACCACCTCCAATTACTGCTATTTTAGCACACATATCGTTTTATATTAGATACGCAAAGATACTAAATAATTACTGAGTATATATTGTTAAATTGGGTAATTCAATTAAAATAAAAATTATATCTGACTAAAAACAAAGCGATTCTTTTCCTTCCTTTTTTATTTTGCGATCGCATAACATGATTTTGAAAATAACTTGTAATAAATACAAAAACAACAAAAAAAGGTTTATTCTAAAAAGAATCAAACAATGTTGACTGAATGCCACCTTGAGCTAAATCGGACTTATCTATTTGAAAATCTTTGACTTGTTTCTCAACTTCTTCCAAGGTAGGTTGTTCTTTTTCAGGTTTTACAGGAACTTCATATTCCAATTCAAGATGAGCTGTTTGAAGAGCAATGCCTCCTTTTAAAGGAAATTGTGTCAGACGATTTCCCAACGATTTCCATCCTTTCACATCAATAAATTCGGATAAATCAATGACTTCTTCAACCACCTCTTTACTTTTGCCTTTCAATACTTCAAATTGAATCATTGGATTTGATGCTGTTGAAGCAACAATCAACTTACTTTTTTCATCTTCTGAAATAAAACTATGTTCTTTCAAATCTGTTTTAACTTCAATTTGAAAACGTTTTACATAATAATTTTGTGAAGCGCCATCAAAATAAACCGCACTTAAAACTATATTCTCATCCATTTTTTGGATATGAACCAATCGCTCGATATCCACTTTAAGCGTATTTTCAAGATTTCCTAAATAATACGTTCCATTATTATAAATTACTAAAAACTGATCCTCACTTAAAAATTCGCCAATATATTTACCTTCTTGATTTTTATTAATACGCCCTGTTTCATTATGCACCCAAAGATGTGTTCCTCCAAGTGTTGAAGTTCCTTTTTTCTTCATAAGCACTTTTAAAATGGGATATGAAGATAAAATATTTCCTTGACTATTCCTTCCTTTGATTAAAACGGTTTTAAAATCAAAATCAAATATTTTAACACGCGCTTTGCATGATGGCGACAATTTTACATTAACAATTTCGGCCTCTCCATTTGGATTGGCAGATAAATATAAAATACTACAAGAATTACCATTGGTAATATCATATTCTTTATCTCGAGTTATGGCCAAAACCTGAAATCTTTTTACATAGTTTTTACCTGATTTAGGATCAAGATAAATCAAATTATAAACCGTTCGTTCATCATCTTTTTTCCATACGCCACAATACAAAATATCTTTTCCTACAAATTTTTTCTCTGTAATTCTAGAAACCATCATTTTTCCGTCTTTACGGATTACAATGATATCATCAATATCTGTACAATCACAAACAAATTCTTCTTTTTTAAGTCCATGACCAATAAATCCATCTTTATAATTTACATAAAGCTTTTGATTATTCAACACGACTTGCTTTACTTCAATTTTCTCAAACGGCTTTATCTCCGTTCTTCGTTCCCTTCCTTTGCCAAATTTATCGATTAATGTTTTAAAATAATCAATTGCATATTTATCAATATGATCTAAATGATGTTGAATCTGAATAATTTCTTCTTCAATTTTTAAAATCTTAGATTTTAAATCGTCAATGTCTAATTTATAAATTCGTCGAACAGGCTTTTCTGTTAATTTTTCGTAATCTGCTTTAGTTACAGCTCTTTTAAAAACCCCTAAAAATGGTTCAAATGCTTTCTCAATTTGCATCAAAACGATATCCCAAGTCTCATGTTTTTTCTCAAGCTCTTTATAAATTTGTTCTTCAAAAAATATTTTCTCCAAACTTAAAAAATGCCAACGGTCTTCAAGATCTTTCTTTTTGATATTCAATTCACTTTGAAGGAGTCTTATAGTATTTTGAGTACTTAATCGCAGCAATTCATCCACACCCAAAAACATGGGTTTATTATCAATAATACAACATCCCAAAGGACTAATTGAAACTTCACATTGGGTAAAAGCATAAAGTGTATCAATGGTATGATCTACAGAAGTTCCTGGTACCAACTCAATATTTATTTCGACATCACTTGCGGTGTTGTCGTTGACTTTTTTTATCTTTATGCGTCCTTTTGAATTCTCGGCGAGAATACTCTCTATTAATTTCTCCGTCGTTACTCCATAAGGAACACTTGTAATTTTAATGTTTTTGGTATCTACCTTTTCAATTTTTGCTCTACAACGTATTTTCCCGCCTCGATTTCCTTGATTATAGTTTGAAACATCAATAATTCCTCCTTGTAAGAAGTCTGGATACAATTCAAAAGGTTGATTTTTAATACATTTTATGGAAGCTTCGCAAAGTTCAATAAAATTATGAGGTAATATTTTGGTACTCATACCTACGGCAATACCTTCTACCCCATCTGAAAGTAACAATGGAAATTTTATAGGTAAAAATACGGGCTCTCTTTTTCTACCATCATAGCTCAATTGCCATTTAGTATTTTGGTCGTGAAAACATGCAAATAGCGCAAACTTCGACAATCGAGCTTCGATGTACCTTGGTGCGGCAGCCGAATCTCCAGTTCGGATATCCCCCCAGTTTCCTTGAGTCTCTATTAATAATTCTTTTTGACCTAAATTAACTAAAGCATCTCCAATACTCGCATCACCATGAGGATGATACTGCATCGTTTGCCCAATTAAATTTGCTACTTTTGTAAATCTTCCATCGTCTTGTTCTTTCATTGCATGAAGAATACGGCGTTGAACGGGTTTGAGTCCGTCATAAAGCGCAGGAATGGCTCTTTCTAAAACAACATAAGAAGCATATTCTAAAAACCACTTTTTGTAAAGTGTATCTACATGTGGTATGTTTACAATATTTTTCTTATCTTTTTCTTCCATTTGTTTTAATCCTTGATATATGCTATCAAAAAGTTAATTTTAGTCAATTAAACCAATTTGTTTACCAACTTTATGATATTTTTCAAGGATAATATCCAAGTGTTCTTTTTCGTGAGAAGCCATAAAACTATTTCGCATCATCGACATGCCCGGAGGCGCTGCAGGTGGAACGAAAACATTTACAAATACACCTTCATCAAACAATCCTTTCCATAACTCAAAACCTTTTAGGTCATTGCCAATAATTGCTGATACAATGGCGGTACGAGAAGGAAATACATTATATCCCATTCCGATTAATCCTTGTCTTACATAATCGGCATTATGATTTAATCTTGCTACCAATTCGGGTTGCTCAACTAAAATATCAAGAGCAGCAATCGCACTAGCTACGGAAGCTGGCGTTGGTGAAGCACTAAAAATTAATGCTGGACTATGATGTTTTAAATAGTTAATTACACGTTCTTCTCCAGCCACAAAACCACCTAAACTTGCTAATGTTTTACTAAATGTACAAACAATTAAATCTACATCATCTGTTAAACCAAATTCACTTGCAGTTCCTCGTCCTCCTTCGCCAATAACACCAAACGCATGTGCATCATCAACAAGTATTTGAGCGCCATGCTTTTTAGCTAAAGCATTGATTTTATCTAATTCTGGAATATCTCCAAATGCGGAAAATACCCCATCCGTAACGATAAATTTAGCGCCATCTATATCTTTAATGGACTCTAGCTTTTTCTCTAAATCTGCCATATCATTGTGATGATATCTCAAGATTTCGGTACCAAAAGTACCTTTAGCCAACATATTAGCGGTTTGAATTGAGGCATGATTATCACGATCGCTGATTATTTTATCATGACGACCAACCAAAGGAGAAATAACACCTTGACCCGCTTGATATCCTGTACTGAACAATAAAGCAGCTTCTTTTCCTACGAATTTAGCTAATTTATGTTCTAATTCATTATGCAAATCAATAGTTCCTGTCAAATATCGACTACCCGAGCAACTTGTACCATATTTATTAATGGCTTGAATTGCGGCTTCTTTAACTTTTGGATGCGAAGTTAACCCAAGATAATTATTAGAACCCGCCATAATGATGCGTTTTCCGTTCATATCTACTACTGGGCCTTCACTTTCCTCAATAGGGTTAAAATAAGGATATATACCAGCCGATTTAATTTCATCAGCTCTTGTAAAATTATAACATTTTTGAAATAATTTTTTAGTTGGATTACTATTTCCCATTATTTTTTAAGACTTTTTTAATTATAAAAAACTCACAAAGATATAAAATTTATCTAAAAAGTGTTTATGTTTTTAGATGATTTTTGATTTGTATTTAAACTAATTTAAGCATTAAATGAATTCGCAGTTATAAATATATTAATTATTTGAGTTCAACTCCGCGTAATCATTTCAAGAATAAATTTTAAAATTTATTGATTTACAATTAATTATACGTTTAATTATTAAATCAAACTAATCATACAAATCCAAACCAAAATCTACTAATAATTTGTTTAGTAGTGGATTTTTTTGGGCTAAGGCATTGAATTTGTCCGTTTTACTTAATGAAGCACTATTAGAGAAGGTTTCAACTAAGGATTCATTAACTACACACTCAAATCCAGCATTTTTGGACGTTTTTTGAAAATATACTTGTTTTAAAATTCTAAAACAAGAAAGCACCATTTGCTCTTGAATGGTATTGGAAACATTAAAAACAAAGGTGTCATTTTTAATTTCAGGTTCCAATCCTTTGATATAATCAATATTGACATTTCCTTTGGGTAATAAAGGAATTAATTCTGACCAAATATTAAGATTTTCTACAGTTTGAATCTCTACGACTTCTTCAGCAACTTGCGAGCTACTGATTTCTTTTTCTACTTTTTGTGCTAAATCTTCAATCGACAAAATCGCAGGAGACTTAACGGGTTTTGATTCTTCTAAATCTTTGATTGGAACTTGTATTGCTTTTGTGGCAACTTGTTTAGAAACAACTTCGCTTACGTTATTTTTTTTTTTCGACTTCGAGATGCGTCCAAGTTGTATTTGTAAGTTTATCAAGATATACCATTTTTAAAAGCGCGAGTTCTACGACAAGCCTTTTATTTCTGGAATGTTTTACAGCATTTTCGGCATCGGATAAAATTTGAAGTAAATTCAAATATGTCGATTCTTGATATAATTTTGACTGGTTTTTATATTTTTCTTTAATGTCATTACTATGCTCTAATAAATCAATCGTATTGGGATGTATACAAACCCACAAATTTCGGATATGCTGCGAAAGCCCTTCTAACAATGTATCTAATTCAAATCCTTTGCTCAAAACATCTTCAATATACAACAACAATTGTGATGTATCTTGCTGATGGATGGTATCTACAAATTTGAAAAAATAATCGTAATCTAAAATATTTAGATTTTCTAAAACCGATTGATAACTTAATTTTTTATCATTAAGACTCGTCAAACGGTCAAACATCGATAAGGCATCTCTTAGTCCGCCATCGGCTTTTTGCGAAATGAGGATCAATGCATTTTCTTCAGCTTCAATCCCTTCTTTTTCGGCAATTTTAGCTAAATGCGACGTGATATTTCGAACCGAAATACGCATAAAATCATAAATCTGACAACGCGACAATATCGTAGGTAAGATTTTATGTCTTTCTGTCGTAGCTAATATAAATTTGGCATACTCAGGTGGTTCTTCTAATGTTTTTAAAAAAGCATTAAAAGCTTGAGAACTCAACATATGCACCTCATCAATGATAAAAATCTTGTATTGGGCATTTTGCGGTGGATATTGCACTTGCTCAATCAATCGCTTGATATCATCAACGGAATTTTTACTAGCAGCATCTAATTCATAAATATTAAAAGATGCGTTGGCATCAAACGAAGTACAAGAGTCGCATTGATTACAAGCTTCTCCGTCAGTTTGCAAATCTTTACAATTGATTGTTTTGGCTAAAATCCTTGCGATTGTGGTTTTACCAACACCACGAGGACCACAAAATAAAAAAGAGTGCGCCAACTGCTTGTTTTTGATTGCGGTTTTTAGCGTTTGGGTCGTAGACTCCTGCCCCACGACTTCATCAAATCGCTTGGGACGGTACTTTCTTGCCGAAACTATAAAAGCCTCACTCATTTATTTTATTTTTGAAGCACAAATATAAGATAAAAGAAAAAATCAAAGATGTTTTTTACAAAAAGGTTATAATTTCAGTTGAATATTCATTTGAAAATTTCTACCTAATCCGGATCGCTCACTTTGAAAAGCACGATAGTTTTGATTTAAAATATTGTTTAACTGAAAAGAAACATCCATTTTTGAATGTATTTTTTGAATCCACTGGAAGTTTAAAACCGCAAAACCAGGATTACCAAATAATTGATTATTAACATAGGCTGCATTTTGATTATCAATATGATTTAAATATCCAAAATCATTGGCACTTTTTGTGGCATTAAAAAATAACCAAAAATTGAAATAAGATTTTTTAAAATTGGCTTTAAATCCGAGATTGCCATATAAAGGAGGCGTATTTTCTAGTGTTTGACGCTCGTCAGTTTGAGTTTTCATAAAATGACCCATCGCATAAATCATAAATCGATTAGAAATATGGTATTTGATATCTAAAGAAGCGCCTATTAAAAATGCATTTTTAATATTGCTTCGTATTTGTTCATAATATTTCGGGCTTAATAATAAAATTACATCTTCCGTTGTTGTAATTCCATTGGATATTTTATTAAAAAATAAATGGGCAAATGGTGAAAATTGCACTTCGAGTTGATCGTCTATTTTTTTATAGAAATGCGACTCTACACCAACAATTTCTTCACTTTTCAAATCCTTATAAGGCGTAATAAAACCAACAAAATCTGTTGAAAAAGATTCGTAAACGGAAGGATTCCTTTTGGTGTAAAATAAAGAGGCGCTATAATTATTACTTTCACAAGAATGTCGTGCCCAAGTTAAATATGCGGTATAATTCAACACATTTTGTTTAAAATTTAGGACCTCGGGCTCAACGGGCAGCACTGTTTTGTAGCTATAAGGCAAATCGATATGTTGGGTTCCGAGCCTAATTCCAAACAAATAAGAAACGTTTTCGCTGTAGCGATATTCCAATTTGGAGCTTAAATTGGTTTGAATAATATCTTTAAAACTTGATGAATGGGTATTGACATTCATAAATATATTGTTCATCGATAATCCTTGACCAACCAAATTGGCGTTTGCAAATAAAATCCATTTTGAATTTATATTTTTATACATGTCTACAAAACCTTTCAAACTGTAATTACTCAAAAATTGATTCCAATAAGAAATATTAGCGCTTAAATAATCGTCCGATTTTTCATATCCAGCGTATTGAATTCCAGCGTTTAACTTTGAAAACAAACCTTGATCTTGATACCATACGGCATCTAATTTTCCAAAAATTATTGGTCGATGTTGCGCACTCGACGGCGTGTAGTAATAATCCCATTGTATTGGCGATAAATTATCATCTAAAGCAGAAACAAAAGCAAGGAAATTGATATGATTTCTTTTATTAAAAAACAAAGAATTTTTCTGCAAAACTTGAAACATCTGATACGCCGCATTTGGAATTTGATGCGGATTGGTATTTACATGTATCTTTTCATTATCTAAAAAAAGCTGTTGCCCATAAGTGCCATATTTATCATCTAAGGTAGCTCCAATTGTATAGGCGTCCGATTTTTGATAAAATATTCGTGTATGGTTCTGCCATTTGTGATTCGATTTTTGAAATTGAATCGATGCGGTTTGTGCTTTCGAATTTAGATTATAGCCTAAAAGAGCTGTTAAATCTTGATATTTTTCATTAAAAATTGGCGACCGAGAAGAAAAGAAATTTAAAATACCGCCTTGCGCATTTTGACTGTATGTTAGGGCATTTTGACCATAGGCAATTTCTAATTTATTAAATACGCCTAAATTAAAAAAAGGTAACAAGCTATTTGTATTTAAAGCCGAAAGCTCGACTTGTTGTCCATCAATTGCCAATCCAATTTGATGCGACGCAAAACCTCTATAATTTATTTGTGGTTCTATAGGTTTATTTTGACTTAAAAAAAAGGCGCTGTTTTTTTGTAAAAGTGAAAAACTTTCCAAATCAAACTGATTCCAAATAGAATCTCTTGAAATACCTTGAAGATTTTGGGAAACTTCTCCTCGTGTTTGCCACTTTTTTTGAAAGGTTTCAAAATCAGTTCGCATTTTAAATGTTTCGATCTGAGCAAAAAGCGAACTTTTAATTAAAAATATAACAACCAGAAAACGCATCATAAATTTACTTCTTTATAATAGCATATCCCAAATGAACAGCCAAAGCGGAAGGAGACGCTTCTCTTATTTTTAGTTCACCTGAAGCCTCTTTAAAAACATAATTGGTAGGACTAAAATATTTTAGATATCTAAAGTCAACATTCCATCTTTTTGCAATATTAACTCCAATCCCAGCTTGAACTCCAAACAAATTTTGCACGCCATCTTTTTCTATACTAATTTGATCTTTTATAGATTCATTTTGTAAAAAGATAACATCACGATGGATAAACGGACCTGCTTGTATTCGAAGTGTACCTAATTTAAGCCCAAGCATTCCAGAAAATGCTAAATAACCAACATCTATACTTTGAGGAACAATTTTATTTTGTTTATATTCAATCGCCGATCGACTGTAAAAATAAGAAGCTTCCAATTGAACAAAAACGGGTTTAATTTGAACACGAGTAAACAATCCTAATTGATACCCAAATTTCGCATCAGATATTGGAGTTGTATCTATCGTTTTTATACCTACGTCCGAAACATTTAAACCAACAAAAGGCCCCAATGAAAAAGTTTGTGAGTATAGTGAATCCATCATTAAAAGACTCAAAACTAATAAAAAAATCTTTAATTTTATACGAAGCATACGTTACTTTATATCTTTAATAAGGTCGAGAAATGGATTTTCAAAAACCTGCTTTGGTTTTTCAATATCTAACGATTTTTTTTCTGTATTATTTTCAATCTTCTTTTGTTTTTCAGCCTCTATATTTTTATGTTCTTTGAATTGTAATTTGTTCTCAATCAACTCATCCACAAGGTCAGTGTATTTATTTAATGTTTTTGCAATCAAATATTCCGCAGTTTTTAATGCCCCATAATACAATTTTCGCTCTTTAATATCCGAAGTTGTTTTATAACTTTTATACATTTTACTAATGCTTCTTACTACTTTTTTTTCATCTAACCATTCAAAATTAGTGAGTTCGAAAACATAGGAACTATTTTCATATTTTATTTGCATATCAAACAATAAAAAACCCTTCGGAATATTACTTTTGCTAATAAATTGTGTATCTATTTTGTTGCAATGAAAAATAACATAAAAGTCAATCCACCTCGTGTTTTCAGATATATAATTATAGATTGAAGTATCAAAATGTTTTGTGGCATACCTCGGAACAAGTTTCTTTAAATCTCTGTATGTATAGGTTTCTTCATTCATTATAAACTGAAAACTTACATTATATTTTGTAGAATCTAAAGGTAAATCAACCTCGGCATCTTTAATCATCATGAGATCATCTTCTGCTAAAATGAGTTTTGGAGATAAAAATAAAACCAATATAAAAAAGACCTTTTTTATGATATTTTTTTTAAAATTATAGTTGCTCACTGGTCTTTCCATATCTTCGTTCACGATTTTGAAACTTTTCGATACAATCGAACAAATGTTGCCTTGTAAATTCAGGCCAAAAAATATCTAAAAAAAAGAATTCGCTATAAGCCAATTGAAAAAGCAAAAAATTACTGATTCTTAGTTCCATTGATGTGCGAATTAACATATCGGGGTTAGGAAATGCTGCGGTATATAGCTTACTTTCAAACAATTTATTATCTATAGGGAAATAAGGTAAATTTCCATTCTTTGAATCTTCAATTAAAGCATTTGCCGCTTGAATGATTTCATTTTGGCCACCATAATTCAAAGCTAAAATAAGTGTTAGTTCTGTATTATGAGCTGTAGCTTCTTTTGCTTCCAATAAAGATTTATAACTTTCATTTGGCAACTGTGAAATGTCACCGATTGATTCTAATTTTATTCCATTTTTTAATAACTCAGGCGTTTCATTTTTAATAGCTTCTACCAAAAGTCCCATCAAAAAATCAACCTCATCTTTTGGTCGGTTCCAGTTCTCAGAAGAAAACGCATACAAAGTCAGGAATTTTACACCTTTCTCACGACATCCTTTGATGGCTTCACGAACCGCCTCTACCCCATTTTGATGACCAAACGTGCGATCTTGACCTTGTTTTTTTGCCCACCTACCATTACCGTCCATGATAATAGCAATATGATTGGGAATTTGGATCGACTGACTCATCTGAGAATTAAATGTGATTAAATAAGAAAGACAAAATTAGTATTAATTTTTAAAAACTACGACTTTTTATCATTTTTTAAGGCAATAGCTTTTGTATTAATTGCCTTCATCAAATTATAGAATAACGAGTTTGTACCTGGGTCATTAAACTGAGAAGCAATCGTTCCATAAACAGGCATCGTTTCAGGATCTTCATCCCAAAGATTATGATTGCGTTGAAATTGTTTTTTTACATCTCTCAACGCATCTAAAGCGCCTCTTTTATCAAACTTATTAATAGCCACAATATCTGCAAAATCCAACATGTCTATTTTTTCAAGTTGAGATGCCGCTCCAAATTCAGGGGTCATCACATAAAGACTTACATCACTGTGATCTACAATTTCGGTATCACTTTGACCAATGCCCGAGGTCTCTAAAATTATTAAATCAAAGTTAGCTGTTTTAAGAATTTCTAAAGCATCATTTACATATTTGGATAAAGCCAAATTACTTTGACGTGTTGCTAAACTTCGCATATAAACGCGGTCATTATTGATTGAATTCATTCGAATTCGATCGCCTAAAAGCGCACCTCCAGTTTTTCTTTTTGATGGATCAACGGATAAAATAGCAATTTTATAATCGGTAAAGTGATATAAAAAACGACGTACAATTTCATCGACAATACTAGACTTTCCTGCACCTCCGGTTCCTGTTATACCTAAAATGGGTTTCGTACTTTTTGAAGCAAGAACTTCGATTTGATTTAAAAAATCTTGATGCAATTCAGGATAATTTTCTACGGCCGAAATAGCTTCTGCAATAGCTTTATAATTCTGTTTTTTAATATCTTCTATCGAAGAAATAGCGATATCTTTTCCTGTAGGAAAATCACATTTTGAGACTAAATCATCAATCATTCCATCAAGTCCCATTGCTCTACCATCATCTGGAGAATAGATTCTACAAATTCCATAATCCATTAACTCTTTGATTTCAGTTGGAAGAATCGTTCCGCCGCCACCGCCAAAGATTTTGATATGACCCGAATTTCGCTCTTTGAGCAAATCATACATATATTTAAAAAACTCAATATGACCGCCTTGATAACTTGTAATAGCAATGGCATTTGCATCTTCTTGAATGGCCGTATTGACAATTTCGGATACAGAACGATTATGCCCCAAATGAACGACCTCAACGCCTCTTTGCTGAATAATTCGACGCATAATGTTAATTGCCGCATCATGACCATCAAATAAAGAAGCAGCGGTTACAACTTTTATTTTATGTTTGGGCTTATAATGATTTGAAGTATCCATAAATTATTTATAATTAATCTCGTATTTTTTCTAAAAAATACAAAATTATTAAATTTATTAAAAATTAGGTTTAAAAAATTATTTAAGGGCAATTAATACTACTAAAAAAATGATTAGTATTTTTGTAATGATTAAATCAATTCACATTTTATACTTTTTAGTCCAAAAAACAATGAAATTATGGCCCAAGCAGGCTTTAATTTACTTAAAATGTACTATAAAATCGATGGTCCATTTAATTTAAAAATTAATGAAATAGGCTAACTAAACTAATTTGTCCAAATGGAATTGAAAATGAATTTATAGATACGCAAAGAACTTTCGACAATTATACAACAGATGGAAATTTTTTATTATTAAATAATGCTCTAATGGATCCTTTAATTCATTTTGAACGTATCAATTAAAAAAAATTATTCTATAAATCAATCGTATTTAAAAGATTTTAACTTTTGTTTTAAGCCCATTTCTTGTTTTTTTTATACTTTTGTAATTATTCAAAAAGTAAGCTTTTCAAGAAATTATGACTTTTTACGAACTCAATTTAAGCAAATCGTTATTAAAAGCAATTGAAGCATTGGGCTTGGAAACGCCAACCCATATTCAAAAAGAAGTTTTTTCCGTGGCCATGTCGGGGCGCGATATTTGCGCCATAGCTCAAACTGGAACTGGTAAAACATTTGCTTATCTGCTTCCGAGTTTGAGAATGTTTAATTTCTCGAAAGAGCCTCATCCTCAAGTAATTATATTGGTTCCAACTCGCGAATTGGTTGTACAAGTTGTAGAACAAGTTCGTAAATTAACACAATTTATGACCGTAAGAACGGTGGGTATTTATGGCGGAACGACGACAAAAACTCAGGCAGAGCGCATTATGAATGGTGTTGATGTATTGGTTGCCACTCCAGGTCGCTTGGTTGACTTTTTACTAAATGGAACGGTAAAAGTAAAAAATATAAAAAAACTAATCATTGACGAGTTTGATGAAATGCTCAACCTTGGATTTCGCACTCAATTACTTGTTATTTTTGACAAATTGCCTAAAAAGAGACAAAATCTTCTATTTTCTGCTACTTTAATGCGAGAAACGGAAGAAATCATGGAAACTTTTTTTAATTTTCCAATAATGATAGAAGCCGTTCCGGCTGGAACTCCACTAGAATCAATTCAGCAAATTCGTTATGAAGTACCTAATTTTTATACTAAAGTTAATCTACTAAAACATCTTTTGGAAAATGAAAATTTAAAGAAAGTTTTAATTTTTGCGAGTACAAAAAAGAAAGCCGAATTTCTATTTGACACCATCTCGGAGCACTATGAAGATGATATTCAATTAATTCACGCCAATAAACAGCAAAACAAACGATTTGAAGCACTCGAAGCATTTGAATCTGGAGCCGCAAGAATTTTAGTTGCTACGGATTTACTAGCGCGAGGACTTGATATTGAAGAAGTAACGCACGTAATTAATTTTGACTTACCTGAAGTTGCAGAAAATTATATCCATCGAATTGGAAGAACTGGAAGATATGATAAAAATGGTGTTGCAATTTCATTTTCAACACCTCTAGAAATTGAAATACTCGAAAAAATTGAATCCTTAATGAGTTATCAAGTTCCTTTAGATGAAATTCCATTAGAAGTTGAATTTGTAGCAAAACTACTTCCTGAAGAAATGCCAAAAAGTACGATGCCTAATAAATATCAGAAAATTAGTATTTCAGACGGAGGCGCTTATCATGATAAAAAAGATAAAAACAAAAAGACCAATAAACGCTATAACCACGAGGCCGAAATGAAAAAAAAATACGGCAAACAGTATAAAAAGAAATAAAAATATTAGAGAATATGGATTCTAGACGACAATTGAGAGTAGCAAATTTATTACAAGAAGAATTTGGGAAGTTGCTCATTAATGAATTGAAACCTTATTTATTAGGGAATTTTTGCACCTTAACGAGTGTTCGAGTTACTTCGGATTTAGCATTAGCACGATTTAATATCAGTATTTTTAAATCTGAAGCAAAAGAACCCGTAATCAAAAATTTAAAATTACATAAAAATGAGATTCGGAAGTTATTAGGAAACACCATGCGACATGATTTAAGAAAAATTCCCGAATTGGAATTTTATCTTGACGAGACTTTGGATTATGTTGAAAACATAAATAATTTATTAAAAGATTTAAATATAAAAAAGGAAAACGAAGAATAATGTTTGACATACAATTTATCGATTTAGGATTAATGGATTATGAAACCGCCGAAAAAATCCAAAATGAAGCCTTTGAAGAAGCCATTCAAAATAGTTTAAATCAAAACGAAAACACACTTAAAGCTTTTATTGTAGAGCATCACCCTGTATACACTTTAGGTAAAAACGGCAATATGAATCACGTTTTACCGCTTGCCAAACAATCTGGAGCTCAAATTTACAAAATTGGAAGAGGTGGTGACATAACATATCATGGCCCAGGACAAATTGTAATTTATCCTATTTTTGACTTAAAAAAATTAAATATTGGCCTGGCTAAATATGTAAGTACCTTGGAAAAAATAGGCATAGAAATTTGCAAAAAATATGGCATTAACGCCGATATTTCTCCTAAAGAAAATGGCGTATGGCTAGATATCGACAAACCTACTGTACGAAAAATTATGGCCATCGGAATTAAAGCGAGTCGATTTATTACGATGCATGGATTGGCTTTTAATGTCAATACCGAACTTCGATATTTTAATTATATAGTACCTTGTGGGATTCCAGATAAAGGAGTAACTAGTCTGGAAAAAGAACTTGGAAGAAACATACCAATGGAAGAAGTCAAATTCGCTTTTCAAGAACTTTTTACCGCTTATTTTCTTAACAATGAAGATGAACAAAACATACAAAAACCACTCTAAAAATAAAGGATGCATCTTACTTTTTATTATAGCTTTAGTCATATCACTAATTCTGCTATTCTTTAAATATGGTATAGACAGTCCATTTTTCTTTCCAAAATGGAAACACTACGAAGTTTATGGTGTAGATGTTTCTCGATACCAATATCAAATTGATTGGAAAGCAATAGAAAAACAAGGAATTGCATTTGCTTTTGTCAAAGCCACTGAGGGAAATTATTTAGTGGATGTCCAATTTAAACAAAATTGGAATAATTTAAAGAAAACAAAAATAAGAAGAGGGGCTTATCATTTTTATAGACCTGAAATACCATGGAAAAAGCAAGCTAAATTATTCATTAATACTGTAGAAATAAAAAAAGGCGACTTGCCTCCAGTATTAGATATAGAAGTCAAAAGCATTCAACCTAAGCATATTGGAGATATTAAAAAATGGTTGAATTTTGTTGAAGCGCATTATGGAATGCGACCAATTGTTTATTCTTATCAAAATTATTATAACAAACATTTAAAAAATCAATTCAAAAATTATAACCTTTGGATTGCAAAATACTCCAATTTTGAACCTTTTTTGATGGATTTTGCACATTGGGAATTTTGGCAATATTCTGAAACCGGAAGATTAAAAGGTGTAGGACCTCATATTGACTTAAATTGCTTTTATGGAAATATAGAACAACTAGACAAAATGACTAAAAGATAAAAAAACAATACATGAAATTTAAAACTTTTTACTATGAAACTATTCTCGAACATTTTAGATGTATTATACCCTAATATTTGTAACCACTGCAATAAAAGAGTTCCAAAAAAAACAGACTTTTTTTGTATTCAATGTTTTGGACGATTTGAAAAAACAAATTTTCATAAAATTGAAGACAATCTTGTTTTAAAACGATTTGAAGGAATTATTCCAATCAAAGCTGCCACGAGTTTTTTATATATAAACGAAGGCAATATGGCAAGCCAGATTATGCATGAATTTAAGTATCATAAAAATATCGAATTAGCTGAATATATGGGAAAATGGTATGGACAAGAACTAAAAAATAGTGTTTTTGAAAAAACCGATATTTTAATTCCTATTCCTTTGCATAAAGATAAAAAGGCAATCCGAGGTTACAACCAAAGTATGGCAATTGCTAATGGAATTGGGAGTATTTTAAATAAAGAAGCAAATGACGATATAATAATTCGAAACAAATTTACAATGAGTCAAACAAAACTAAGTAAATCCGAACGCCAAAAAAATGTCGAAAATGTATTTGAAGTGGTAAAAAAAGAAGCCATAATTAATAAACGTATCACCTTGATTGATGATGTGATTACAACTGGCGCTACAATAGAAATGTGCGCCAAAGAGCTATTAAAATTTCCAATAAAAAGTTTAAATGTAATTACACTTGGTTTTGCTTATTCCGATTAAGGCGTTTTACCCAAAATTTTATAAACTACCCAAATTGGCCCAATTAGTAAAAACTTTAAATCATCTATGAAAGATGGCTTTTTACCTTCAATTTTATGCCCATAGAATTGACCAATCCATGAAATAATAAAGATACTAGAAAAAATCAATACGGGAACCTTGGCAAAACCACTAAATAAAAATTCATAAATAAAAACGGATGAGTACGTCAATATTAAACCTAAAACAAGAAATAAAAAGCCAATTTTAAACTTAAGATGAAACCAAAATATCAGTAAAAAATAGTAAATTAGAATTCCCCAATTTAGATATGCTGACTTTTGGATGTTAAAATTACCTACCGAAAATTCGGGGAAAGGAATCGCATATATTAAGTAAAAAAGACTTATAAAAATTAATGGAACACACAAAAAATGAATTGCAATATTCGTTTTATTTTGATGACTTTCTTGATATTTAAGCATCCAATAATTAAAATCTTTCATTTTTAGATATTTTACACAAAAATACAAAAAAAATGAGTGAAAACTATTTTTAAATTTTTAAACGAGATCATGAACTTAAATCCCCTATTTTTGCAGGCTAAATCAAAAAATTTTGAAATTTCACATCGTCATATTTAGTATTATTATACATTCATTTTTATTTGGACAAAAGAATAAAACGATTCAAGAAGTTACCATTTTCGAAAATCGCCAACCTCAAGCTTTACTTAAAAAGTCAAATAAAAACGGCACTTCAATAAACTCAGAGGAATTAAAAGATAAACCCAATGTTGACCTAATCAATGCGTTGACCTATACAGCGGGTATTGAGCTATCGCAACGCAATCAGCAAGGCGCACAAGCGGATTTAAGTATTTCGGGAGGCACGTTTGACCAATCTTTAGTAATGATTAATGGATATAAGGTCAATGACTTACAAACCGGACATCACCTCATGAATTTGCCCCTAAGTATCGCATCAATTAAAAATATTCAAGTTTATCGTGGCACTCAAAGCCGAAGCTATGGCGCAGGACCTCTAACTGGAGTAATGCATATCGATGTTTCTCCAAATGAAAAAAATGGCATTTGGATGCAAGGATCTCTTCAAGGAAATGCTATTAATTCTCAAGAATCTCAAAATTATTTACATCGAAATTGGATGGCTAGCTTTCATTTTGGGGATTCTAAAAATAGATACCTGTTAAGTTTATCGCATGACAAAGGCGAGGGATATCGGTTTAATTCGGCTTCGCATCGAAATAGCATTACATTTTCGAGCCAACATCAATTAAATGAAAACAATAAATTATCCATACTTGCCTCAGGATTGATTCAAGAATTTGGTGCCAATGGTTTTTATGCGCCACCATTTGATAGTTTTTCACAAGAAAACATACAAACTGCTCTAATTGGAGTTACATATCAAAGTAAATTTTTGGGCTGGAATTCTACATTAAGAAGTTATTTTAGAAGCCATCGTGATCAATATATTTTAAGAAACTACCAGCCAAATTTTTATAACAACAAACACCTTGGAAATGTTTTAGGATTGGAACATCATGTTTCTAAAAATAATTTATTGGGTACTTTAGGAATAGGGCTTGATTATAGACATGAACAAATCGAAAGTAACAATTTGGGAAATCATACGCGAAAAAATGCAGGCTTATTTTTAGAACAAAAATGGAATATACTTAAAAACTTAGATGCATCTACTGGAATTTACGCCAATTATAATTCTGATTTTGGAGTTAACTTTTTTCCGGGTGCCGAGGTGGGTTATTGGATTTCTAATCCTTTAAAAATATATATTTCTTCGGAATTTGGAATGCGGAATCCAACATTTACAGATTTACACTATTCGGATCGAGCCAATATTGGAAATCCTAATTTGATTGCAGAAAAAGGCGCTACGCATACTTTTGGAGTTAAATGGAATTCAAATTTTGGGTTTTTTCAATCAGCGCTTTTTTATAGACATATCGACAATATGATCGTTTGGATTGATACCGACATGACCTCAAGAAGACTTTGGCAACCACAAAATCTCAGAAAAATGGAAACTTTAGGTTGGCAAACGGAGTTTAATTCAAAACGATTCTCTATAAATGACCATTTGGGCGTTCAATTTCAAAGTTCCTATCAAAACTTACATTTTATTCAAAATTTAGATGGCACTAAAAATAGTTTGCAAGCATTAAAGCATCAGTGGATAAACCAAGTTCTTTTCGATTTATACCATAAAATTCAATGCCAACTTAATTTTAGACTTCTTGAGCATTTTGATTCACAAAATTATTTTTTAATTGATTCTCGTGTTTCATATCGTTTGAATAAATTCTCTTTGTTTTTAAATTTGAATAATATTTCGAATACGACATACTATAATGTCAATCAGATCAACATGCCAAAACGTAATTTTACATTGGGCGTTCAATTTTCAGATTTTTAAAACTCAAGAAAGTCGATCGTCAATTATTTTTTTTATTTCAGCTGCTAGTTCATAATCTTCATTTTCAATAGCATTTGAAAGTGCTTTTTGTAACGTGGGAATATCTAAATCCTCATAATCTGCTTCTTTATTAACTGTTTCACAATGAGATTTATTGGAATCACTTTCACTATACGATTCAAATAAATCCTCATGAATCAAAACTTGTTTTTTATGCCGGAGTGCCATACAAATTGCATCACTTGGCCTGCAATCAATAACCGTTGTTTTGTCATAATGATCTTTAAAAAATGCATTGGCATAATAAACACCCTCCGAAAAATCATGAATTTGCACCTTTTGTAATTCTATATCAAATTCATTTAAAATAGAAGAAAAAAAATGATGCGATAAAGGACGGGATGTTGGAATATTTTCAAGTGCTATAGCAATTGATTGTGCTTCAGCCATACCAACAATGATTTGAATTTTTCGAGTTCCACCTAGTTCACGCATTGTCAAACTGTACCCATTACGTGTACTAAATGAAGTGGTTATAGAAATAATTTCAACAGGTATAAATGTAGACATCTATAAATTATTAAAATTAGACGAAAAGTGGAGAATAACGGATTCGAACCGATGACCTCTACACTGCCAGTGTAGCGCTCTAGCCAACTGAGCTAATTCCCCTAAAGAACTGCAAATATAATTCATTTTTCATCAATATAAAACAAAATTATAATTAATTAAGATTTAAATTCGTTTTCTTAAATTATAAAAATGATTTACAAGAATCAATATTGATAAAAATAAAATATAAAAAGGGTACAAAAAAGCCGAAAGAACAACCAAGTATATGGAAATTGTAGATTTAAAATAATTTAAAGCAACTTTTGCAAACCAAATATCAATAAGCCATTTACCTATAAATAAAACAATAAAAGCAGGAAAAAAGAAGCTTAAAATAAATGAAAAAACATATGAAATATTACCAAATAAAATCAAAGCCATTTGAAAAGAAACATGCTTTAATTCATAACTATTTGATTTTGACAACCACCTTAATCGTTGCTTGATCATTGATTTTATTCCATTTGGAGGCTCTGAATAGACCGCTGCTTGAATATCCGTACAGTAAAAAATCTTATCAGGAACGTGTTTAAAAATACGGTGGTATAAAAACATATCATCACCTCCATTAGTATGAAAAAGTCCCTGATATCCATTTACTTGAAGAAACGCCTCTTTTTTAAAACACATATTAGCGCCATTGCACATCGTAGGATATTTCTGTTCTAAACTTCCAATAGAAATTAATGTTAAAATATCTTGCTCAATACTCAAAAAAACACTTAAAAAATCTTTTCTAACAAGATATCGATGAATTCCTGCGATGAAATCTCCATGGCTCTTAGAAGCAAAATCTAAAACATTTTGTATCGCTTCAGAATTGAACGCTACATCTACATCAGTTACGTAAATATAATCTGTTTCGGCTTGTTGAACGCCTAAATCTATTGCTTCTTTTTTTGTATTTTTTTCAGGATATAATAAATAATGATTAATAGAAAATCCTTTTTCTTTCATTTTTTGACATATTGAATCAAAAAAATGATTTTCTTCACTATTATTGTTTACAAATACATAATTTTTAAACGCCAATAACGATACTTGAATTTTATCAACCAATTGATTTACGGCCTCTAAATCATTTTTAAAACAAGCTAAAAATGAATATGTTGCAAAATTTTTCTCATGATTATTAACACCAATTTCTTTTTTTATTCGAGCTAAAAAACCCATATAATACCAAAACAACAAGAACGAATATCCTAAAACGACTATACTTAGAAAACAAAACAAAAAACTCATCATCTTTTAATCATTAAGGCATTAGATGTATCCGACTGAACATGAATTGGATTATATTTATTTTTATTATTTTTTTGATAATACGTACCCATATTTTTTGCAAAAATTATATTATTAGTTCTGTTGAAGTTATACTTCCAGATGGATTTATTTTCTTTACTACAAACAAAATACTCAGCTTTTTGGATAGAATCTATTCCAAAAAGCATTTTTTGATTTCTAAAGCTGGATTTTAACGAATATTGATAAACCGAATCGATTTGATATAAATTAATATATGGTTGCACCGAAAAGTCATACGTTTTAGAGTCTAATGAATCTGTAAACAAATATAAATTTTTACTTTTTTTAAATCCAAACGCCGTAAACTTTCTTAAATTAAAAAGAATCCAATGCGTTTCTTCTGTTTTCTTAACGCTTTTAAAGGTATTGACTAAAGTGAACGTAATAATCAAAATTCCAATAATATATATAGATTGCTTATTTTTTTGTATTAAAAAATAACAGAAGAAGAACAAAATACATAAAATTAAAAAGAATTCGATTTCAGTTATATAAATTTTATCAAAAAAACTTAATGGTATTTGTTCAAAAAACAAAATGATTTCATTTTGAACCCATAAGAGTCCATTTAAAACATTCCCAATCCATTTGTGTATAATTTCAATTGGAATTGGAGATAAGATTAAAAATGCAAAACCTAAATTTAAAATAATCTGAGCAATTGGAATCACAAAAAAATTAGAAAGCATTCCTAAAAATGACACTTTATTGAAAAAAAACAACGTAAACGGCATGGTAAAAAGCCAAGCAGAAAAGAGGCCCGTCAAAATCGTCCAAGTATATCGAGAAATAGTATTTTTAAATTCTATTTTTTGTTCGATTCGAGGTTGTATAATCATTAAGCCCAAAAGCGCTGCATAAGACAACAAAAAACCTACATTAAATAATTGATTGGAATCATAAATTAGAATGATAAATGACGAGAGAAACAGCACATTATAAGAGGACTGAGGCGATTTTGTTGTTTTTTGTAAATCTAAAAAAAAGAGCATCAAAAAACTTCGAAAAACGGGTGGATTAAATCCTGTAATTAATGCGTAAAAGAAACTAAAAAACTGTTTTGGAAAAAAACCGTACGTATTATATTTTTTTGGCATTAAAAAATCAATTAACTTTGAAATTAATAGAAAAAAAATGGCAAAATGTATCCCTGAAACCGATAAAATATGAACCGTTCCAGTTGCGGCATATGCATCATAAATTTCTGGATCAATATTCGTTTTAACTCCAATCAAAATCGATTTAGCAATATCCAAACTGTTTTTATCTTTCACATATTTTTCAATACGTTTTTCAAAAAAATCTCTAGCTTTTAATGGAATATACTTTATTGCGCTTAAAGTTGATTTGTTATCTTTTAAATATTCAATTTGATTTGAATACCCAGTTGCAAAAATATGATTTCGGGTCAACCATTTCTTATAATCAAATTCATTAGGATTTAACGGAGGTGTTGGATAATTGATAGCTCCATAAACTCGATATAAATCTCCATAATTCATAGAATCGACTTGTATTGTAGGATCTAAATAAAGTATCATTTTTTGAGAATATAAATACTTTTTTTGATGCTCATAAACACCCAGTAAAGTGACTTTTAATTTAATTGAGGTTTCACGTATTTCAGGTTTCTCCTCAATTCGGACTAAATAGGTTGTTTCTTTATTAATTATTTGATAGAGTTGTTTTTCGCTTTTTTCTTTTATGAAATAAAAATTATAATAATGTAATCCAAATCCAAAAAAAATCAAAGTGCTAAACAAAGCGATCGACCTCCAAGAACGATTTTGAATCCTAAAAAAATATTGAATCAAATAAATAGAAAACAATGTCACAATTGGAATAGATAAACCTAAGTAAATAGGCAAAAATTCACATGAAATGATTCCAATTAGAAGCGCTAAACTTAACTTTAAGAAAAATTTATCCGTTAATAAATGCTTCATAATTTTTAAAAAATGAAAAATTATTTACGAATTACAAAAGGAAATGATTGTTTTTGAGTTTGGTCCATTATCTCAAGCTGAAGGAAATAAGTGCCTTCCGAAAAATTTTGGACATCCAACTGAACTTCGGACTTACAATCTTTTTTACTTAAAACCAACTGACCTTTTAAATTATAAATAGAAACCCCAAATGGCAAATGGTCCGAAGACTTAACATTTATAAAATGATTTGTTGGATTTGGGAAAATTAAAAAATTTACCCTGTTAATAGATTCTACAATGCTTGATGAATCTATTGGCTTTGGATTTGGTCGCGAAAAAGATTCGCCTAGATTTTTATTCGTTGTAAATAGTTTTACACCACCTAAACTATTTCCCATTAAATAATCTTGAAACGTATCATTATTTATATCCGCTATGGTAAAATGAATTTGATGTTCCGAAAAATATCCAAACACATTGGAATCAATCACTTTAGTTGTTGAATCTGAAGACAACCCTGTTGTTAACTCCATCACTTTGTTGAGTTCAGAATCATAAGCATCATAACAAGAAATTAGCAACTTTTTATCTTGCGATAGAAAAGGAGTTTGGTTCTGAATATTATAATCCCAAGTATAAAAATTAAATTTTGAGTTTTCTTTCTTAAAAATTGGAATATTTTTTGTTCCCGAATTTAAAACATAACTTAATCGATAATCACTACCAATTACTAAATCTAATACTTTATCACTATTTAAATCGATCAAAAGCGGTGATGCGCCTCTCAAACTACTCCAATTTTCAACAGTATTATTATCCGATATTTCAGTCCAATCTTTTGCATTATATTGAATTGAGCCATCTTTTGGATTAATATACCAAGTAATACGTTTGTCTTGCGCACCTTTTATGTCAAAAATAAAAATCAAATCTTCTACAGAATCCACATTTAAATCACCTTTTGACATTTTTAAATTCAAAACTTTTCGTTGTCTAAAGTTTAGATAATCATCCGTAATCCATTTAAAAATGGGCGAATCGATTGTTCCAATATTTTTATATAACGTAATTGAAGCGATACGGTCATTTCTTGTAATACGATAATTATTGGAAATTAAAATATCCAGTTTTTTGTCATTGTCATAATCATAAAACAAAGGAAAAGAAGCCGTTCCCACATCAATATTATCTAGAGATAAAAAAAAGCTTTTGCGAACAAAACTATCAAAAACTCCTGGTGCCACTACACCGTTTTTCTTATAATTTTTATAAAAATAGCAAACGTCTACATCATCATTTAATCTTTTACCAGTATCTAAAGGATCCGTAATTTCTCTTTCTGTAATAAAACCAACCAATAAATCTTTTCGATTATCACGATCAATATCCATCCAATAACCCATTGAACCGAAGAAATCTATTGATTGCGTTTGTTTTGGAAAAAAAGTATCATACATACGTATCGTATCTTTGTTACCAACTCCAACATTGAGCCCCAATGGCGCATTTTTAAACATCTCATCGGTAATCACAATATCTATTTTCTTATCATTATTGGCATCTAAATGCCACAAAAATTGATATTCACTGTGCCGAGGTCGTATCGTAATCGGTTTATTTAAATTCGTATCGACATATGCTTTAAAGCTACCCCAATTATCAATTTTAGAAAAATGGAATGAGTCACAAGGCAACTGCTTTTCTTTTTGTAAATTTTTAAATATTGTTATGATATTTAACTCGGCAGATAGAAAATCACGATTTGTCATAAAGTCCAAATCGCCATCTAGGTCAATATCTACAATTTGAGGAATTGAATTGACATTATATGGTAAGACATATTTTTGAATAATTGGATTACCGCTAATATAATTGGTATCAAATACCGCAATTTCATTCATAAAAGTATACGAATATGAAGTATCTGAAGTTTTTAAAACACCTTTATATATCGAAGCAGGCGATGCATTTTTCAGTAAAACCATGTCCGGAATGCCATCGCAATTAAAATCTTTTAATAGAAATTTATCGGTAAATGCAACAAATGACTTTTCGTATTTTGGCCGATATACATAACTATTATTTTCATTTATATATGTGCTGGCACGCCACATAAAACCATTTCGATCTAAAACTACTAAATCCAATACACCATCAAGATTTAAATCAATTTGATTAAAAATTGGAGTGATGAGTCCCCCCGTAAAAGGATTTTTTAAACGTACACCATTTTGATTTTGAAATTCGAGATAGTTTACTTTATACAATTCTTGACCATATGAAAAAAAACTAGAAAGTAGAAAAACTAAAAAAAAGACTCTTATTTTCATATGATAGAATTGTTTCTTAATGCAAATATAATGAAATTAAATAAGATTTTGCGAAAAAAACAAAAAAAAAGCAACTTCAAATGAAGTTGCTTAATAAATTTTACAAATATTAATATTTGACTATTGTTTTTTTGTAGCAAGATAATCTTTCACTAAATCTTTGTGAATGATTTTCTCACGAAACTGGTACGCACCTGACTTAGCAGATTTCTCAGCTGTGATTACTTTTACATAATCTTTAGAACCTTCTTGCGCCTGTCTGTTCGTTTTCGCATTTTTCGATACCTTTGCCATAACTTATATTATTTTATCTCTTTGTGAATAGTATATTTTCTTAAAGTCGCGTTGAACTTTTTTAATTCAATACGATCTGGAGTGTTTTTTCTATTTTTTGTGGTAATATATCTTGATGTACCAGCTACTCCACTGTCTTTATGTTCTGTACATTCTAAGATTACTTGTATTCTATTACCTTTTGCCTTCTTTGCCATATCGCTAAGATTTAATAAATTTTATTTATAAATTATTTGATTTGAAGATTACCTTTACGTTCCATATCTTTTAAGTATTGAAAAATACCTTTTTTATCGATAGTACGCAAAGCAGCCATACTTAATTTCAACATGATCCATTGATTTAATTCAGGTACAAAAAACTTTTTTACCTGTAAATTCGGATAGAATCTTCTATTTGTTTTCACGTTTGAATGTGAAACATAATGCCCTTTAAGAGGTCTTTTTCCAGTTAAATCACAAATTCTTGACATAGTTCTTAAAATTGAGGTGCAAATATATACAAATTGTTTTTAATCAATCTATTTTTTTTAGTATTTTAACTTATAATTATTTTAAACCTTTTGTTTATTTGAGTTTTTGCTTTAAAAAAACTTGTAAATCTTTATTAGAACCATACAAAACAAGAATATCGGAATCATCTAAAACAGAATCCGCCGCTGCTACTCCTTGAACCTGATGTTCGACTTTTGTCTTCCCTAATAAACTCTTAACTTCTACTTTTTTAATTGTCGTTAATACCAACAAATTATATTTTCTTTTAAACCCAATTTCACGCACCGTTTTTCCTACATATTCTTTTGGAATATTAGCTTCGATAATACTATAATCTTCGCTCAATTCAAACGAATCCACCACATTATTCAAGCATAATTTTTTTGCCCATCGCTCGGCAGTTTCTTCTTCGGGATGCAAAATTTCATCAACGCCAATTGCTTGAAGCACTTTTTCGTGAAGTGGATTAATCGCGCGGCTTATTAATCTTTTGACTTGCAAGTTTTTAAGCAAAGCCGTAGCCATGACATTTGCACCTTGATCCTCACCAATAGTCACAAGTACGATATCAGTATCGGCAAATGGCAACCCCGACATGGTAAATTCATCGGTAGCATTCATACAAATGGTATGCGAAATTTTTTCTTTATACAATTCCACCTTGGCCATGCTGTTGTCTATTCCAATAACTTCATTTCCTTGTGCTGTAAGCTTTTCAGCTAATGATGCCCCAAAATTCCCTAGTCCGACAATGATATATTTCATAATGATTAGTTTATTGTTATTTCTTCTTTTGGATATCTATAATTTTTATGTTTTATCTTTTTAAATACTGCAATCATAATTGAAAGCATACTAACCCGCCCTATGAACATTAATAGAATTAGAACCCATTTACTTCCTAAGCTTAAAATTGGTGTCACCCCTAAACTTAAACCTACAGTACTGTATGCTGAAAAACATTCAAAAGCAATTTTTAACAAAGGGATTTTAGTGTCAAAAACGGAAATAAATGTAATACCCAATCCTATTACAAATAAAGATAAAATAATGGTAGCAAAAGCTCGCTGAACGGTATTTTCAGAAACTTCTCTTCTATATATTTCAATTCTATTTTTACCCACAATTAAACTATATACATTCAATACTGCAATGGCAATTGTACTTGTTTTAATACCACCACCAGTAGATGCCGGAGACGCCCCAACCCACATTAAAAATAACATAATAACTAAAGTTGGATAGCTCAACAAGGTTAAATCTACTGAATTAAAACCCGCCGTTCGGGGAGTCGTGGCGGTAAACATTGCAGTAACTATTTTTCCAATAAATGAATGTTCCGATAAGGTATTGTGATATTCTAATGAAAAGTAAACGATAAAGGCAAAAGTTGAAATTAATATTGTTGTAATTAAAGTAATTCTGCTGTTTATGTTGAGAACCCAAGGTCTATAATTTCGTTGATTTCTTGCATTTCCTATGAATGCAAATATTCGATATTTGATATATGATAAAACGTTTGAAACGATAGAAAAACCGAGTCCGCCAAAAACAAATGACATCATTAATGTAAATTGTAAAGGATAATTAAATCTGAATCTATCATCATAAAGTCCTAGCGTGTAATTTGAAAATCCAGCATTACAAAAAGCAGAAATAGAATGAAAAATTGAGAAAAATGCTCGATCATAAAATGTTGGAAACATATTTTTCTCAAAACTAAAAAAAACAAAAAGTGCGGCAAAAAACTCGATACTAAATGTTATTATTAAAATATATTTGATTGTAGAAAAAACTTCACTTAATTTATTAGATTGATTCATGTCGCTGAGCGCTAACTGATTTTCATACGTTGAAGTCCCCCTAAAAAAATATGCAAAATAGCTCGCAAAAGTTAATATACCTAAACCACCAAGTTGAATTAATAATAGAATAATGTATTGACCTAAAGGAGTAAAATAAGTTGCCGTATCTACGACTATCAAACCGGTAACACAAACGGCACTCGTAGATGTAAAAATGGCATCGATAAAACTGATCCCATTATACGTAGCTTTAGGCAAAGCAAGTAATAAAGCGCCAAAAATTATAAGCAGAAAAAAGCTCAATACAAATAATTGTGCTGGATTTATGCTTGTTCGCTTGTAGTTAAGTTTTAAATCTGAAAATTCTCTTAAAAATGTAAAAACTACTGCAAATTTTACAATCAAATCGTATTTTAAAAAATCAAAAAAAGCAAAATGATACCCATTGACAAATCGATTCCAAAGAATTGTCAACGTAAAGAACACAATGAATGAATCAAATATTAACGCCGTTTTTTTATATTCTTGAAATCTATAAAAAAATTTCACTATTGTTGAAAATATCCCAACAATCAAAACAAAATAATAATATTTTAAAACAATTTGCTCAGACTTCAAGGACTTAATAAATCCAAAATCTGTTATAAATAAAAAAACTCCAATTAAACTTGACCATAATGCAAATTTAAAAAGCTGCTCAAAATAATTGACGAGGTTTTCTCGATTCAAGTTAATTAATTAAAGAAACAAATGTATATCAAAATTTGTAAAACGATACAAATTTTGACATACATTTAATTACTATAATTCTTTTATTATTTAATATATAAAATCTCACGATACTTAGGTAGCGTCCAAAGCGTATTATCTACAAACTGCTCCAACTTATCCGAATGGTATCGAATATCATCAAACAAAGGCAAGACCGTTTCACAATAGGCTTTTGCTTTATCTGAAGCATGCTCAATTTTATTGCATTTTTTACGATTTTCAATCATTTGATCGACAAATGATTTTAAATTATTAATATGATTTGAAATACTCTGAACCAATTCAAATGTTCCTTGATAAGAAGATTCAGACATTCCTAAGTCTTTTTGTAATTTAATATTCGTTAATAATTCATTTTGGTATCTTACCGCTGCAGGAATTACATAATTAACTGCCATCTCTCCAATCAAACGACCTTCGATTTGTACTTTAAGCAAATAATTATGATTTAAAATTTCTTGACGGGCTTCAATTTCACGTGCCGAAAAAACACCATTTTCGATAAACACATCCATGTTTTTCTTTTCTAAAAAGAAATCCAACGCATGAGGTGTAGTTTTTACATTATTCAAACCACGTTTTGCCGCTTCCATTTCCCACTCTTTGCTATAATTATCGCCTTCAAACAAAATATGCTTACTTTCAACGATATATTTTTTAAGAATACGAATAATCGCCGCTTCTCTTTTTTCACCTTCGTTTTTAACTAAATTCTCAACATCTTCTTTGAATTTTTTAAATTGATTTGCAACTATCGTATTTACTACAATTAAATTAGCCGCACAGTTTGCAGAAGAACCAACAGCTCTAATTTCAAACTTATTACCCGTAAATGCAAATGGAGACGTTCTATTTCGGTCGGTATTATCTAATAAAATTTCTGGAATGCTATTATGAATATTTAATTTAATATCTTCCGTAACAATTTCATCCTGTTTTCCATCACTAACGGTATTTTCAATATCTTTAAGTACTTTTGTTAAAGCATCTCCTATGAATACTGAAATAATTGCCGGTGGCGCTTCATTGGCACCTAAACGATGGTCGTTACTAGCTGAAGCGATGCTCGCACGAATTAAATCCGCATAATTAGCTGCGGCTGCAATAACATTGATAAATGAAGTTAAAAACAATAAATTGTTTTTTGGAGTCTTACCTGGCGAAAGTAGATTTTTACCTGTATTGGTACTCATACTCCAATTGTTATGTTTTCCGCTTCCATTAACACCTTTAAACGGTTTTTCATGAAATAAAACTCTCAATTTATGCTTTTTAGCCACACGCTCCATCACATCCATCAAAAGTTGATTATGATCTACCGCTACATTGCACTCTTCAAACATTGGAGCACATTCGAACTGACTTGGTGCAACCTCATTATGACGTGTACGAACTGGAATGCCTAATTTATGACATTCTTTTTCTAAATCAGCCATATAATCTAACATACGCTCCGGAATCGCTCCAAAATAATGATCTTCTAATTGCTGGCCTTTAGCAGGAATCGCTCCAATTAATGTTCTTCCGGTATGAACTAAATCTGGACGTGCATAAAATAACGCCTCATCAATTAAAAAATATTCTTGCTCCCAGCCTAACGTAGCTGTGATTTTTGTTGCTGATTTATCAAAATAATTCACAACAGGCAAAACGGCTTTTTCTAATGCATGAATTGATTTTAAAAGTGGCGCTTTATAATCTAATGTTTCTCCGGTATAGCTAATAAATATCGTTGGAATACACAACGTTTTTACACTTTCCGTTTCAATAATAAAAGCCGGAGAAGTTGGATCCCAAGCAGTATAACCTCTTGCTTCAAACGTTTGACGGATGCCACCGTTAGGAAAACTTGATGCATCCGGCTCTTGCTGAATTAGATTACTTGCACCAAAATATTCAATAGCATTTCCATCATTATCAGGCATAAAAAACGAATCGTGCTTTTCTGCGGTCAAGCCTGTTAAAGGTTGAAACCAATGCGTATAGGATTTGACTCCTTTTTCAATTGCCCATTGTTTCATTCCTTGCGCTATTTGAGCAGCGACTTCTCTATCCATTTTTTCATTTTTCTCAATACTATCTATATATTTTTGAAAAATAGAATAACTTACATATTTCTCAATGGTATTTTTACCAAATACATTACAACCAAAATAATCTGAAACTTTATTTGAAATATTTTCAATTTCTACTTTTTTTCGACTTATTGACATATTCATTAAGTCAAAACGAGCGTTATTTGCCATATTTTTTTAATTTTGAGTGCAAATATAATTAATATATTAATAATTGAATTCATTTTTTTATACATAGCGATAATTTATAATTTAAAACGTAAAACATTTTAAGAATTCTAATTTTAAATAAAACCCAAATTAATTATTAATAATAATTAATCGTATAACATCTTATAATTCAATCAATTTATGGGGTTAACCCCAACTAACGCCTTGTCATATTACTGCGTAATAATCTAATGTGTAATTTAGGTTAAATTTAAACTATCTTTGCAGATTAAATTCCATACGTGAGCGCATTTCAAATTGTTTCGAATTACAAACCTGCTGGTGATCAACCAAAGGCGATTCAATCTTTAGTAGAAGGTCTTGAAAACCAATTAGCGCATCAAACATTACTAGGCGTTACGGGAAGCGGAAAGACGTTTACAATTGCTAATGTCGTCTCGCAAATTCAGCGACCTACTTTGGTAATTACACACAACAAAACATTAGTAGCTCAACTTTACGGAGAATTTAAGCAATTTTTCCCAGATAATGCGGTTGAGTATTTTGTTTCGTATTACGATTATTATCAACCCGAAGCCTATTTGCCAAAAAGCGATACGTATATTGAAAAAGACTTGAGCATTAACCAAGAAATTGAAAAATTAAGACTTTCTTGTACGGCATCCTTACTTTCGGGGCGAAGGGATATTATAGTCGTTGCATCCGTTTCAAGTATTTATGGTATGGGGAATCCGCATGAATATGCAAAAGGAGTTGTTCAAATTGCTGTTGGAATTCAAATGGCGCGCAATTTCTTTTTGGCTCGATTGGTTGAATCGCTTTATAGCCGAACGACAACAGAACTTTCAAGAGGTACATTTCGTGTCATTGGAGATTTGGTTGAAATTTCCCTTCCATATGCCGATATTGGATATCGCGTTTCTTTTTTTGATGATACCATCGAAGAAATTGAAAGTTTTAATCCAATAACGAACCGTAAAATTGAATCCAAAACCCATTTGGCTATTTTTCCTGCCAATATGTATGTAACTCCAAAAGATTTACTCATTCAATGCATTCATCAAATTCAAGACGATTTGAATATTCAAGTAGAATATATGAAAAGTATTGGAAAACATATTGAAGCCGCTCGACTGACAGAACGCGTTAATTTTGATATCGAAATGATGCGAGAACTAGGTTATTGTAGTGGTATCGAAAACTACAGTAGATATCTTGACCAGCGAAATGAAGGCGAAAGACCTTATTGTTTATTGGACTATTTCCCTGAAGATTTTCTTTGCGTAATTGATGAGAGTCATGTAACCATACCTCAAGTCCGAGCGATGTATAGCGGCGACCGAATTCGAAAAATGAATTTAGTAGAATATGGATTCCGACTTCCTTCGGCGTTAGATAATCGACCATTGCAATTCGATGAATTTGAAACATTGACTACTCAAAAAATATATGTTTCCGCCACGCCTTCAGAATATGAATTGGAAAAAAGTGAGGGTGTTATCGTAGAACAAATTGTTCGTCCAACGGGATTACTAGACCCAGAAATTGATGTTCGTCCAACACTAAATCAAATCGATGATTTATTAAGAGAAATTGATTTAACCATTCAAGCGAATGAAAGAATATTGATTACAACATTAACCAAAAGAATGGCCGAAGAACTCAACGAATATTTAAATAATCTTCAAATTCGTTCGAGATATATTCATAGTGATGTGGACACTTTGGATCGTGTGGAAATATTAAGAGGACTTCGAATTGGAGATTTTGATGTTTTAATTGGTGTAAATTTGCTTCGAGAAGGATTGGATTTGCCCGAAGTAAGTTTGGTCGCTATTTTGGATGCCGACAAAGAAGGTTTTTTGAGAAATGAAAAATCATTAACGCAAACAGCTGGAAGAGCTGCAAGAAACTCCAATGGGCGCGTTATCATGTATGCCGATAAAATTACAAAATCAATGCAAAAAACCATTGATGAGACCTTACGACGACGAGCGATTCAGATTGAAAACAATTTGAAATATGGTATTACACCAAAAACGATTATAAAATCACATGACGAAATATTTAAGTCCACCTCGGTTATTGACATTCGTGAAAGCAGCTATTTGTATGGAGAGTCCCCGATAAATATAGCTGCCGAAGATGAAATGATATATTCTAAAAATGAATTGGAAACAAAAATTACGGATTTGAAAAAGAAAATGAATAACGCTTCAAAAGCGATGCAATTTATCGAAGCCGCTACATATCGCGATCAAATGTTTTCGTTTCAAGAAAAATTAGATAAATTGAAATAAACCCAAATTAATCATTTAGAAATGCCAATTACATAACAAACTCTAATTCAATCAATTTAATTCTGTTTGAAACAATTTGTTTGGGTAATTAACCCTAACTAATACCCTATTTTATTAATTCGTAATAACCTAATGCGTATTTTGGGGTAAATAAAACCCTACTAAGCTTTAATAACTATGATTGTCAATAGAAAAAGAAGAATTAAAAAATGCATCTCGAAGTATTAGAAGAAATTGAAACATACTCAAATTTTTGCTTCCATTGCAAGCCAAAAAAGTAAACAAAAGCATTTTACTATTTCAACAATAACACATTACCCGTTTTTGTTACGATTTTACCGTCGTTTGCTTTATAAGAAATGATATAGATATAAGTACCTTCTTCTGCCGATGAACCATTTTTCATCGTTCCATTCCACCCCACATCGAGTGAATTACTTTCAAAAATTTCAATACCCCATCGATTGAATATTTTCATATTATAAAAAGACCCATCAAAGAAAATGAGCATCGGTTTAAACTCGGGATGGATTCCATTTCGTTTAAAAGCATTAGGAATGTGGGCGACCGTTCGTTGTGTAACGCATCCAAAATTTGACCAAGACTGAAAGGTTTTTTGAGCAATAGGTTGTGTGGTGTCAAATTGGTAAAATGCGCGAATTTGATAACAAAAAACACCATTGTAATTGGTATCTTTCTCTACATTATGCTCGTAATTTAAAATATTTGGAGAGAGTATTTCAAGTAACTGAAAAGGATCACTGTCTTTCTTTACCCATACTTGATAAGCCAAAAATGTTGTTGGGATTTGAGTTGGAATAATTTCTTGACTCCAAGTTAGTTTATTGGTAAACAAACCTGTTTGAGTCGCTTTTAGATGCAAAGAGTTGATTTCTATCCCCGATAACTCAGCATTACAAGCATCTCTAAATATAATTTGATAACGATATGGATTTACATCCAATGCTGTATTGTCTACAAAATTAAAATAACCAGAACCTTCAACAATTGGGTTTGGAATGTTCAATTCCTTGACAATTTGCCCAGAACGAATATCCGTAACTTCAATTCCGAAATTTTTAAATTGCGCGTTACTATCGCAATACCATCGAATTTCTTGTACATTTTTATCGGTATAGCGTGTGCTTATCAACTCCAGCAACTTTGGTTTTTGGATTTTTTCAGAAATAAAACAAAATTGATTTGAATGCGAAAAAATGGAATCAACAGTTGGGTGCATAGCTTTAATTCGTATACATAAAGTATCTCCATAATTAAACCCATTGTATATAAAGCTTTTATTATTAAAATCTTGCTTGACAATTATTTTTTCAGGTTGGCTATTTATTTTAACCAAAACTTGGTATTCTTTAACCAAATCACGATCGGTCTGATTCCCCCAACCAATATAGCCCGTCCAATTAAGATTAATCGTACCTTCGCAATTATCTTGAACCATAGATAATAAAATGGGCGCATGCGGAAAATTTCCACCACTAATCCCAAAAGAATTACTACCTCTAAACGAACAGCTGTCCATGGCATTGACCGCATAGAGTCTTGTTTCGGCATTAACATCTACATTATTATCAATAAAAAAAGTAGCATCTCTTTGATCTAATCTTCCTATGGTATCTTTTCCAATCCAGTCAATTCGATAACCATGAATTTTTGAACTGGGTTTATACCTCCAATATACTACTGCTTTTTGATTTTCAATTGATACTTTATAAACTTCGGGCGCCTGTGGTCTTTGATCATCAAATGTATCTGAATTTAAGGAAGTGAATCCTGCGCCACAATTATAATTTGATTTTAAATAATAAAAATGGGTAGCATTTTGACTAATTGTATTGTCATTGTAGGTTGTTACATTGATATCCGTTATACTCGTAATTAAAACATAAGGGCCATTTAATGCATTGGATCTATATATTTCGTGGGCGATAAAAGTGCCACAAGTTATATTTGGCCTTTTAAATTCGACAACATTTAATGTTGCACTTTGCCTCTGAACACAAGTTAATGAAGGCGCATTATACGTTTGAGCAAAATTATTTACAGCTAAAATTAAAGATAAAAAGAGATAAAAAAAACGTAATATCATTTTTATAAATAAACTATTTGCAAATCACTAGCCAATCCCAATTTATTTTTAGTTAAATCAAATTCAATGGATTCAATTTTTTTAACTAAAGATTCATATTTTTTATAATCAAGTCCCATTTTATGAAAACGTACATAATTTTTTATTTCATTTAATGATTGGCTGCTCGAACGAATCCAATTGGAATAGACTTGCCTTTTGGCTTCATTAAATAAATCTTTATCTTTATAATAACGATCAAAAATAAATAAAATTGCATCCAACACAATTTTCAGATTGGAAGGTGCCGTTTCAAGAGAAACAATTAATGCGCCATGATTTGCATACATTTGTAAATAGGAATAAATACCGTAGGTTAATCCTTTTTTCTGTCGAATTTCACGCATCAAAGCAGAGCCAAAAAAACCACCTAATGCCATATTAAAAACTTCGTACGTTAAAAAATCCATTTCATCTTTACATTCGAACAATTTGCCGAGACGAATTGAAACTTGATACTGCTTTGAATTTGAATTTTGTTCGGATTCCGAATAGGTTATTTTTGACTTTATAGATTCAATTATAGCCTGTTTTTTATGCGAATGTAATTGCTTTTCTAAATATTCTACACTCGAATTATCGATGCCTCCAGCAATAAAAAAAGTTGGAGATGCATTTAGCCATTTTTCATTATAAAAATCAATTATATCCGCTAAATCAATACTTTGATAATCATTTATTGTTTGAATATATCCAAAATTATGTTCAGAACCAAAAAGAGACGTCATTATTTTTTTATCGGCAAGCCAATCATTTTGAAGCTGAAGTTGTTTTAATTCTTCAATTTTCTTTTTTAATAATAAGTCCCATTCGGAAACATCAAATTTTGCTTCATAACAAACTTCGAACAATAAATCTACGATGTTTTTCCAATGTTTTTGATGACAATAAATTTCAAAAGTCGTATGCATGGGACCAGAGAAACAATCCATTGATGCTCCATAAAAATCCAAAACCGAATGGATTTCAAAAGCATTTTTGCTCAACGTACTTTTCATTAACATCTGCGAAAAAAGCATACTTTGAAGCTTTTTTATTTCATTTAATTTTCCAATAGGAAAAATTACTTGACATTTTATTAATGGACAATCGGGCTCAAAAATCGTTTGAATAGCATTCATAAATAATTATTCAAAAGTTTTATAAACAGTACGTTTACCGTCTGTAAATTTAATAACCATAGCATCTTTTATACCTTTTGAAATTATCTGTCGACACATTTCAATAGCCACTTGGGGCGATCTTGTTCTCCCTAAATAATATCTATATAAACCTTCTTCAAACCGAATTTCATATCCTGCCAAAAACGGCATTATATCTAGAGCAACCGGACGGGGCTTACTAAAACTATAAAATTGGATCATAAAATACTCTTCAATTTCTTTTATAGGGCTTTTTTCCTCTTGCGTTGGGTCTGAGGTTGTAAATATCCCAGACCGATTCGATTCTCTATAATTACTTATTTTTGAACGATCTAATGGTTCAAAAATTGGAGCCATTTGTGGAATATAATCTGGATTTAATGACGCTTTATAAATGCTGTCTTTAATTCTTTTTGCTTCGGCGCGTTCTTTTCGGAGCTTTGTTTTTTGCTCCGCAATGGTATCTTTTACATAAAAACGGTCTCTATAATTTTTTATAGAATCGCGAATTCGAATTTGTGCTTTTGTCAATGGCGTTGTTGTATCTTTTTCTCTTGAATAAAAAACTTTATTAGCTCTTACACTTGTTACTCCATTGGCTTCATTTACAAAATCTACGGTATCCATGTCACGATCAATGGCTTTTTGCCATTTAATCACTTTCTTTTTAGGGGTATAAATTTTAAGATTATCTTCAAAAGGAATAATGTATCTCGAAACTTTTTCTTCAGGAGGAGGCATCTGTCCAAACATATTTGCATAAATGCTTACGCCTTTTTCTCTAAACGCTTCATTGATTTTTTCTTGCTCCATCAATACCGTTTTCCTAAAGAAAACCGTCTCTTCCACAGCATTTACAATACGATCATTAAAATCATAATGGATTTCGGGTATTTTATCAAAAAAACCATATCTCAAATCTGTTAACGCAATTTTCATATTTGAATATTGCAGATAGTTTAAATTAATATTTTCGATATGACGCTCTTCAATATTACTAATTGGTAAGACTGCATATCGTTCTGGATCCATCAACGTCCAAATCGGAATAAATCCCATGTCGTGCATCCGAACGGCTTGCGTTTTTTTATTCTTTTTAAGTATGACTTCAATGATGGCACTCTTGTCCGTTTCTCTTGACGTACTGTCCGAGTTTAGCGCGCCTAAACTATTAATAATTATCTTTTTTTGCCCTCCTGAAAAATCTAATACATCCGCTGATGTAAAACCTTTCTGACCGGTTCCAACAATAACATCTACCCCTAAATTAATTAACTGAATATGATTTGACAATTTAAGTGAATCTGAAAAATTGCCCCAATCAATATACATTATTATGTAATCTACGAGCATTTTTTGCGACTTTTCAATATCTTTTTTAACGGTATCTAACTCAAAAAAACTCACTGTTTTAGTCGGAAAATTATAAAACATACTATCTGTAGAGTAGTTTAAAATACCTATTCGAATATCTTTTTTTTCTAATACTAAAGGGAAATTACGTTTTCGGTCGAGGGAATTAAAAAACAAACCCGTTCTGTAAAAACCCCATTTATCAATTTTTTCTAAATTATTTTGATTTACTTCCGCAAACTTTGATGTTGCCGCAGCATTAGAGAGGAGTAATACATTAAAACCTGAATAAGCCAACTCGCCTAAAAAAGCATCAGGCGCTGCTTCATATTTTGATGTTTGAATAGGGTCAGGAAAATGGCATTTTAGATTAGCAACAACTAAATCACTAAAAAAAAACAATGGTTTTATCTGCCGAAACCATGTTCTGTAAGAAGGTTGATAAAGATTATCTTTTTGTGTATATTTTTGAAGCGATTCATTATAATTCACATCGCCACATAGCGTTAACCTAAGATATGTATGCAAAGAGTCTTGAATCAAATCTACTTCTGACTCTGAAGCCGTTTGTCGAATGGCATTTTTTTCAAACTGAGCAGAAAGATAGAAATTAAAACAGAGTGTTAGAATTCCTATAAGAATTTTCTTAGCCATTCTTTAGCATTTCATGAATTTTACGATTACTGTAAATATGAATTCCTTTTTCATTTTTTGAAGCCTGCTTAACCATAGCTTTAGCTAAACTTTTTGATGGCATTCCTTTTATATTTTTCAAAAAACCAATCATCATGAAATTAAACATTTTGAGAAAACCTTGAGAAATTTTTTCAAGAAAACGAAATTCTGTTCTTTGACCTAACAAGACACTTGGTCTAAAAATATGTAAAGATGGATAGCCAATTTGTTTTAAATTATCTTCAATTTTACCTTTTGTGGCTGTATAAAAAAACCATGATTTTGGATTAGCACCTTTAGAACTCACTAATAAAAATTGTTTCACTTTATTATGATGCGCAATTTTAGCGATATTAACACAATAATCATATTCCACTTTAAAAAAAGCATCTTTTTTACCTGCATTTTTAATTGTTGTACCTAATGTATAAAATAAGTCATCACATGTAAAAAGCTCCCAGTGTTTATGAAGCTCTCTATAATCAATAACTTCAAGTTCAAGTTTAGGATGCTCTACATCAAAATACCTTCTAGAAACTAATGTAACTTTTTCATATATATCACTATCAATAAGGCATTGGGTTAGTTCTTTTCCTATAAGTCCATTAGCTCCAACTACAATGGCGTGTCTTTTTTGCATAATCTATTAAAAATATGCTAAAATACATATTTCAAATCAAAATTAGTTGTTTTTTTATGTGATTTAAAAACTTTTCCAACCTTGCGCTTTAATATCATATAAATTCTTTCCTTTAGAATGCAATTTTGTTCCAAAATCTTTAGGTTTAATAGAACCAATAATTGTTATGCCTTCAAAGGACTCAAAGTTTGACTCAAATGCGGGATCAAATGTAAATAATAATTCATAGTCTTCTCCACCATTTAGGGCGCAAGTTGTAGGATCCATTTTGAATTGCTCCGCTATTGCTTCGGTATTGGGATGAATTGGAATTTGTGCTTCAAAAACTTCAAAACCAACATTAGATTGTTCTGCAATATGAAGTAACTCACTACTTAAACCATCACTTACATCCATCATCGAAGTTAGTTTAATATTTTCATTATTAATAAATTGGATAAAACTTCTTGGATTTTCAGGCTTTAAAAAACGCTCAACTAAATACGCATTGTTTGTATCTATTTCTGGTTGCATTTCAGGATTTGCTATAAAAACGGCTTTTTCTCTTTGTAAAATATGTAAACCCATATAAGCGGCACCTAAGTTTCCTGTAACCGCAATCAAGTCGCCGGGTTTGGCACCATTTCGATAAACGATATCTTTTTGATTGGCTTCACCAATTACGGTAATTGAAATAATTAAACCTTTCTCCGAAGACGTCGTATCTCCACCGATAATGTCAACGCCATGTTTTTCACAAGCTAATTGTATACCGCTATAAAGCGTCTCAATGGCTTCAACCGAAAATCGATTGCTAATTGCGATAGAAACCGTAATGTGTTTTGGCGTTCCATTCATGGCATAAATATCTGAAAAATTGACAATAGCGGCCTTATAACCAAGATGTTTTAATGGGGTGTAAGTCAAATCAAAATGGATATTTTCAATTAAAAAATCCGTTGAAACTAATACATTTTCGCGATTTACTTTAAAAACAGCCGCATCATCACCAATTCCTTTAATTGTATCTATATTTTGATTAGCTAAACTCTTGATTTTACGAATCAATCCGAATTCACCCAATTGTGCAATTTCTGTTCTATTTTGTTGATTATCCATTTTATTATGATTTTAAATGTTTTAATCCCTCTCTAATGGAAAGTGGATTTAATATACTTTTATGATTTTCTATAAATGCTCTAACAATATCAGGTTTTACTTTTGCATATTCGCGAAATGCCCAGCCTATCGCTTTATCTATAAAAAAGGTTTTTTCTGATGACATTTCTAAAGAAATTTCAGATAAATAATTCCAATCGGTTTTCAATCTGTATTTTAACTGAAAAATTATTGAAGACCTTCGAATCCATAAATCATTATGATTTTTCCCTTGTTTAATTTTCTCTAGACAATTTGCATCCATTTCTCCTAAATAACCTAGAAGATTTGACGCCGCTAAATCAACGACATCCCACCATTTACTCTCGATAATTAAATGAAAAATAAATTCAATATCCGTTGGGAGCAACACCTTTTTATTTTTGATCAAAAAATCCAAACCAATATACCACATTTCACGTTCATCATATTGAATACATTCCTTGCAAAATATGACTGCGTCTATAGACTTAACTGATTGAACCTCACTTTGAAATTTTTTAAAATACAAATTTCTTTCATTGCGCATCAATCCAAAAAAAGGAAACTGATTTCGCATATACTGCGTTTGTTTAATAGCAACCTCTTGATTTTCAAATTCTTTTAAAAAAAAATATAATTGACGAACTACTTCTTTCATTGTTATTATATCAGGTGTTAATCAGCCACTATTAATTTTAAATTATAATTAAATACATCCGATTGCTTTATCATTTCATCCAATAATTCCGTACCATATGTTTTATGATATGAAAAATAACTTTCAATTCGTTCCAGCATCACCTCGTCTTTAAAAAATAAATCTTTAATATTATGGATTTGATCAAGCTCAAATTGTTTTTTTCTTTTCTCGGCTTGTAGCCATTTTTTTTGAATTCTTAAAAAAGCTTTATCGATATCATGTTCAAAAACATTTAATGAATTTTCAAGTGTTTTATCCGTTTCAATAATTTTTGACTTTATTTCAGTTATACGTTCTTGAAAATTCTTTTTCTGAGCTTCCGTATAACTATCAACAAAACTGTTTTTCTTTACAAATTCATTATCTAAAAAGATACGTTTTTGATATAAATCAGTTTCATTCAATCCCAGTTTTTTCCACTTTTCATAATTTTTTTTATCCAAAACATTAAAAATATCTCTTAATAAAATTAAAGGAAATGGAATTTCAGCCGCTTTAAAAAGATCTTTTAATTGAAGCCAATACGCTACTTCGGCAGCGCCTCCAATATATGCAACGGAAGGTAATACGAATTGTTGCATTATAGGTCTTAACATAACATTTGGACTTAATCTTTCAGGATTTTTATCATAAATTGAAATATCATCCATTGAATCACGACGAATTTTAATTCGTTTTCCATCAGAAATGTCAAATAAATTGCAGTCTTGTGGCGGTGCTTGAACATAATAATTTGCGGAAAGCCATTCCACCTTCTTTTTTGTTACATTTTGAACCCAATTACTTTCTAATTCTTTTTGAAATATTGGGTAAACTGCATTTTTAACACATGGCAAATTAAGATCAAGCACAATAAGACCATATTTGCCAAAAATTGAAGTCAATAAATATTGAGTAGCTTCGGCTAATGAATTTCGATTATACGCTTCTTTGATTGCAGTTTTTAAATCAAGTGTATTTACTGTATCTCCTAATTCAAATAATATAAAATCGACCAATTCTTTTAATTGATTCGAATTTTCCATCGCTCCTAGAGGCCCCTCATAATCTGTGTTAAAATTGTATTTTTTGGAAGAAATTGTAACATTCAATATTTCATCTTTATCATGATCTTCTGAACCAATGACAAATATAGGAGAATAATGAAATCCAATATTTAAATTATTCAATTTTTGGCTTAACGCAATTATTGAAACCGCTTTAGAAATTGTATAAAAAGGCCCTAATAATAAATTTGGCTGATGCGCAGTAACTATTGCTAACCCCTCTTTTTTTAAAGTTTCAATATTCTTCAATACCTCAATAGGAGATGCTAAAGATTTATAATTCTGTTCTAAAACTTCTTTTAATAAACATCTTTGATTAAAATTTTGATTTTTAATTTTACTTGATTCAACGATGCCCTCAAGATTAGGTTCAAAAGAAATAATTTCTTTTAACTTTTCTTTAAAACCGTAGTAATCGTCAATCAGTTTATTGAAAATTCTAATTTTTTCAATTGGAATGGGAATGGTATTAAAATGTGCCTTAATAGCCATAAATAAAAGATATGATTATTGTGGTTCGAAACCTAAAATAAATCGGAATTTACCATATTTCTCAAAAATACTTCCACTTTGTAAGTTACTTGGAACCTCTTTATCCACACCAAAACCATAATCAAAACCAAGTAATCCAAACATCGGTAAGAAAAATCGAACCCCTGTTCCAAAAGATTTTTTGACTTTAAATGGATCAAAATTACGAATGCCTTCCCAGCCATTTCCTGCTTCAGCAAATAGCATCGCATAAATTGTTGATTGCGGATTTAATGAAATCGGATATCTTAACTCCATCGTGTATTTATTAAAAACCGTAGCCCCTTGAAAAAACTGACCATTTTCATTTACAGTTACTTCATTGTCATTATATCCTCTTAAAGCATACGTTTCTTGCCCAAACTGATTAAACATTACTAAACCATCGCCACCAAGTCGAAATCTTTCAAAAGGAGAAATTCCATAACTGCTATTATAATAACCAAGCGTACCAAATTTTAAATTTACTCGAGCTACTAAATTACCAACAAGTGGTGTGAAGAAATCACCGTTAAACTTCCATTTGTGATATTCTATCCAACTCCAACGGGTACTTAAAGACAACTCTGGATTACTATAATCTAAATCCCTACTTTTAAACATTTTAGAGTAAGGTAATGTTGCTTGAATCGAGAAACTTATGTTTGACCCACTTGTTGGATATAATTGTGGCCCAATTGGACCTTGAAGTGAATTTCGGGTTAGTGTAAAACGTGCATATAAGTTATTTACATTTCCATCGGAAAAGTTAGCAAAAAAACCAGGATAGTTTACTAATCGGTTATTTTCCATTGTAAGTCCAATAAATGCTGTAAAATAATCATCAGGCCATTTTAAACGCGTACCGACTTCCACCGAACCAATCGTACGAATATAACTTCCTGAAATACTAGTACCAATTACGTTATTAAATCGACTATGCGTTCCTGACACCGTCAAAGAAGTTGGCTTTTTGCCTCCAAGCCATGGCTCGGTAAATGACAAATTGAAAATTTGACTTTGAAGACCAGAAGATTGAATATTAATACCCAAATTTTGACCATCACCACTCGGTAATGGTTTCCAATATTTTTTGTTAAAAATATTTCGTATAGAAAAATTGGTAAAATTAATCCCAACCTGACCATAAATAAAATTAGCATATCCTAAAGATAATTGTAATTGATCCGATGGTTTTTCTTCAACGATTAAATCGATATCAACTGTTCCATTTTCTTTTGGTTTTGGAATAATCTGCATTGCCTCAGGATTAAAAAATCCAAGTGCCGCAATTTCTCTTTGTGTACGAATTAATTTAGAACGATCAAATTTGTCGCCAGGACGGATTCGTAATTCTCTTCGGATAACCTTTTCGTTTGTTTTTTCATTACCGGAAATGGTTACATTATTTATTGTGGCTTGCGCTCCTTCATAAACTCGCATTTCAATATCTATACTGTCATTTACAACCGAAACCTCAACTGGATCAATTCTAAAAAACAAGTATCCATCATCCATATACAACGAACTAATGTCATCTCCAGCTTGGCTTTGAATTAATCGTTCTTGCATTTTTTCAGAATTATAAATATCGCCTTTCTGAATTCTTAAAAAGTTATTTAAGACGGTATCTGAATATTTTGTATTACCAATCCAAGTAATATTTCTGTAAAAATACTTTTTACCTTCATTGACTTTAATAAATAAAGTTACTTTTTGATTGGATTCTATTATAGCCGTATCCCAAATAATTTCAGCATCACGATGTCCTATTGAGGCATAGAATTCTTTAATCGCTTTTCGGTCTATACTTTTTAAATCATCCGGATTATACTTAGCGCCTCTAAAAATATTAGGGCTAATAAATTCGGAGAAAAATTGTTTTACATTTTTTGGGTTAATATGACCAAGTCGTTCATAAAAAGTCCACGTTGTATCTTTGAAATGCTTTTTAAATTTAAGCATTTCTAGAAATTTGATACTTGCACCCTCTTTATTTTCCTTCATCGACTTCTTCAATCTAGAATCGCTAGCATTTTCATTACCAATAAAATAAATATCTTTAATTTTATACTTCAATCCTCTTTCGATTTTGATTGTTAAAGTAACCGTTTTTGCCGTCGAGTCGTTTTCTAGTTTGATATCTGTTTTTGTATTGATAAATCCCTTTTCTTTATAATACGCATTAACTGTATTTTCGATGGATTTTTTTAAATTTTCATTTACAATAGTTCCAACTTTTAGCGCAATTTTTCCTCTTAAATCATCTACTTCACCTTTTCGAACTCCCACGATTCGATACTTACTTAATTTAGGTTTTTCTTCAACTTTAATTAACAAATAGATGTTTTCACTTTGAAAACGATCTGCGACAATTTCGATATGACTAAAAAGCCCTTGTTTCCATAAGTTTTTAATTGCTAAAGCAATATCATTTCCTGGAATTTTCAAATCGTTCCCTACCCTTAATCCAGATAATGCTGATACTATAGATTTATCAAGACTTTCCGTTCCTTCGACACGAATAGAAGCTATGTTATATGTTTTTGATTGGGCGAATAAGTTACTATTTATTATTAATGAAAATAGTATTATATATAGTAATTTAATTAGAATGTTATGCATTGAAATAATATAAAAATAATTATTTTGAACAGTAAACTGCAAAGATGATAAAAAAAAAAAGAATGCTAGTTATTTTTAACGATTTATTCTTTATTTTAATGTTTGTTAAATAAAAAAAGGTCTTCTAAAAAGAAGACCTTTTATGTTTATAATCAATAAAAAACTATTCAATTACAGTACCTCTTATAGCAACTGTTTTTGAAGGATTTGATGGATCGTTGCTCATAATGGTTACAATTTTATTAATTGGACCAACACGATTAGTATCATATTTAACTGAAATTTTTGCACTTTTACCTGGCATGATTGGTTCACGAGGACAAGTTGGAACAGTACAACCACAAGAACCAGAACAACCCGTTAATAATAAAGGTTGAGCACCTTTGTTCATAACGTCAAATTCTCTTGTTCCTTCAGAACCTTTTTTGATTTCACCATAGTCCAACGTTTCGTTAGATAAAAAAATAGCAGCATCCTTAGAAATTGGAGCCACCGAAACTGCTTCAGCTTGTTTAGCTTTGGCTTTCACTTTCTTAGCTTTTTGAGCATGTAAGCCTAATGAACTAAAAATCAAGATTGTGATGATAAATAATTTTTTCATTTTTTTTATTTTTAATTTGGGGTTAATAAATAAATTTTACTTTTTGATAACTTAATGCAAAATTAGTTTAATTTTTGTAATGTTAATGTTTAAAAAAACTAAATTATTTATTTTTTTTAACAAAATGGATAAACAAAAGAAATAAATCAATCTATAAGCCGGATTCTGTACTTAAAAAATTAAGCGACTATCATTTCTCTATCCTTGAGGTCGCCCTCAAAGTATATCAACCTACCCTTCTTGCTTATTGGCTTTTGGCACAAAAAAGGACGAGCAATCCTATACAAGATATATTTGGTCTTTCAGCCCATAGGGTTTATACTATTTATTTGTTACCAAATAAATACGTGTGCTTTTACCACACATTTTCACCCTTACCTCAAAAAGAGGCGGTTATTTTCTGCTACACTTTCCGTCATATTTATTCAATACGCCCACCCGTTAGGTGGTATGGTGCTCTGTGCTGTCCGGACTTTCCTCTCGATAAATATCCAGCGATAGCCCGATTGACTTATTTCTCAATGCAAAAATACATATAAATAGATTAAATATAAATACAAATTTCAGAAATATAAAGTTTAAAACACTTCATTTTAATAATACAATTCTTGTAACTATACTAAGTTCTATTTTGAATATAGGTAAAATTAATACTATTATTGAAAACTAGTAAACATCGTTGATTTAAAATCTTTTCCATTAATATATAGAAGGCTTCCATTTAGACATCATAAATTAAAAAAATAAGGATGGCTTTTTAAACCATCCTTATTTTTTTTAATGTCTCATAACTTGAATGAATCCAGTTTTATTTTTTTCAACTGTAGATTCCAATTCCATGATATAATAATAAACGCCATCAGGTAAATTCGATGCATCGTAATGCTCACCACCCCAATTGTTTTGATAAACGCCATTACTTCTCCATACCATATTACCCCATCGATTATATATACTCAATCTTAAGTTTGGATATTTCTTTAGGATAGACGAAGGAATGACAAATTTATCATTAGCTCCATCTCCATTTGGAGAAATGTAATTTGGCAATTCACCATCACAATTATCTGGATCCAAATAATCTACAGTTCCATCTTTATCACAATCTTCTAATTGACTTTCTTCTTGATCTGGAATACCATCACCATCTGAATCTAAATCTCTATAATCTGGAATACCATCGCCGTCGGTATCTCTTGGTTTAGAACCATTAGAGCCTTTTTCAACACTATCTAGGATACCATCGTTGTCGCTATCCAAATCATAAGGGTCTGTATATCCTAATGAATCCGTATTCGGCGGCGTATTGCCATTATTAGCAGACGAAGGAATACCTTTTGAATTAGAAACACCATCCGCTTTTCCATCACCATTATCATCTTTTCCATTAGATTCAATGACATCTGGAATACCATCGTTGTCGCTATCCAAATCCATATAGTTTGGAATACCATCGCTATCAATATCACACAACACTACAGAAGGCACACATACATTATTTTCATATGCATCTAATATTCCATCATTATCCGAATCTAAATCTAAATAGTTTGGAATACCATCACCATCGGTATCTTGTGGAGTAGTACCATTGCCTTTTTCTACAGCATCTGGAATTCCATCACCATCGGTATCTATAGTTCCAGCAATATCATATGGATCCGTTTTTCCATCATTATTAGCATCTGGAGGCGTTAGTCCACCACCTGCTGAACTAGGAACACCATCTGAATTTATAGTACCATCTGCTTTACCATCATTATTAGCATCAGTTCCTTTTGCTTCGCTGACATCCGATTTACCATCGCCATCACTATCCAAATCGATATAGTTTGGAATACCATCGCCATCCGTATCACATAGAACAACAGCCGTTGGGCAAACTTGATTTTCATAAGCATCCAATATCCCGTCATTATCCGAATCTAAATCTAAATAATTAGGAATACCATCGCCGTCACTGTCTTGTGGCGTTGTACCATTTCCTTTTTCTACAGAATCTGGAATACCATCACCATCACTATCCAGGTCTTTATAGTTAGGAATACCATCGCCATCTTTATCCGAAGGAGTACAAGGTATGGTTCCATTACAACCCGTATCTTCAATAGCATCAGGAATACCATCACCATCACTATCTAGATCCAAATAATCAGGAATGCCGTCGCTATCTGTGTCCGTTGGAGTACATGGTGCAATACCTGTACAGCCAGAATCTTCATTAGCATCTGGGATGCCATCGCCATCGGAATCTGGATCAAGATAATCTGGAATACCATCACCATCACTATCTCTTGGAGAACTACCACTACCTTTTTCGATACTATCTGGAATACCATCGCCGTCAGAATCTAAATCTCTGTAATCTGGAATGCCATCACCATCGGTATCTCTTGGAGAAGAACCACTACCTTTTTCGATACTATCCGGAATGCCATCACCATCGGAGTCTAAATCTCTATAATCTGGAATACCATCACCATCTGTGTCCGTTGGTGTACATGGTAAAACGCCATTACATCCATTGTCTTCTACAGAGTCTTTGATTCCATCATTATCGCTATCCGTATCAATGTAATCAGGGATACCATCACCATCGCTATCCGTTGGTGTACATGGAGAAGTTCCTGTACATCCTGAATCTTCTTGATTATCAGGAATACCATCATTATCGCTATCTGGATCTAAATAGTCTGGAATACCATCACCATCACTATCTTTTGGAGTCGAACCACTACCTTTTTCGATACTATCTGGAATGCCATCACCATCGGAATCTAAATCTCTATAATCAGGAATGCCATCACCGTCTGTATCTCTTGGATTAACACCTCCTCCTTTCTCTTCACTATCTGGAATGCCATCACCATCGGAGTCTAAATCTCTGTAATCAGGAACACCATCACCGTCTGTGTCCGTTGGATTACATGGGAAAACGCCATTACATCCATTATCTTCTACGGAGTCTTTGATCCCATCATTGTCACTATCCGAGTCAATGTAATCTGGAATGCCATCACCATCGCTATCCGTTGGTGTACATGGAGAAGTTCCTGTACATCCTGAATCTTCTTGATTATCAGGAATACCATCGTTATCGCTATCTGGATCTAAATAATCTGGAGTACCATCACCATCACTATCTTTTGGTGAACTCCCTCCTCCTTTCTCTTCACTATCTGGAATGCCATCACCATCCGAATCCGTATTTGTATTTACTCGAACTATCAAGGACTGAATAGGACTTGAACAATTTGCCGAATTTGCTTTTACCGTGATAACGCCTCCTAAAGAATCCGCTACTACCGTGATGCTATTCGTCGAAGAAGTTCCCGTCCAGCCGTTTGGCAACGTCCATGTATAACTCGTAGCGCCCGGAACAGCCGCTACCGTATAAGTTTTCGAACTTCCTTTTGTTACAAGGGTGTCTCCTTGAATTGGGTTGGGTTGAGACGGTGCTGAATTAACTTTTACGTTGATTGCTACTTTATCGCTTTCCACACCATTTACAATTTGAGACACATAATATGTTTTTATTTGTACAAACTCGGTACTTGGTGTAGGAGCTCCAGCTAATACCGTCGTACCATCACTGTCATACCATTTCAATGTACTACCGCTGATACCTACTGCCGTCAATGGATTTGGTGTAGCGCCTTGACAATACGTTATCGTGTTTCCAACAATGTTTGTATTGGACGTAATATCTACTGTGGATGGCTTAATGTTCACATTCAAGGTTTGTTCTTGACTAGAACAGTTTCCTATATTTGCTTTTACTTTTATCGTTCCACCCAATGTACCAACTATAGTATTAATAGAGTTTGTCGTAGACGTTCCACTCCAACCACTTGGTAAGGTCCAAGTATAGCTGGCTGCTCCAGGTACTGCATTTACAGAGTAAATTTGAGCGCTTCCCGCCAATACAATGGTATTACCTACAATCGCATTCGGTTGAGATGGCGTAGGATTTACTTTTACGATAATCAATGCTTTGATTCCTTCTTCACCATTCACGGTTTGACTTACCCAATACATGGTTTGTGTATTTCCTACCGCAGTAGATGGAATAGGACCCACCGATCCCGTATCTATTGCTCCTGCACTACTCGCCGACGCAGAATCGGTACCCGTATACCATTTTATCATAGCACCCGACACCGTAGAATCCGCTCTTAATGGAGTTGCTACGGTTCCTTGACAATATGTAATGGTATTACCAACTATGTTTGAATTGGCTGGGTCAATAATTGGTTTCGCTGGCAATTTGTTCACATCTAGTAAGCGTGCTGCACTACTACATCCTGAATTATTATTCGCTTTTACCGAAATCGTTCCTCCTGAACTACCTACCACTACTGAAATAGACTTGGTATTTTGACCTGAAGTGATATTCCAGCCTGTTGGTACCGTCCAAGTATATGACGAAGCGCCTGCCACTGTATCTATACTATAGATAACTGTAGATCCAATCGCTGGATTGACAGGTCCTGTTATAGTTCCTGGTTGGCTTGGGGTGCCCGAGAAGGAATTGATAATTGCTTTTGTACCTGTATCGGTAGCGCAATTTGCAGCAATATCTTTTACACGTACTCTATAGGTTCCTGCAGTTACACTTGTAAAATTCGCATTCGATTGGTAATTAATACTATCGATGGAATAGATGTAATTTGAACCTGTAGGCGCTGAGATAGAGATAGAACCTGTAGCCGACTGACAACTAGGTTGTGTTATTTGTATCGTAGGATTGGCTGGAGCTGCTGGAGCTACATTAATCGTAGTAGCTACCGAGCTAAAGCAACCCGAAGTAGTATCTTTTACATATACTTTTTTGGCACCTGAAAGAACACCAGTAAATGTTGTATTTGTACTATAATTCACGCTGTCAATACTATATTTAAATGCGCTATTAATTGGTGCATTTACCGTAACCGTTGCCGTATTTACCGCACAAGAAGGCTGAACGGTGGTTAAACTAGCTTGAGATGGCACTGCTTTTACAACCACTTTGATAGCCGTACGATTACTTTCTACCCCTCCTACGGTTTGAGATACATAGAACATCGTTGTACCTGCCGTCAAGGTCGATGGTGTAGGTGCCGAAGCACTTGCCGTTCCGCCTGAAGCTACGGTATACCAATTCAAGGTTCCTCCATTGTTAGATGGATTTAAATTGGCGGCTAACTGTGTTGCTGTTGCTCCTTGACAATATTCCGTTGAATCACCATTCATATTCGTCGTTGGATTATTTGGTAATGTTCCTATAATTTTGCTTTGTGCGATACTACTACAACTTCCTACATTAGCGGTTACCGATACAAGACCTGATGTAATTGAGCTTGATGTTGCATTGATTGAAGTCGTATTTGAAGTTCCTGTCCAGCCATTTGGCAATGTCCAAGTGTAACTTGTAGCACCTGGTACCGCACTAATTGAGAACGTATACGATGTATTTGCCGAAACAGACGAAGGTCCTGAAATTGAATTCGGCTGATTTGGTGCTGGTTTTACAATTACTTTAATCGCTTTTCGTGCACTTTCTACGCCATTTACGGTTTGAGAAACGTAGAAGAATGAAGTTCCTGCAGTACTTGTACTAGGTGTTGGTGCTGTAGCACTTGCTGTGCCACCTGTAGGTGAAGTATACCAGTTCAACGTTCCTCCATTATTTGCTGGATTTAAACTTGCAGTTAACTGAGTAGCCGTTGCATTTTGGCAATACACGATAGAATCGCCTACTAGATTTGTATTTCCCGATAAATCTGGCTCCGCAGGTGCACCTCCTATACTCAAAGATTGGGCGGCACTACTACAAGCACCTATATTTGCTTTAACCGAAATCGTTCCTGCCGTAGTTGAAGAGGTATTAATATTGATGATATTCGTCGTAGAGGTTCCTGTCCAGCCATTTGGCAATGTCCAGGTATAGCTCGTAGCTCCTGTTACCGCTCCAATATTATATGAATAATTTGTATTGGCACTTACCGCCGTTGGTCCCGAAATAGCGTTCGGCTGATTTGGAGCAGCATTTACAACCACTTTAATAGCTGTACGCCCACTCTCTACACCATTTACAGTTTGAGATACATAATACAATGTAGTTCCTGGGAAAAGTGTAGATGGGGAAGGTGCTGAAGCACTTGCCGTTCCGCCTGAAGCTACCGTATACCAATTCAAGGTTCCTCCATTGTTAGAAGGATTTAAATTGGCTGTTAATGGAATAACACTAGCTCCTTGACAATAAACAACAGAGTCACCTGTAACGCCACTTGTTGGGTTATTAGGCATTTTTGTTACCGTCAAAGTTTGAGGAGCACTACTACAATTATTTAGATTTGCTGTAACCGTTATCACTCCAGAAGAAGTATCAGTCAATAATGCTATAGAATTCGTAGTAGAAGTTCCTGACCAACCATTTGGCTTGGTCCAAGTATAGCTTGTAGCACCTGGAACCGAACTCACAGAATAGGTATAACTCGCGTTGCTTGAAACAGCACTGGCTCCTTGAATCGTATTTGGTTGACTAAGAACAGGATTTACAACTACTTTAATCGCTGTTCGTCCGCTTTCAACACCATTTACGGTTTGAGATACATAGAAGAATGTAGTTCCTGCCGTACTTGTACTAGGTGTCGGTGCTGTAGCACTTGCCGTGCCACCTGTTGGTGTTGTATACCAATTTAATGTACCTCCATTATTCGCAGGATTTAAACTGGCTGCCAAAGCAGTAGCTGTAGCATTTTGACAATACACTATTGAATCTCCTGTCAAACCACTTGTTGGATTATTTGGCAACGTTGAAATAGTTAACGTTTGAGGTAAACCGCTACAAGTGCCAATATTCGCTACTACCGTTAATGTTCCTGTAGTAGTTGAAGAGGTATTAATATTGATGATATTGGTGGTAGAAGTTCCTGACCAACCATTTGGCAACGTCCAAGTATAGCTCGTAGCTCCACTTACCGCCGTTACGTTATAAGTATATGCTGTATTAGCAGATACTGCTGATGCGCCCACAATAGCATTAGGTTGATTTGGAGCGGCATTTACAACTACTTTAATCGCTGTTCGTCCACTTTCAACACCATTTACTGTTTGAGATACATAGAAGAATGTAGTTCCTGCCGTACTTGTACTAGGTGTCGGTGCTGTAGCACTTGCCGTGCCACCTGTTGGTGTTGTATACCAATTTAATGTACCTCCATTATTCGCAGGATTTAAACTGGCTGCCAAAGCAGTAGCTGTAGCATTTTGACAATACACTATTGAATCTCCTGTCAAACCACTAGTTGGATTATTTGGCAAAGCCGAAATTGTCAATGTCTGAGGAAGACTGCTACATGACCCAATATTTGCAACAACCGTAACCGTTCCCGAAGTAGTTGTATCAGTTGTTATATTTAATGTATTGGTGGTAGATGTTCCAGTCCAACCATTTGGTTTCGTCCAAGTATAACTTGTAGCACCTGTAACAGCAGTGATACTATATGTGTATGCAGTATTAGCAGAAACCGTTGATGCGCCCACAATAGCATTAGGTTGATTTGGAGCGGCATTTACAACTACTTTAATCGCTGTTCGTCCACTTTCAACACCATTTACTGTTTGAGATACATAGAAGAATGTAGTTCCTGCCGTACTTGTACTAGGTGTCGGTGCTGTAGCACTTGCCGTGCCACCTGTTGGTGTTGTATACCAATTTAATGTACCTCCATTATTCGCAGGATTTAAACTGGCTGCCAACGCAGTAGCTGTAGCATTTTGACAATACACAATAGAATCTCCTGTCAAACCACTTGATGGATTATTCGGCATTTTTGTTACTGTCAATGTCTGAGCCACACTACTACAAGTTGTTCCATTAGCTACCACAGAAATAATTCCTATAGAAGTATCTGTAGTAACGTTTAATGTATTTGTAGTAGATGTTCCTGACCAACCATTTGGTTTTGTCCAAGTATAGCTCGTAGCTCCACTTACAGCTCCTACACTATAGGTATAAGCTGTATTAGCTAATACTGCATTTGGCCCTACTATTGCATTTGGTTGGTTCAATGATGGGTTCACAATCACTTTTACAGGCGTTCTACCACTTTCTGCGCCATTTACGGTCTGAGACACATAATAGAATGTTGTACCTGGATTAAGGGTAGAAGGAGTAGGAGCTGTCGTATCGCCCGTTCCACCTGTTATAGCAGTATACCATTTCAATTTACCTCCATTGTTTGTTGGATTCAAAGAAGCGGTAAGCGCTGTAGCAGCTGTATTTTGACAGAACACCACAGAGTCAACTGCAGTAGGGTTTTGTGGAATAAGAGAAACAATAAGTTTTTGTGATGCACTACTACATGTTCCGATATTTGCAGTAACCGTAATGGTATCTTTTGATGTAGTATCCGTAAGCAATGTAATCGAATTGGTAGTAGAAGTTCCTGACCAACCATTTGGTTTTGTCCAAGTATAGCTGGTAGCGCCTACTACTGCAGTTACAGAATATGTATAAGATGTATTGCTGGTAACGGTAGTAGATCCAACGATTGGATTGGGTTGATTAGCCGAAGGATTAACCACGACTACAATTTTTGAACGATCACTTTCTACCCCATTCACCGTTTGTCCTACCCAATAGGTAGTAGTAATAGCGGAAACTGTAGACGGCGTAGGTGCCAAAGTATCGCCTGTACCCCCTGTTTGCGAGGTGTACCAGAATATTTTTCCACCATTATTGATTGGGTTCAACGAAGCCGTTAATTGATTAGCTGTAAATCCTTGGCAATATTTAATCGTATCATTTATCAATCCTGTATTGCCATTGGTATTTGGCCCTGCAGGTTTAATGGTAATTTTTTGTGCTAAACTAGAACAACTGTTTGTGTCTTTTTTAACAACCGATACTTCTCCCGCATTAGGAGTTCCAACAATAAATCGTATGGTATCTTTATTTGTGTTTGTAGACAATATAGTCCATGTAGATGGCTTCGTCCATACAAAGCCTGAATCTACAGAAGATCCTGTCACAAAATAGGTAACAGTATCTCCTATATTGGCCGCAGTAGGGCCAACAATTACGCCTGGCTGAGCAGGAATAGGATTTACGGTTACTATAATTTCGGCGCGATCACTCATATTTCCATTTACAGTTTGTGATACGAAATAAGAGTATGACCCCGCTACTGCTGTAGTAGGCGTAGGTGCTGTAGTCGAAAACGTAGTCGTTGTAGGAGATGTATACCATTTCAAATTTGATCCCACGGCTACTAATTGCTGCGCGGTATCGTTTTGACAGTATATCGTTTTATTATTAGAAATATTTGGTTTTGCAGAACGAACATTAACATTCAATATCACCGAATCGCTATTACAACCGTTATTGGTAGCTTTTATATAAATAACACCGCCATTAGAACCGGCTGTATCTGTCATAAAGTTAGACGAAGAGGTTCCTTTCCATCCACTAGGCAAGGTCCATATATAACCCGAAGCATTGGCTACTGGAAGCACACTATGAATATTGACACTATTAGAATCTACAGATGTAGCTCCAATTATAGCTGTTGGTACTGCTGGATAGGCATTAACACGAACCACAATCTCTGCTCTAGGTCCTTCAGAACCATTTAGCGTTTGAGTAGCCCAATATGAAACCATACCAGTATTGGTCAAACTAACTGTAGGTGCTGTAGTAGAAGCTGTACCACCCGTAGGGACTGTATACCATTTGATAACCGCTCCACTATTGGCAGGCGTAGGTGTAGCTACTAGCTGACGCGATCCACCATTTTGCTGACATAGGTTCAACACATTACCTTCAATTCCGTTGTTTCCAGAAAAATCTGGGGTCAAACAGAATTTAGTACTTGAATCTCTAGCATTGGAATAGGTACTGATATAATTAGCTACACCATTGTCTGGCGTAGTTTCTTTTGCATCGGCATATCCGTTGGTGCCATAAGGCGCTGGGAAGGTATAGTTTGTGGTAAGTGACTTCGTCGCACTTGCTTCAAAAGCATCGCTACAGCCATCGTTATCACTGTCTGGATCTAATCTATTAGGAATTCCATCGCCGTCGGTATCGCAATCAATATAATTATTGTTACTAAATGCATCATAAATAGGTGGTGCCATTTTATTCTTGTTAGTATTATACCATGCAGCGGCTTGAGTTGGAGTTCCATCTGCATACCATACTAAAAATCTATTTTTATCGGTTGTCCCTGGTAATTGTTTCATTCCTGCAAATGCTAAAGTAGCATTAGTCGATGCTCTGTATAAGATATCAGATGAAGCAACACCCGCTATTGCATAATAAGCTTCTCCTAAAAGAGTTTGAGCTGATGTGAAATATTGAGAATAGGAATTAGGCACATTCCGAGGAAACGCTGGACCAGACTCGTAAGCACCTGATATAGAATAATTAGTTCCATGGACACTATTTAACAAATTAATCATTGATGTTCTATTTGACACATTACAACAATTATCAGATTGGATTACAAACGCTTTACTTGTTTTGTTTTTAATTGCTTTTTCTAGTGCATCCCAATGATTTTGATGATAAGTAGCCCATGCTCCACCACCAAACACAACCATATCATACCCATCATAAAATCCAGCTGGCACATTGGCTGATTCAATAATATTTGACTGAGTAATAACTGCTCCAGAAGGCTTATTATTATTAAACTCTGCATAAAAATTAGCACTCATTTGAGTAGCTGTTTCTGCAGATCCTGCAAATAGGATTTTTAATGCAGGCGTCTGACAAAATTCTACAACATCTAATACTCCATCATTGTCATCATCTAAATCATCTATATCTTTAACGCCATCACCATCGGTATCTAAGCAAGATTTAATAGTAGAATCTTTTACATAATTATACGTCAAATTATAATTAATGACACCATTATCGGTAGCGGTTTCTTTCGAATTGTCTAACCCGTTGGTACCCATAGTGCCTGTGAATTTATAATTAGCGGTCGTTGAGGTTGTAGATCCACCTTCATAGGCATCACTACAGCCATCATTATCACTATCCAGGTCTAGTCTATTCGGAATACCGTCATTGTCACTATCTTGATCGGTGTATGCGTTGCAGAAGGCTCTAAATTCTGCTAATGACATGTTATAGGCTGAATTAATTGTGACTCCAGAAGATGTACTCACAAAGCTAGTGTTAAGATTAGTATCATCAAACCATCCTGCGGAAATATTCAATCGAATGGAAGTAACATTATTAAACGATTGTTTCAAATTAAATACTTGAGCTTGTGTCAACGATCCACTTCCTGTAGGAATAAGTGTGGTAAACATTTGAGAAGTATATGTTTTCCCTCCGTCATACGTTAATGTTACTGTAAAATCTTTAAGTGGGGCATCCCCTCCTCCATAATTCGTTAAATCTGGCGCCCATAAAACAACACCCGATACCCTAGAGCCCGAAGGCATCGTATATTGAAGAAATCCTGTGGTCTCTGGATGCAACATTAGCCAATTGTCCGCAAGAACACCTGGGCTTGACACGGTTGCAGACAATCCATTTCCAATAAGACCATTGGCTTCTATAGTAAGACTAGCTGGAGATCCTGGATAAATCGAATTGGCTATTGCTGCAGTAGGTCTAATTAAATCACCATTACAAAGAAGTACACTCTCATCTATATCGGTAATTCCATCATTATCATCATCAATGTCGACAATATCTTTTATTCCATCGCCATCGGTATCGGCACAAGAATTCGTGTTTTTATCTAATCCATATTCAGAATATGTTGACGAATAATTAATTACCCCATTATCAGCTACCGTTTCTTTTGAATTGGCCAAACCGTTATTTCCATAAGGACCCGAAAATACAAAATTAGCAGTAGTAGCAGTAGTTGCGCCCGCTTCATTTGCATCGCTACAGCCATCGCCATCGCTATCAGTATCCAATGAATTGATTATACCATCGCCATCTGTGTCATTTAACGCTTCACATTTTTCTGGTGTCATATATTCACCTACATTAAGACCATCTACTAAAAGATACCCCCACCCCGCTGCAGCTTGATTAGGAACAAAGGTCAAATGGGTGTATGCGTCATTGGGTGTGAAAACAAGTTCATCATTTTTCCAAGGCGTTACAGAGCCTACATTGCCTGGAGCAGGTAATCGGGTTGTGGTTCCAATCAATTGAGCGGTTCCACAAGAAGCCGTTCCTGCATAGATATCCATATTTGCTGAAAAATTACTATTCCACGCATTGATTGATGCATTGGCTGTAGCTACAGAGACTTTATATTGAACACCTGGTGTCATTGGAGACGCACTAGGAATAGCAACACCCATTCTTTCTGGGTAATGAAAGCCCATGTATCTTGAACCTGTGAATGGCGCCAAATTGAAACCCCAGAAATTAACCCCTGGCCCATCGATACTACCAGAACAATTAGTATAAGAAGAGGAGTTAATATCGACTGCAATATCAATAGAATAATTACTATTACTCTGACAATCAACAGCCTCTGTAATATCCAACACCCCATCATTGTCATCATCGATATCAATATAATCTGGTATACCATCCCCATCACTATCCAAACATGTTTTTACTGTTTTAGTATCTGCGTACTCTCTATAAGTACTCGTATAATTAATTGTACCATTATCGGGTTGAGTTTCCAAAGAATTGTCTAATCCATTGGTTCCAAAAGGTCCAGAGAATTTATAATTAGCGGTTTTACTCGCTGTGGAATTTCCTTCTAAGGCATCGCTGCAGCTATCGCCATCGCTGTCCAAATCATAATGATTGTAGATTCCATCACCATCGGTGTCATCTCCACAGCTCGGTTTTGGATTCAAACTTTGATTATAAGTAGTAGGAGTCTCAAAAAATACTTCATTAGAGACACCCGTGGTATTGATACCACCGCCATTCGTCCATAAAATTCTATAAAATTTGTAGGTACCTTGATTTTTATTTACTGGGAAAATATTGGCGTTATTTGTACCTAATACCCCTGGAATTGTAGTTACTCCCATAATTGTTACCGTGGTATTGTAGGCAATACTATCACTCAAGTCGGTCCAAATCGAATTATTATTTGAGCCTTGTAGCTTTAAAAATGTACCTGCATTGAAATGGGTGCTGGTATTTATATAGCCCAAATAAATTCTTCGCAACTCAACGGGAACAGGCATCGTAAATGCATATACAACCGAAGGACTCGTAGTTGTAGCATTAAACTGAACCGCATAGTTAACACCCGTCGTTTCAATATTTCCATCCACCAATTTAGCTGGACTATTATATGTTGTATTCATTGTAAGATTTGTAGATACCGTTGTTGTCGTTCTATCGCCAGAAAGCCATTCGGCTGAAGAATAAAAACAAGAAGGGGATTCTACTGCATCCAAAATACCGTCATTATCATCGTCGATATCAATTAAATCCGAAACGCCATCGTTGTCCGAATCTTTACAAATAGCTAGATTGTATGATGTCGCATACGGATCGTAGGTTACATTATAGTTCACAATGCCATTGTCCACCGAGGTTTCTTTAGCATCCGCCAACCCATTGGTTCCAAAAGGCGCTGCAAAGGTAAAATTAGCCGTAGTAGAGGTCGTAGCGCCAGCTTCTAAGGCATCGCTACAACCATCACCATCGCTATCGGTATCCAAATGATTGAATTTTTTATCCTTATCGCCATCCTCAGTACAAGTGGCTTTTGGATTCAAATTGACATTATAGGTACTAGGTGTTTCAAAATAAACTTCGTTTGAAATTCCATTGGCATTAATTCCACCACCACTAGACCACAATATTCTATAATATCTATATCTACCTGCATTTCTTGTTACTGGGAAAATATTGGCATTATTAGTACCTGCTACTCCTGGAACTGTTGTAGCACCATTTGTGGTGGTAGTCGTATTATAAGCTAAACTATCATTTAAATTGGTCCAAGATACATTATCATTAGAGCCTTGCAATCTCAAGAATGTATTGGCATTGAAATGCGTATTGGTATTGATATAGCCAAGGTATAATTTGTTAATTTCTACAGGTACATTCATATCAAATGCATATACTACCGCAGGAGCTGATGTAGTCGCATTAAATTGAACCGCATAATTAGCCGTAGCCGTTCCATTATCTCCATCACCTAATTTGCTCAATTTGTTATATGTAGTATTCATTCCCAATAAGGTAGTAACTGAAATATTCGATCGATTGCCACTCAACCATTCCGAAGCGTTATAAAAACAAGAAGGTGATTCGGTAGCATCTAATACCCCATCATTATCATCATCCACATCATTAAAATCCATGATGCCGTCGCCATCATTATCTCTACACGCTGCTATATTTGCAGAAAGCGCATAAGGCGCATAATTAGAACCATAGTTAATAGTTCCATTATCTACTGATGTTTCTTTGGCATCGGCTAATCCATTAACTCCATAAGGCCCTGCAAAAGCAAAATTGGCGGTAGTAGAAGTAGTAGCGCCCGCTTCTAAAGCATCGCTACAGCCATCGCCATCTGAATCAGGATCTAATCTATTTGGAATGCTATCACCATCCGTATCGATATCTCCACAATTAGACGTAACAATAAGATCTAAAGGATACCAAAAGATATTCCCTATATTGGAACTTGCAGCGGTAGGATATCCCACCTCAATTCGAGTTGAATCAGAAACTGCCGTAAAATTAAGGGTCGTATTGGTTGCGGCATTTAAATTCACAGAAGTAATTGTTGCACCACTTGTAGCGTTAACCGCTCTTAAAATAGGTGTAATACCATCATTTACTAAAAATTGTCCCGAATATAACCCAACTGTAAAACTATAACCTACATTTGAAACGGTTTTATACGTTTTTCGCATCAATCCATATAATGGATTGGCGGATCCTTGTTGGTCAAAAATTGGTTTGCCATTATAAGGTTGTATAAAGTCAAAATTTCCATTAATAGATGTCCAGCCCAAACATCCTGAACTAGTAATAGCATACGAATTATTTGGAGGGAACGTCGTACAAACTGGTTCTACAGAACATGTACCCATTTCCAATTCATCAATCACACCATCATTATCATCATCGATATCAATCAAATCGGCAATTCCATCGCCATCGGTATCGGTACATCCATTTAATATTGTATTAATAGCATTATTATAATAAACGATGTAATTAACAGTCCCGTTATCTACAGCCGTCTCTAATGAGTTGTCCAATCCATTGGCTCCCATAGTGCCTGTAAATTTATAGTTAGCAGTAGTAGACGTAGTAGAACCTGCCTCTTTGGCATCGCTACAGCCATCGCCATCGCTATCTAGGTCTTGATGATTTAATTTTCCATCTTTATCCGCATCTTGATTACAAGTTGCTTTTGGATTTAAGTTTTGATTATAATTTGAAGGTAATTCAAAATAAACTTCATTTGAGATTCCATTGGCATTGACTCCACCGCCATTGGTCCAATAGATTCTATAATACCTGTATTTTCCTGTATTTTTGGTTACAGGGAATACGTTAGCATTGTTAGTACCCGTCAATCCAAAAATAGAAGTTACACCATTTGTAGCCACCGTATTACTATAAGCAGCACTATCACTCAAATTAGTCCAAGAAGCATTGTCGTTTGAACCTTGTAGTTTCAAGAATGTACTAGCATTAAAATGTGTATTGGCATTCACATAGCCAAGATATAACTTAGATATTTCTACAGGAATAGACATGTCAAAATTATAAACGGTCTGCTGTGCGGTAGTTGAAGCAACAAATTGAACCGCATAGTTTGCCGCTGCTGTTCCATTTTCCCCATCTTCTAAATTATTTAATTTGTTATAAGTTGAACTCATAGATAGTGAAGAGGATGCAGAGATATGACTTCTATTTCCACTAAACCATTCAGAAGCACTAAAGAAACAAGAAGGAGATTCTATAGCATCTAATATTCCATCATTATCATCATCAATATCATTTATATCTAAAATTCCATCACTATCGAAGTCTTTACATATTGCAATATTAGGAGTCAATGCATACGATGCATAGTTTGAACCATAGTTAATGGTTCCATTATCTACAGCGGTTTCTTTTGCATCTACCAATCCGTTTGCCCCATAAGGTCCTGCAAACGTAAAATTAGCTATTGTAGAAGAAGTAGCACCTGACTCTAAAGCATCGCTACAGCCATCGCCGTCGCTATCCTTATCTAATCTATTAGGAATTCCATCGCCGTCTGTGTCCATGTCTTGACACCCAATTATTGAGTTATTTGACAACACAGATTTACCTAGCATAATCTGAAGTCCTGTCCAATTTTCTGTATTACTAGCTACAAATGTTATACTATCATAAATACCAGGAATTAATATTGAACCACTACCTTCTGCGCCAGTAATAATATTTGAAGCAGTTTGAGTTAAGGCACCATTTGACTTAACAATCTTAACATTTACAGGAAACGTATACGAAATACTAAAAGATGGCTGTCCTAAAGACCAAACATTTATAACGGGGTTAATCACTGTTTTAGAGAATTTTATTGTATGAGTTTGAGGTCCACTAAAAAATTTAAGGATATTAGCACTAGTTGTTGGACAAAAATCTAACGCATTAGTCATTTGAGCAGGCTCTATTGACTGAGGCGTACCGTTATAAGAAACGGTAATTAATTCGCCTGAAGCCAAAGTATTAACGCCTATCGCTACATTATTTGCTACCGAATTAAAATTTGTTGGGGTATGTCCTGAGACATCATCACAACTTAATGTATTAATGTTCGTATTTTCACAAATAATTTCTGATGCATCGAGTACACCATCATTATCATCATCGATGTCAATCAAATCACCGATTCCATCCCCATCAAAATCAGCACAACCATCCCTTTTATTATCTATTGCATTATGATAATATGATACATAATTAATTGTTCCATTATCAACAGAGGTTTCCAATGAATTGTCTAATCCATTAGCACCCATCGTACCTGTAAATTTAAAATTAGCCGTCGAAGAGATTGTTGCACCGGCTTCTTTGGCATCGCTACAGCCGTCGCCATCGCTATCGAGGTCTAAATGATTCAATGTACCATCCAAATCTTTATCTGCCGAACAAGTTAATTTTGGATTTTGGCTTGCTTGATAGTTCGTAGGCGTTTCAAAATACACCTCATTTGAGATTCCATTTGCATTGATTCCACCCCCATTAGTCCAGTAGATTCTATAATATCTATATTTTCCTGAATTTTTGGTTACAGGGAATACGTTGGCATTGATGGTTCCCGTCAATCCAAAGATTGAGGTAACGCCATTGACAGCTACTGTAGTATTATAAGCCATACTATCGCTCAAATTGGTCCATATATTATTATCATTTGAACCTTGTAACTTTAAGAACGTATTGGCATTAAAGTGGGTATTGGTATTGACATACCCTAGGTATATTTTATTAATTTCTACTGGTACCGACATATCAAAACCATAAACGGTCTGCTGAGCAGTGGTTGAATTATTGAATCGAACCGCATAGCTTGCTACAGCTGATCCATTGTCTCCATCCATTAATTTATCCAATTGATAATAAGCTGCCGTCATAAATAATGAAGTGGACGCTATGATATGAGGTCTACTATCGCTTAACCAATCTGAAGCAGCGAAAAAACAACTTGGCGATTCCACAGCATCAAGCGAGCCGTCGTTATCATCATCAATATCATTCATATCTAATATACCGTCGCCATCTGTATCTCTACACAACGAGATGGTATTAGAAAGTGCAAATGAATTATAAGTATTATTATAATTAGGCTGACTATTGTCTAAGCCTGTTTCTTTACTATTCGCGTATCCATTGGCGCCATAAGGCCCTGCTATGATTGAATCGGTCCTAACAGTGGTAGCACCTGCTTCAAACGCATCACTACAACCATCTCCGTCCGAATCTAAATCCCATGAATTTTGTATTCCATCGTTGTCAAAATCACAAACCAACTTAGAAATAGCATTTTCAGAAATGGAAATATTTGCTCCAACATTTCCTGTGCCCGTTGCTTGAAAAGAAAAGTCATGAGAGGTAGCCGTTGGGGTAAACGTAATAATTCTGGTATCCCATCCACATCCCACGGTAGGCGTATATTGATCTATAGTGGTCGCTCCCATTTTGAACGTATACTGCCCTGCCGGATATCCAAATCCTCCAAATCTTCCACAATAGTAGGTCAATGTGTATTGCTGTCCTGGTATCAAACCATTAATCGTCGTTTTGAATGCCTCTCCTGTAGGCGAAGATATAAATACCCATTTTGCATGTCCGTTTGGAGCTGCAGGGGCAGGACCATTACATCCTGAACTCCATGTTCCATAGACATGGCTAGTTACATCGGCTATATCTGGTGAAGATTGAGTAATTTCCCATCCTGGAGGCACTATTCCATCACCTTTATCCCCAATATTGGTCGGAGGGAAAAGAGGCGTACAATTATTTTCTAATTCATCCAATACGCCATCATTATCATCGTCTATATCTATTAAATTCGCAATTCCATCCCCATCAAAATCCGCACACCCATTTTTAGTAGCGTCTATGGCATTTTGATAATACGAGATATAATTGATATTTCCATTATCTGCCAAGGTTTCTAATGCATTGTCCAATCCATTAGTACCCATAGTACCTGTAAATTTAAAATTGGCAGTAGAAGAGGTAGTTGCGCCCGCTTCTTTAGCGTCGCTACAACCATCGCCATCGCTATCTAGGTCTAGATGATTGAATTTGCCATCTGAATCGATGTCATTGTTACATATAGTGCTTGGGTTTAAACTTGTTACATAATTTGTTGGATTTTCGATATAAATTTCATTAGAAAAACCATTTACGTTGATTCCTCCACCATTGGTCCAAAAAATTCTATAATATCTATATTTACCTGGATTTTTAGTTACTGGAAATACATTGGCATTTACCGTTCCTGTTAACCCAAATATTGAAGTCACTCCATTGGTTGCCACAGTTGTATTATATGCCGTACTATCGTTCAAATTGATCCATGTTGCATTATCATTAGAAGCTTGTAATTTCAAGAAAGTACCTGCATTGAAATGCGTATTGGTATTTACATATCCCAAGTATAATTTTGTAATTTCTACTGGAACCGACATATCAAAGGCATAAACTGTTTTGGCAGCAGCTGTAGTAGCGATAAAGCTCACCGCATAATTAGCTACTGCAGTTCCATTATCTCCATCGGCCAACTGCACTAATCTGTTATAAGTTGTATGCATAGGCAATGAGGTAGAAGAAACAATTTGATTTCTAGAGCCGCTAAACCAGTTAGATGCAGCAAAAAAGCAAGAAGGTGATTCTATAGCATCTATAGTTCCATCATTATCATCATCTATATCGTTAATATCTAAAACACCATCAGCATCAAAGTCTCTACAAGTAGCGATATTTGATGAAATAGCATAGGTGTTATAATTAGATACATAATTCAACATACCATTATCGGTAGACATCTCTTTGCTATTGGCTAGTCCATTGGTTCCATAGGGACCCGCAATGATAGAATCTGAAACCACAGAAGAAGCTCCTGCTTCAAATGCATCAAAACATCCATCACCATCGCTATCCAAATCCAAACGATTGGGAACACCATCTTCATCGGCATCACAAGACTGCGACTCAGACGATATGGACATATCATCAAATAAGTAGTCATGACAACTAGATCCATTGTCATACACTTCCACGGATACAATCATAGAAGTAGCACTTCCACTATACCATGAAATATTTTCTGCTGCCCATTCTCCAAAATTAGGAGAGGTTTGAGAAGAACTTAAATAGACAACGTTTCCATTAATTTTCACTATAATTTGTCCGCCACATCCCCAATTGAAATAAGGCATTTTGATATTATAATTTCTATTTGAAACCACAGGTTCGGTAAAAGAAAAAACTTCTTTAAATCCATTGGTACTTCCACCTCCATTAACAGCCAAAATGGTACCATTGCTCAAACTTCCTGTAGCATAATCTGTAATATTATTTCCATTAATTGCAATACAAAGATCATTTGGAGCTCCTATTTTATAATATGGCATAGCAGTATACCATAGTTGATCATTATTGCCTGTACATCCGGTTTGTTGTGTAAAATAACTATTGAAAGTAAAGGTAGAAATAGCTCTATTTTTAGCTGCACTGATAACACATTCTTTGTCATCAGGAATTCCATCATTGTCATCGTCTATATCATATACATCCACTATACCATCATTATCTGAATCTATACATGCTATCGAAGAAGCGGATTTAGCATAACTGTTGTATATATTTGTATAATTAATGACGCCACTTTCAGTCGTCGTCTCTTTATTATTTGCAAAACCATTAGCTCCAAAAGGAGCAGTCATTAATGAATCTGATTTCACCATTGTAGCACCTCCTTCAAAAGCATCGCTACAACCATCTCCATCACTATCCAAATCAAAACGATTGGATTTTCCATCACCATCGGTATCTATATCAACGGTATTGTTAAATGCCCCTGTACAGAAAAAACCTGAACCCGCTTGAATCACCATCAATGATAAATCATTTGTTCCTGGATTGGTATGTGCAATGGTAATCGTATGCGAAGTAGAAACCGCCATAAAAGACAATGTGATTGTCTGAGCGGTAGCTTCTAAAAAAATGTCCTGAGAAGTAGACATTGTAGCACCATCTCGTACCAATACAAAATTACCTTTGGTAGGGGCTGTCCAAGGCGAAGTCCAAGCAGACCGTCTCGTTAATGCACCTTTGAAAGATACCGTATAGGTATTTCCGGGTATCAAACACGTAAGCGTTTGTGAAAAAGCTTCACCATAAGGTGCCCATCCACCTACAGCTCCCGATCCATTTTTACTCATTCCATATATAAAATAAGTACCTACTGGCGCATAAGGAAATAATGCCGCTGCCGAAGACACTTGATCTGACATTACATGCCAATTGCCTTGACTGATATCGGGTGTACCGCCATTGCCAAAATTTGTCCAACCCGAAGGAGCCGTGCCAGTTGCTTGCGCACTTGCACTCAACGAGGCATTGGTGATACAGCTTGGCGAAGCATTGCAATATGCAGGTGCATATTCAAATTCATCCAATATACCGTCATTATCATCGTCCAAATCTATGGAATTGATGATCCCATCTCCATCGGAATCTACCGACCCACTTTGGGCGTTTAATGTGAGAGTTCCCAGAGCGAATGAAAACGCTATAAGGCTTAATTTTGTTGCGAGTTGGCAATTAAATTTCATATAATTTTATTTATTATTTTAACCAATATCTAACTACATATATATTGGGATACATTTAAACATTTTATTAACAAAAAACATGCCAAAAGTACAAAAGTTTGCATAAAAATGCTATTTTTAATATAAATAATTGATTTACAAGAGTATGTAAATTAATTATTTATATTAAAAAAATTATGCCTTCAATAGTCTGAGCGTTTACATTTGAAATTACGAAACCCAAAACTACAAAATGCCTAATGATACCTTGTAACATGTTAAATATATTTTAAAACCTGCTAAACTACATACAAAATGTATACAAAAAAAGGGCCATTGAGAATATGCGCACTGAAGAGTAAAAATTAAGCACTGAAAGGTCTATTATTTTTTAAAAGTAAGAAAATCTTTAACAATATTATCAATTTCTTACAATTTTTAATAATATTCATTTTATCGTATTATATTGTTTAAATTACGTTTAGGTAAAAAAAGAAATATATAAATTTAATAACTCGTATATTTGTAGCTTTTAACATTTTTTTCCATGCGAAATCTAATAATCATCATTTCACTTTTTTCTGCATCATACAATTTAAAGGCACAAGGCACACTTTCCGGAAATTTTAGGCTCAATGCCGACTTTTACGATCGTGACAGTGCTATTGGAGCAGCAAATATACCCAATTACGACTATAATAAATCGTCTGCCAATTCATGGCTCCAGGTAAACTATACCAATCCAGAATGGGGTTTTGATGCCAGTATCAGAGCTGATTTAAACTACAATTCAATGTTGCAAAATCCACCTGCTAATATTACGGCTTCGGGCATTGGATATTGGTTTTTACGTAAAAAAATAGATGATTTAGAAGTAACCGTTGGTAGCATTTACGAGCAATATGGAACGGGTTCCGCTTTACGAGCTTTTGAAGATCGAAGCCAGGGTATCGACAATTCAATTTTTGGTGCAAAAGTGGTTTATAATTTTTCAGAATCCTTAAAATTAAAAGCCTTAGCTGGAGTTCAAAAAGGTATTATACAAGAAGGCAATATATTTAATCTAACCAAGCCATTTGTAAAAGGAGCTAATATTGAGTACAGTAAGCAAATCAAAGAGAATTTTACCATAAATCTAGGCGCATCTATTGTTAATCGAACATTGGATGTTGCAACTCGAAATGCCGTAAATAGCTCAAATGACAAGATTGAACCTTTTTCTGCTCGATACAACACCGTTGTTTATCAATTATACAATACTTTGACAAAAGGAAATTTTTCTTGGTATGTAGAAGGGGCTTATAAATCTCCAGAAGCCATTTTTGATCCTATTACCTTGCAATACATGCAAAAAGCAGGAAGTAATTTATATACCTCTTTAAGTTATTCCATTCCTAAATTTGGCGTTACCGCTCAAGCAAGACGTTCTGAAAATTTTCAATTTTTATCTTACTCAACCCTTTCTTCTAATTTTAGCGAAAATAATAATAGAAGTTTATCTTTTATTGCACCTATCAACCGTCAGAATTCATTAAGACTTCCGGCGCGTTTTCAAATTGCGCCTCAAGCTATGGGTGAAATGGCTACGTCTATTGATTTTACGTTTTCACCATTTAAAAAAGTGGCGTTTAATTTAAGTCTATGTTTAATTGATTCTACCAATATGAGCAATCCATATTATAGAGAGGTTTATTTTGATGTCGAATTTAAAAAGCTAATGGATGGTAAAATGAAAGCACATTTTGGTGGTCAATATGCCTTTTATAATCAATTGTTATACATGCGAGAGGGAGAAAAAGATGTAAAAGGCTATACTTTTTTTGCAGAAGCATCTTATAAATTAAATCGAAAACATTCCATTCGTGCAGAAATACAATATCAGCATGCTGAAAAAGAATTAGGACAAAGTATTTTTGCCTTATTAGAATATAATATAGCCCCAAAATGGTCTTTTTCGGTAACCGATTTATACAATTTTAATCCAAATCCAAATTATTTTATTCAAGAATATCGCACTTCGCATCACTTCTATTCTGTGTTTGCTGCTTATACGAAAGATGTAACTCGAATTACGCTTGGCTATGTCAAACAACTTCAAGGTATTGTTTGTACAGGTGGTGTTTGTCGAATTGAGCCTGCTTTTAGTGGTATTCGTATGCAATTGACGACAAGTTTCTAATAATATGGATTATTCATACCCACAAGTTCAACTCAAAAAAGGAAAAGAAGCTTCTATCCTACGAAAACACCTTTGGATTTTTTCGGGTGCGTTGCAAAAAATAGATTCTAGTATTGAAGAAGGCGTCATTGTTAAAGTTTTTAATCATAACAACGAATATTTAGCTACCGGAATATACTCTAGTCTTGGCAGTATTTCCATTCGAATAATTAGCTTTGTAGATTGCGAAATTGATATTCATTTTTTTATAGAAAAATTAGAGCAAGCCAAACAAAAAAGAACTGTAATTCTTCATAAAAACACAAACACGTATCGTTGGTTTCATGGTGAAGGCGATGAAATTCCATCTTTGATTATAGATGGGTATAACGACATTTTTGTTTTTCAAGCGCATTCATTGGGAATTCATAAACTACGTAAATTAATTGCCGAAGCGCTCATTCATGTTTTTAAACCTAAAGCAATTTATTATAAAAGTGAAAGCACTTTAAATAAAAAAGTAGAAAATGAATGGCTTTACAATCCTAATCAGAGCGAGGGCAAAACGGAAGTATTGGAAAATGGACATCGATTTATTGTTAATTGGGTAGAAGGTCAGAAAACGGGCTTTTTTATCGATCAAAAGGATAATCGATATTTAATGAGCCAATTACAAGGGATCAAATCCGTTTTGAATACCTTTTGTTATACCGGTGGATTTTCGGTGAGTGCTCCAAAATTTGAGCTTGAACGCGTTGTATCGGTGGATAGTTCAAAAGTTGCTATTGCTTTGTGCGAAAAAAATATGGCTTTAAATAATTTGGATTCTATTCATACTGCTCATTGTCAAGATGTATTTGAATTTTTGACAATGAATAAAGAGAATTTTGATTTAGTTGTTTTAGATCCGCCTGCATTTGCAAAACATATAGGGTCAAAACATCAAGCGATACAAGCATACAAAAGACTAAATATCTTAGGAATGCGACGTGTCAATCCAGGAGGTATTTTGATGACATACAGTTGTTCTCAAGTTGTCGATAGAGAAACTTTTGAAAAAACAATTTACAGTGCGGCAATAGAATCGGGACGCTCCATTTCAATCCTTGGTTATTTACATCAATCTAAAGATCATCCTATAAATATATTTCATCCTGAAGGTTCTTATCTCAAAGGCCTTTTAATTCATGTCGGAAATTAAGTTAATCATATCAAAAAAAATGAAAGATAGCACATTACTCAAAATTGCAAAAAATTATGGAACGCCAATTTATGTTTATGACAAACAGAAAATTGAAGAAAAGTACGAAAAATTAAATCTTGCTTTTAAAGGACAAAAGGTTCGTTTTTTTTATGCGTGTAAAGCGTTGAGTAATATCAATATTTTGAAAATCATCAAAAATGTCGGTTCAGGACTCGATACCGTTTCGATTAATGAAGTAAAATTTGGTATTCAAGCAGGATTTGATTCAAAAAATATTTTATATACACCTAATTGTGTGAATATTACAGAAATCAAAGAAGCTATTGCACTTGGTGTCCATATTAATATCGACAATATTAGTATTTTAGAGCAATTTGGAAACCAGTTTGGAAACGCATATCCAATTATGATTCGTTTTAATCCTCATATTATGGCAGGTGGAAATTACAATATTTCTACGGGGCATATTGATAGTAAATTCGGAATTTCTATTCATCAATTGCGTCATGTGCTTCGAATAGTTAAAACTTTAAATATTAATGTTGAAGGTCTTCACATGCACACAGGAAGTGAAATCAAGGATATTGAAGTGTTTTTACAAGGTCTTGAAGTGATGCTCGAAATTGTTCGCAACTTTGATTCGGTAAAATATTTAGATTTGGGAAGTGGTTTTAAAGTGCCATACAAAAAAGAAGAAAAAGAAACCGACCTCACATTATTAGCCGAAAAACTACAAGTAAAGATAAAAGAATTTAATCAAGAAACGGGGAAAGATCTTGAAATATGGTTTGAGCCAGGTAAATATATGGTGAGTGAAAGTGGTCACTTTTTGGTACAAGCTAATGTAATTAAACCCACACCAGCAACTGTTTTTGTTGGTGTAAATAGTGGATTTAATCATTTAATCCGTCCTATGTTTTACAATTCTTATCATCAAATAGAAAACATTTCAAATCCTAAAGGAACCGAAAGGCTATATACAGTTGTTGGTAATTTGTGCGAAACAGATACATTTGCTTGGGATCGATTGATTAATGAAGTTAATGAAAATGACATTCTCGTTTTTAGAAATGCAGGAGCTTATTGTTTTGAAATGAGTATGAATTACAATTCAAGAACAAAGCCTGCAGAAATTCTAGTCGATGGAGCGGATATTCATTTAATTCGAAAAGCGCAGGTTTTTGAAGATTTACAAAAAGATGTCATCGAAATTTAAAAAAATATTTAAAACAAAAAAGTATGTTTGATAAATATGATGTTATTGTTGTAGGAGCAGGACATGCAGGCTGTGAAGCCGCCGCTGCCGCTGCTAATATGGGCAAAAAAACGCTATTGATCACGATGAACATGCAAATGATTGGTCAAATGAGTTGTAATCCTGCAATGGGTGGAGTGGCCAAAGGACAAATCGTAAAAGAAATAGATGCTTTAGGCGGTTATTCTGGTATTGTTTCAGACCAGAGTATGATTCAATTTAGAATGCTTAACCGAAGTAAAGGGCCTGCAATGTGGAGCCCACGAACGCAAAACGATCGAATGCTTTTTGCGCAGCAATGGCGTTATCATCTAGAAAACACCCCTAATTTAGATATTTATCAAGAAATGGTTTCGGGGCTTTTAGTTCGAGGCGATTACGTTTATGGAGTTAAAACGCAGCTTGGACTTTCTATAGAAAGTAAATCCGTAGTACTTACAAACGGTACTTTTTTAAATGGATTGATTCATATTGGTGAAAAACAATTGGGCGGAGGACGCGCTGGCGAAAGCCGAGCTACTGGAATTACCGAACAATTAGTTTCATTGGGCTTTGAAAGTGGCCGAATGAAAACCGGCACGCCACCAAGAGTAGATGGCCGGAGCTTGGATTACTCTAAAATGGAAGTTCAAGAAGGCGATGCCATTATGGAAGGATTTTCATTTATGGATATTGAAAAACCAAAAGAACAACGATGCTGCTGGATTACATATACCAACGAAAACGTACACGAAAAACTCAAAGAGGGTTTTGATCGAAGTCCAATGTTTAATGGAACTATTGAAAGTATTGGGCCTCGATATTGCCCAAGCATCGAGGATAAAATTAATCGATTTGCCGAGCGAGATCGCCATCAACTTTTTGTAGAACCTGAAGGTTGGAATACACACGAAATTTATGTTAATGGATTTAGCACGTCACTTCCTTATGAAGTGCAGTATGAGGCGTTAAAATGCGTTCCAGGTTTTGAAAATGTAAAATTACATCGACCGGGTTATGCTATAGAATACGATTATTTTCCGCCGACACAATTGGACATTTACCTTCAAACCAAAAATATTAAAAACCTATTTTTTGCAGGGCAAATAAATGGTACAACGGGTTATGAAGAAGCTGCTGGCCAAGGATTGGTTGCTGGAATCAATGCATGCCGAATTATAGACGATTTAGAGCCTTTGGTACTTAAACGGAATGAAAGTTATATTGGCGTATTAATCGACGATTTAGTTAATAAAGGTACGGATGAGCCTTACAGAATGTTTACGAGCAGAGCAGAATATCGCATTTTATTACGTGGTGAAAATGCTGACTTTAGATTAACTCCAATTGGAAATCATCTCGGTTTGGCAAAATCAGATCGTTTTGAAAAAATGAAAAAACGTCATGAGGAAGTTGAAAAAATTATGGAACAGTTTAATGAAATTCGGATCTCCCCAAAAGAGATAGATCCCATTTTAGAAAAACTAGGCGGCACGCCACTAAAGCAACAAATGCCTTTATCTCAAATTATTACGCGTCCCGAAATTGGCTTAAGTGATTTGATGGAAATACAAAAAGTTAGAGAAATATTACAAGTTTATTCAAATACGGCATTAGATTCTGCTGAAATTGAACAAAAGTATAAAGGTTATATTCAAAAAGAACAGGATATCGCTCAAAAAGCGGTTCATCTTGAAAATCTGAAAATTCCTGAAACTTTCGATTATTCAAAACTTACTAGTATGAGTACTGAAGCGCGACAGAAGCTTCTAAAAATCCAACCGAAAACGCTTGGACAAGCCAAACGTATCAGTGGCATTAACCCGAGTGACATTGCTATTCTGATGGTTTATATTGGTAGGTAGATTTTATTGCATTTTAAAACAAATTATTAAAACTTGATCATTCAATTTAATATTTTTTATCAAAAGATTTCGTTTCAATTTCGCTAATTTTACATTTCAAAGTTAAATGACATGAAATTTATTGTTTTCTTTTTACTTTTCAATACGTTGTTTGCCAATCAAGGAGTAGAAGCATACAAAAATCATGACTATCAAAAAGCGATCACATTTTGGCAAAAAGATATTAGATCCAATCAATATGAAAAAAGTGAACTCTTTTTTAATATTGGTAATGCTTATTTTAAGCAGAAAAAATATGTAGAAGCGATTCTTTTTTATAACAAATCTTTAAAAGCAAATTATAACAATTTAAAAGCTAAAACAAATTTGGATTTAGCCATCGAAAAACAGAAAATATCAGAATTTACAATTCAAAATGATTTTCTAGATTTTTTTAAACGATTGGTTTATTTTTTTAAGTTGCATCATTTACAATGGATCATTATTTTTTGTTTTTGGTGTTTAAGTGGTATTTTTATCCTAAATCGATTTTATCCATTTCCAAAAAAACGCATTTTTACTTTGTTTTTTTTAACCATGTTAATTTTGGCCTCGGTAAATCTTTATTTTTTGTATCAATTTCAAAATGCAGAAAAAAAAGCCATTGTTAAAGAGCCGACAGAGGGATTTGAAGACATTAACTTAACGAAATCCAAAAAGAATTTCAAGGGTGGTGAAACTATTGAAATCATTGATCAATTAAAAAATGCTTCGCAAATTAAAATCAATGATGGTCAGATTTTGTGGATTTCCAATTCAAAAATTTATAATATTTAAAATAATTAGATGAGAGCCTTATTTTTAGAAAAAAAGACCCATGCGGCCGATGCATTCAAAATGCGCGAAATAGAAGCTCCAAAGCCGAATGCTCAAGAAGTTTTAATTGAAGTTAAGGCCTTTGGACTCAATTATGCAGATGTTATGGCACGTTTGGATTTGTATCCAGATATGCCAAAAATGCCTTGTATTTTGGGTTATGATGTTGTTGGGCGAATTATCGAAAAAGGTCAAGATGTTTCAAATCTTGAAGTGGGCGATTTTGTTGTGGCGCTTACGCGTTTTGGAGGATACGCAGAAAAAGCGGTGGCGGATAGTCGTGTTTGTATAAAAGTACCTGAAGATATTCCATCCTATCAATCGCTTGCGTTTGCAACGCAGTTAAGTACGGCATATCAAGCTTCGATGGTTAATGTTAATTTATTTGAAGGCGACACCGTTTTGATTCATGCCGCTGCAGGTGGTGTAGGACTTGGTTTGGTTCAAATAGCGCTTTACAAAAAATGTGATGTTATTGCAGTGGCAGGAAGCGATGAAAAATGCCAATTTTTAAAAGAAATGGGCGTAAAACATACTATTAATTATAAAAAAGAGGATTGGGTAGATTATCTGAAGAAGCACCAATTATTCAAGAAAATTGATGTTATTTTTGACTCTGTAGGTGGCGATAATGTTCCGAAAGGTTTAAAATCATTGAATAGCGATGGAAAATTGGTTTTATTTGGTTCGGCGAAGTTGGGAGAAAGTAAAAACAAATTAAAAACGATATTACAAGTTTTAAAATTTGGTTTCTATTCTCCTATTAAATTTTTGATGAGCAGTAGAGCTTTAATCGGATTGAATATGCTAGCAATAGCAGATCGCAAACCGCATGCTATTGAACGAAGTATGAAAGGCGTATTGGAATTATATGAAAAAGGCGTTTTTAAAACGATGGTGGGAGAAACCTACTCGGTTAACGAAATAGCCGCTGCGCACACCAAATTAGAAAAAGGACAAACTATGGGTAAAATAGCCATAGAGTGGTCATAAATTAGAAGAAATGAATACGAAATTATCAGTCAACATTAATAAAGTAGCAACAATTCGTAATGCAAGAGGAGGCTCTTTGCCCGATGTTTTAAAATTTGCTAAAGATTGCTATCGATATGGTGCGCATGGCATCACGATTCATCCTCGTCCTGATCAAAGGCATATTACATTTAAAGATGTAGAAGATTTGGCGGATGAATTTCCGAAATCCGATTGTGAATATAATATTGAAGGTTATCCTAGCGATGCCTTTTTAAAAATGGCGATTGATGCCAAACCCTCTCAAATTACGCTGGTTCCTGACCCACCTCATGTTTTGACTTCCGATTCGGGTTGGAACACTATAACACATTTTGACTTTTTAAAAGATGTGATTCAAAAAATACAGTCCCACCAGATTCGGGTTTCGTTATTCATAGACACCCATTTGGATTTCATTGAAAATGCCAAAAAATTAAATGCAGACCGCATTGAATTTTATACTGGTTATTATGCTGAAATGTTTCCGAACGACCCTGAAAAAGCAATTTTTGAATATAAAAAAGCCGCTACCTTCGCTAATGAAATTGGTATTGGTATTAATGCGGGGCATGATTTAAGTCTTGAAAATTTACATTATTTTAAATCTCAAATACCAAATCTTCTAGAAGTTTCCATTGGACATGCCTTAATTAGCGATTGTTTATATTTTGGCCTTGAAAATACAATTTCGATGTATTTGAGAAAGTTGGAGGGTTAGATCAACTCCACTTAAGGATTATGATAAGGCAAATTGTTTTTTATAGCATATGCACGGTAAATTTGTTCTAATAAAAACAAACGTACAATTTGATGAGATAAAACCATTGGAGAGAGAGATAATTTAAAATTGGATCTTTGATATAGGTTTTGATGAAATCCAAAAGCACCTCCAATTAATAATACCAATTGTTTAATGTTTTGATGTTCCCAGTTTTGAAATTGTTGGGTGAGTTGTTCGCTAGAAAGCATTTTACCATTATTATCTAATAAAACCACAAAATCTTTTTCTTCAATTTGTTTTTCAAAAAACTCGAGTTCAATCTTTTGAGTAATTTCGGCAGATTCTGATTTCTTTTTTGGCACCAATTCGATCCAATCGACGGTGGCCATATATTTAATTTTTTTGAGGTAATAATCTACACCTTCATGAATAAAAGAAGGTGTAGATTTACCTATAACGACTATTTTTATTTTCAAAATAAAATTAATTAGTCAATTTTACTATCGGTTACGCTATTTTTAGGTATTACAAAACCGTTGGCATCAATACTTTTTTGGCTTTCTAAAAACATGCTTGGTGTCATCGACAAATCCGACAAATCAAAAGGCGAGTTTAAGTCGATGCTATGTTCATTAAGAATTCGTTTTCTGTTTTCTTCTTCAGTTAAAACATCTTTTTCGATCATCGTAATAATTTCATCTTCTTCTTTCTCCATCACTTCATACGAGGTTTCGTTTTCAATTTCAAGAGGTGCTGATAAATTATATTTTGTTTCTAATTCTAAATCCGAAACTACAGAAAACAAATTTGGAGCTTGTTCTAAATTAACAATTTCTAATTTTTCTTCTTCTTTTGTAGCAATGGAATCATTTTTATCAAATCCTTTTCCGTCAAAACCCGTAACAACGATTGTTAAACAAAGCTCTTCATTTAATGTTTCATCATAAGAAGTACCTAAAATAATATCAATATCATTTCTTGAAGCTTCACGAATTTCATTTAATATTTCATCAATCTCATCAATTTGTATTTCATGATCTTTTGATGTAGAAATATTTACCAACGCTTTTTGTGCGCCACGAATATCTCCATCATTTAACAATGGCGACTCTAATGCTTTTTTTACGGCCATTTTTACGCGTTGCTCGCCTTCGGCAACACCAACGCCCATAATACAAATACCTCCATCTTTTAATACATTTTTAACATCGTTAAAATCGGTATTTAAATCACCAGGTGCTGTAATAATTTCAGAGATACCTTTTGCCGCATTTTTCAATACATCATTTGCCATATCAAAAGCTTCACTTGCTTTAAGCGAGCCATAGATTTCTCTAATTTTATCATTAGAAACAATAATAATTGCATCTACCTGTTCTTTAAGTTTTTCGATACCATCAATTGATTTTTCAACTTGCGACCTTCCCAAATTTGAAAAAGGCGTCGTAACAATAGCAATAGTAAGAATTCCCATTTCTCTTGCTAATTTAGCAACTACCGGAGAACCTCCTGTACCCGTTCCTTTACCCATTGCGGCTGCAATAAATAACATTTCGGTATTATTTTGAAGTTCTTCTTTTATTAAAGCTATCGACTCTTCTGTTGCTTTTTTACCAACTTCAGGATCGGCTCCAGTGCCTCTTCCTTTAGTCAATTCGGGACCTAAAAGGATTTTATTCTTAACTGCAGAGTTGTTTAAGTGTTGCTCATCGGTATTACAAACGATGAAATTAACACCTAATATTCCTTTACTTTGCATAAAGTTTACGGCATTGGTTCCGCCTCCACCGACTCCTAATATTTTAATAATAGAAGATTTTTCTTTTGGTAAATTGAAATCTAAATTCATAATTTTTATTTTTTTAGTTAATTTATTTTTTTAATTTTTTATTTGATATACTAATTAATCTTGTTCAAATTCTTTATAATTTTGCTCATCTAGTATCATACTATTAAATTTCTCTTTTAAGTTAAAAGCCCAATTTAATTTTGATTTTTTAGGTTGAGGGGTTTCTTCTATGACGTTGATTGTTTTAATAGGCGTTTCAGCTTCAATTTTTATTGGCGCTTCTATTTCTACTTCAATCATAGATTCATTAGCAGATTTTGCAGCCAATAATACCAAACCAACAGCCGTAGCATATCTGGTATCATGAAGCGTTACATCTTGATTATTCGAAACATAATGAATTGGTCTTCCGATTTGAGTTGGAATACCCAAATATTGTTCTACAAATTTTTGTAAATCAGGAATATTAGCACCACCACCTGTGATGAAAATCCCAGCATTCAATTGATTTTTGAAATATGTAGATTGGATTTCATTTTTTACCAAACTAAATATTTGTTCTAAACAAGAATTGATTAAATGACAATATTTGCGTTGCTCAATTTCAACCGGCGGAAGCCCTGTAATATTTTTAATCGACAATATTTTATTTTCTTGAATATGCTTATAAAGTGCGCTTGTATAGCTTTTGTTTTCTTTTAACAACGTAGATGTTCGCTCGGTTAATTTCAGCTTATCTCTTATAAACGCGGTGATATATTCTCCTGCAAATGGAAAGATCGCAGTATGACGAATAACACCGCCATAAAATATTGCCATATCGGTTGTACCTCCTCCAATATCAATCAAACAAACACCTTCATTTAAAGCTTCCTCAGTCAGTACAGATTCGGCACTTGCCAATGGCTCTAAATCCATAGTCAAGATTTCAAGACCCGCCATTTCAACAGCCATTTCAATATTTTTAGATGGATTTGTATTTCCAATAATAATATGCCAATTGGCTTCCAAACGATTGCCTCGCATTCCTATTGGATTGTTATTTTTTGGAGATATTCCATCTACAAAAAATTCTTGAGGCTGGCAGCTAATAATTACCTCACCTGGATTTACCTGTAAATTTTTTGCTTGAATTTCAAGTTTAGAAATATCATTTTTGTTAATCAAGGTATCTACTTCATTAACCGCTCTTGTGATACCTAAGCGCATCACACTCGATTTGATGTGCGCACCTGCAATCCCAACAAATACTTTTTTAATTTTAAAGCCACTTTTTTGCTCGGCCAATCGTACCGCCTCACGAATATCTTCGCTCGCTAAAAGTATATTTTTAACTTCTCCTTTTTCAACACCTCTTGAAACCACTTGACCTTTTGCAAGTATTTCAATTTTTTTGTTACCAACTTTTTTAGCAACAATGACACAAATTTTAGTAGTACCGATATCAAGTCCTACAAGGATGTCTGTTTTTTTGATCTGCGATGATGGATTCATATTAATTATTTATTTTATTATTTATTTAATTCCTATAACTTGTTGTTCGTATTGAAAATTTAAAATTTTATATGGTGTAATATCTACATTTTTAACTGCTATTTTAAAGAAGTTCTTCACTTTTTCAAGACGTTTTTCATAATCTTCATTGATATAACCCAATTGAATAATTGCCTCTGAAAAAATTAATATCAATTCTATTTTATTGTCTGGAGCGATGTAAATTTGATCAATAGCTTTATTCCAAAAATCATTTTCCGTAACATAGTTTAAAAGTGTATAAACTTGTTTTTTTCTGAAAGAATCTTCTTTTGTTGTTGGAAATAAAATACCTTTTGTGTTTCCTAAAATTAATGGAACTCTTTTTGTAAACTTGGAAGATAAAGGTACTTTTTGCCATTGATCTGAAATATAGAAACTCTGTCCCGAATTGATAACCCTTGCAATTGGATTTTTTTGAGAGACAAAAACTTTAAGAACACCGTTGGGTTTTGCGATAATATCTGCTTTTTCAATATATTCATTTTCATTCACCATCGCTTCCATCTGTTGCAAATTGACATCTTTAAGTCGTGTCCCTAAATACATCGGTTGTATCTTTTTGATTTCATTTTCAATATCTTTATCGTTCACAAAGAAATTGCCCTTTTTATCTCTAATAGAAAATTCTAATCCATTGACTCTTAGAATATTTCTTTTTTGAATAGCAAAAAAAGAAACTATAAAAAATAGTATTATAATCAAGCCCCAAAGGACGAGTTTAAATACTTTTTTATAACTTATTTTTCTAACTTCTTGCATTCTTTATTTTTTCTTTAAAATATCAATAATCTCTTGGTTAATTAAATTAATATCACCAGCACCCAACGTCGTAAACACTTCAATTTTTTCTTTTTTCACATATTCCAAAACTTCTGATTTAGAAACTATTTTTACTTTTGTTGTCATTTCTTCTAAAATACATTTTGAGGTGATTCCTTCAATCGGCAATTCTCTTGCAGGATAAATATCAAGAAGTAAAACTTCATCGGCGATATCCAATGCTTGCGCAAATTCAAGGTACAAATCTTTAGTTCTTGAAAATAAATGCGGCTGAAAGACACAAGTCAATTTTTTATTAGGATAAATTTCTCTTATACTCATTAATGTCGAACGAACCTCATTGGGATGATGCGCATAGTCATCGATAAATACAGAATTGTTTGACTTGAATAAAACTTCAAAACGTCTTTTAATTCCTTTAAATCCGTTAAGTGCTTTTGCTATTTCGGTTTCTTCAATATCCATCATGGAACCCACAATTACGGCAGCTAATGCATTTTCTATATTATGTCTTCCATTAAATTGCAGTTTATATTTTTGAACATCCTCATTGATTTGAAAGGAACTAAAATCTTCGCCTAATGCTACGTCTGTTGCATTATATTCTTCATTATTAAAGCCATAAACCACTTTTTCGGATTTGATATTTAAATCCTCTACGGCTTTTTCATTGATGATTAAAATACCATTTTCGTCCAATTTATCTACAAAAGCTTGAAAGGCTTTTACAATATTTTCTTTATTTTCATAAATATCTAAATGGTCGGTATCAATACTTGTTACAACAATAATATTTGGATGTAATTGCATAAATGATCGATCAAATTCATCCGCTTCAACAACTACCACATCATCATTCCCAAAAACATAATTACTATTAAAATTAGAAGAAATACCACCTAAAAAGGCGCTACAATCGACACCACAAGTTTTTAAAACATGGGCAACCATAGAGCTCACGGTCGTTTTTCCGTGGCTTCCAGCAACGGCTATTGTAAATTTATCTTTGGTAATCATACCCAGCGCCGAACTTCTTTTTATCATTTCGATATCTTGCGATAAAATATGATTAAACAAGACACTTGTTTTTGGTATCGCTGGTGTATAAATTACTAAATCAATATTTTCAGGAAAAAATGTGGCATCATCTTCAAATTGAATTTTAGCGCCATCTTTGATTAAATCATCCGTAATCTCGCTTGGCGTTTTGTCATATCCAAAAACTTCTTTGTTTATTTGTAAGAAATATCGAGCAATAGCACTCATGCCAATGCCTCCTATTCCTAAAAAGTAAATTCTTTTAATATCTTCCATTATCCGTATTTTTATTATTTAAAAAAGAAATTACATACTCCGCAATTTGACTGGCTGCATTTGGTTTTGCTAAGCTTTTAAGTTTTTGTTGCATTTCTAGTTGTAATTCAGCGTTATGAAGTAAAGAAATTATCGTAGAAACTAATTTTTCATTAGCTTCTTGATCTTTAATCATGATAGCAGCTTTTTGATTTTCGAGCGCTTTCGCATTTACTGTTTGATGATCTTCGGCTACATAAGGAGAAGGTAAAACAATAATTGGTTTTCCAATCACAAACATTTCAAAAATGGCACCACCAGCTCGTGTAACTATAATATCTGCTGCAGCATAAGCCATATGAATATTTTCAATAAAACCAAAAACTTTAACCAACGGCGACTCATAAACTTTGTATTGCTCCAAATAGTTAGCGCCACACTGCCATATAACTTGGATATTATTTTCTATCAATAGATTTAGCTGATTTGATAATGCCTGATTAATTGGTCTTGCGCCTAAACTTCCACCAGTAATGAAAACCGTTTTTTTATTTTGATCAAAATTAAAATATTGTAAAGCTTCTGATTTAGATTTTAAATCACAAGAAAAATCTTCCCGAATTGCATTTCCAAAATTAAAGATATTTTTATTTGAAAAATAGGCTTCCATTTGATCAAAAGATACAAATATCGCTTTGGCTTTTTGACCTAAAATTCGATTCGTATAACCAGGAAGTGCATTTTGTTCTTGAATAAATGTTGGAATATCCATCCATTGAGCCATTTTTAAAGTTGGGCCTGATGCATAACCACCTGTTCCTATAGCCACATCGGGTCTGAACTTATATAAAATCCAAAACGTTTGAAAAAAGCTAAATATTAGTTTGAAAGGCAAAAGTAAATTTTTAGAGATACTATTCCAATTAAAACCTCTTTGAAAACCCGCAATGGTTAATCCTTTAATTTCGAATCCCTCATTAGGTACTTTTTGCATTTCCATTTTTCCATTTGCCCCAACAAACAAAATCTCTACGTTTGGCAATTTACTTTGAATTGCCCTAGCAATTGAAACTGCAGGATAAATATGACCTCCTGTACCTCCACAACTAAATAAAACTCTTATTACTCTTATGTCTGTCATAATACACTAATTTGTTGTTCTAATTCCTCAATATAACTTTCGTTTTTAGGCGCTTTTCCTAAGTCATCATTTTCAACACTTTTACTCACACTTATTATAATACCTAAAGCAAAACCAAAAAAGAAAATACTACTTCCTCCCATACTTACAAAAGGCAAAGTAACTCCAGTAGAAGGCAAAATACCAACGTTAACCATAATATGGAAAAAAGCTTGAATTACTATCGACAAACCTAAACCCAAAGCAACCAACGCACCAAAAGTTCGAGGACTATTTAGAACAATTAGAATTATTCGATATAAAAATACAAGATAGAGCACCAAAATAATGACTCCTCCAAAAAGTCCCCATTCTTCAATAATGATAGCATATACATAATCCGAAAACGCATTCGGTAGAAAATACTTTTGTCGGCTATTACCTGGACCATTAGGCAAAATGCCCCCATTAGCAATTGCTATATTGGCATGTTTTACTTGATATAGCATTTCTTTATCACCACCGAAATGTTCAATTCTTGTTTTAGCTGTTCTTAACCTTCCTATTTTCAAATACTCGTCTGGAACTTTTAACATAATTGTAACTGCTAAAAATACACATAGTGCCATAGCCGCTAGTAATCCAAATAAATGAAAATTATTAACACGTCCAACAAACATCATTACAACCGCCATCATAAACAACATTATTGAAGTCGATACATTTTCTAAAAAGATTAAAAAACAAATCACTCCAACTACTGCTAACATTGGAAAAAAGCCTCGTTTGAATTCTTTAATGTGTTCTTGATTTTTACTCATAAAACGAGACAAAAACAAGACCAAAGCCACTTTAGCCAAATCAGATGCTTGAAACGTTAAATTAATGACAGGAATTTCAATCCAACGGCCAGCTTCATTGATTTTACCACCAAAAAACATTGCATAAATCAAAGCAACAACACTTAATGGTAATAACAATTTCCATATACCTGCATAATATTGATAAGGAATCAATTGTACAAAATATGCAATTGCCAAAGACAGTATTACGATTACAAAATGTTTGAAAAAGTAAAAGAAAAGAGATGTTTCCTTTTTATATGAAAGGATTTCGGTACTGCTAAAAATAGCAATAATACCAAATATCGACAATAGAATAACTACTATCCAAAGATATTTGTCGCCTTTAAAAAAATCAAACAATCTACTTGTATTCATTTTTTATAATTCTCTAACACATTGTTTAAATACATTTCCTCTTTCTTCATAATTGGCAAATAAGTCAAAACTTGCACAACATGGAGACAAAATCACACAATCTCCTTTTTGAGCCAATTTACTAGCAACTTTTACAGCCTCTTTCATTGATTGAGCAGATGTCATGACATCAACAACACCTGTAAATGCTTGGTGAATTTTTATGGTATCTTCTCCTAAACAAACAATAGCTTTTACTTTATGCTTTGCCAATTCTTTTAAAACAGAATAATCATTACCTTTATCAACCCCACCTATTATCCAAACGGCTTTTTTATTTAAACTTTCTAAAGCATACCACGTACTATTTACATTCGTAGCTTTACTATCATTGATATATTCTATGCCTCCAAGTGTCAAAAAGGACTCCATTCGATGCGGAATCGCTTTAAACGATTGAAAACAAGCTTTTAACTTTTCACTTTTTATGTTAAAATGCTGTGCCGCAATTCCTGCAGCCAAAGAATTATATTGATTATGTTTGCCTTTAATAGTTAGTTGTTTTGTCTCCATTTCATAATAAGGCTCTTTATAGTTTAAAATAAGACGATCTTCATCATCTAAGTACCCACCACGATCTACTTTTTCCATTATTGAAAAAGGAATTTTATCTGCAATAATTTTCTCTGAATTTGCTTTCATAAAGTTTATAGTTTCTTGATCATCTTTACAATAAATAAATACATCTTTTTCAGTTTGATTTTGAGTAATTTTAAATTTAGAAAAAACATAGTTTTTCATTTCATATTGATAGCGGTCTAAATGATCTGGAGTAATGTTCAACAATATGGCAACATCACATTTGAAATCTTTAACATCATCAAGTTGAAAACTGCTAATTTCTAATACATAAATGTCTTTTGGTGCTCGAGCAACCATATACGCAAAACTATTTCCTACATTGCCTGCCATGCCTACATTGAGTCCTGCTTGATTAAAAATATGATAAATTAAATTTGTAGTCGTTGTTTTACCATTACTACCTGTAATCCCTACAATTTTTCCCTTTTGATATCTATATGCAAATTCAATCTCAGAAATTAATTCAATGTTTCGATGTTTAATTTCTTGAACAATTGGAGCACTATCCGGAATACCTGGACTCTTTATAATCTTATTTGCGCCCAAAATGAGTTCATTCGTATGAAAACCTTCTTCAAATAAAATGCCTTCTTCTACTAACTGATTTTTATAAACTTCCTTCAACGCTTTCTGTTCGGAAAGGAATACCTCAAATCCAAGATCTTTTGCAAGAATCGCCGCTCCAACACCGCTTTCGCCACCTCCTAAAATTACTACTTTTTCTTTCATAAATACAATTTGAGATTATCTAAGTTTTAATAATACAATACTCATTACCGATAAAAAAACACCTACAATCCAAAATCGCATTACAATTTTTGATTCTGGAATCCCTTTCTTTTGAAAATGATGATGCAATGGCGACATTAAAAAAATTCGTCTACCCTCTCCAAACTTCTTTTTAGTATATTTAAAATAAGCTACTTGAATCATCACGGATAAATTCTCCGCCAAAAAGATGCCACACAATAATGGAATCATCAATTCTTTTCTAATAATTATTGCAATTGTAGCAATAATTCCTCCTAAAGCTAAGCTGCCCGTATCTCCCATAAAAATTTGTGCAGGATAGCTATTCCACCATAAAAATCCGACACACGCTGCAATAAACGCACTCACAAAAACTACCAATTCTCCAAGGTTAGGAATATATAAAACATTGAGGTAATCTGAAAAAATACTGTTTCCTGTAATATAAGTCAATACAGCTAAACTTATTCCAATCAACGCAGAACTTCCCGCAGCCAAACCATCAATTCCATCTGTAATATTTGCTCCATTAGAAACGGCAGTGATTATGAAAATTAATATCAGGAAAAAAGGAATAAAATACAACGATGGATGTAATCCTAATTTTTCGAAGAATTTATCATAGTTCAGATTGTTTCCTTTTAAAAATGGAACATTGGTGATTAAATCTTTTGTATCGTGTGTATAAAATAAACCATCTTTTTCATATCCTTTTCCTTTGATAATTTCTGTGGTTTTTTCTTTAAAAACAGGATTGTATGGATCATTTATTACGCCATCGTTTAAAGTAAAAACGTAAACGTGATCTAAATCTCTTACTTTAATATCTGGATGAAAATACATCATGATTGCAACAAAAATACTGACAATAACCTGACCTACTATTTTGAAACGACCTTTTAGTCCTTCTTTATTTTTTTTGAAAACTTTAATATAATCATCTAAAAATCCAATAAATCCAAGTAATATGGATACAACAATTAACATCCAAATATATACATTGGTTAAATTTGCAAATAATAATGTTGGAATTACAATTGATGCAATGATGATTAAACCGCCCATAGTTGGCGTTCCCGTTTTTTGCATTTGACCTTCTAATCCTAAATCTCGAATCGTTTCACCTATTTGTTTTTTTTGTAAAAACGAAATTAGTTTTTTACCAAAAACGACCATAATTAACAAACTAAAAATAACCGCCATACCCGCTCTAAATGACAGATAGTTGAATAAATTTGCGCCTGGCAGATTTAATTTTTGATCTAAAAAATGAAAAAGATGATATAGCATATTAATTTTTTAAGATTATAAATTCATTTCGTTCCAAGTTTCTAATAATAATTTTTTATCATCGAATGGATGTTTTATACCTTCTATTTCTTGATACGATTCGTGTCCCTTTCCTGCCAATACAACAATATCTTGAGATTCTGCCAAAACACAAGCCGTTCTGATGGCCTCAAGACGATCTACAATAGTCAAACTTTTAACTTTTAAATCTTTTTCTAAACCTTCTTTCATATCATTTAAAATATCAATTGGGCTTTCGAATCTTGGATTATCCGAAGTCAAAATGACTTTATCTGAATTCTGACAAGCAATTTTTGCCATTAATGGCCTTTTTTCCTTATCACGATTTCCACCACATCCAATAATTGTTATAATTTTTGATGATTTTTTCAATTTTTGAGCCTCAATAAGTACTTTCTCTAATGCGTCAGGTGTGTGTGCATAATCTACAATACCTACTATTTTCTTAACTTCAGAGATTGAAGTATCAAACCTTCCATGAATTGGATTTAAGGTAGATATAGCTAAATACACATCTTCTTTTTGCATACCTAACTCAAGTGCCATGGCATAAACCGAAAGCAAATTATACGCGTTAAAAGTCCCGGATAATTTTGTATAAACCTCAACACCATCCAATTTCAAACTCATTCCTTCTTGAAATTTATCAATGATAGCACATCTATAATTTGACATAGCTTGTAAACTATAAGTCCGATGCATTGCTTGGCAATTTTGCAACATGACTAAACCATTTTTGTCATCCATATTGGTTAATGCAATTGCATCTTTTGGCAAATGATCAAAAAAATGTTTTTTAGCCTTTAGGTAATTTGAAAATGTAAGATGATAATCTAAATGATCATGCGTAATATTTGTAAAAATAGCACCATCAAAAGCAATTCCAGCAATTCGATTCTGATCTACCGCATGACTGCTTACTTCCATAAAACAGTATGCGCATTCTTTCTCAACCATTTGATGCATAACACGTTGGATAGAAACGGCATCGGGTGTTGTATGTGATGATGGTATCGATTCTGAGCCTAATTTTATATCTATTGTAGAAATCAATCCACATGAATAGCCTAATTTTGTAAATAACTGATACAGAAGAGATGCGGTTGTTGTTTTTCCATTAGTACCGGTTACGCCTACAACTTTCATTTTATGCGAGGGGTTTCCATAAAATTCGGATGCAATAATTCCAAGTACATACGAAGGGTCTTCAACTCTTACATATATTACGTTTTTGTTTATTTCAGAAGGCAATTTATTACAAATAATAACTACAGCACCTTTTTCAATGGCTTTAGAAATATATTGATGTCCATCAGTATGCGTTCCTTTAATCGCAACGAATAATGAATTCAATTCAACAAATCTACTATCAAGAGAAACTTGATGAATTTCAATATCGGCTTGTTGTTGAATTATTTCAACAAAATCAATATTTTTAATAAGTTCATCGAATCGTTTTATCATTTATCCTAATATTAATTTTACAATAAATCCTTTATAAACTTTTTCTCCTGGAGCTATAGATTGGCTTAAAATTTTACCACGCCCTTGTAATTCTGCTCTTAATCCCATGCTTTCTACTAAAAAAACGGCATCTTTGGCAGACATTGACTTTAAGTTTGGCATTAATTTTTGATTAAAATAAGAGGGCTTTAAAACCACTTGATTATTTGCAACGACAGCCGTAATCCATTCGGTCTTGATATCTCCAAAATGTGATTTCCATTCTAAATTTTTAGTGACTTCTAAAATATCTTTTTTAATTCCTTTAAAAGAAGGTAAACTGAAATTTCTAATTTTTGAAATACTGTCTAAAGAAGGATGAATTGCAATATCTGTAGTATAAATTCGGTCTGCAATCTTTTTGAAAACTGGAGCGGCCACATCACTTCCATAATAACTTCCTACTGAAGGATCATTAACAACGACAATACAAGCATATTCCGGTTTTTTCGCTGGAAAATATCCAACAAAAGAAGCTTGATATTTCTTTTGAGTTGTCCAATTCTTTTTATACGTTATCAAGTTGGTACCTGTTTTTCCCGCAATTTGATAATTACTTTTAATTCTTTTGGCGGTTCCTGAATCTACAACCATTTGAAGCATGTTTTGAGCCGCTTTTATTGTTTCTGGTTTAGCAATTTGTTTGCTTAAAACTATTGGTTCAAAGTTTTCAATAACTTTTTGATTTTCTTTTATTTGGCTTACTAAATAGGGCTTCATCATTTTACCATTATTAGCAACTGCCGCATAAAAACATAAAATTTGAAGAGGCGTCAACTTCATTTCATAACCAATTGACATCCATGGTAGAGAAATCCCAGACCATTCTTTTGGCTTTTTGATTAAAGGATCGGCTTCACCCTTAATTTCAATACCAAATGGTTTGGTTAAATGAAATTGTTCTAATTTTTCATAATATTTTTCTTTGTCATTTTGAAAATGTTTGAAAATAGGTTTAGAAATCCCAACATTACTTGAATTTTCAAATGCTTTGGCAAGCGTAATAACTTCGGGTCCGCCTTTATGGTTATCAACCATTTTTCTATCAAAATAGGTAATTTCTCCATTTCCGATATCAATTTTGGTATTTTCATCACAAAATCCTTCATCAATTAAAGCCATTACAGAAGCCAATTTAATTACCGAACCTGGCTCATTGGCTTCTCCAATTGCATAATTATAATCTTCAACATATTCTCCATTTTTTAACGATAAGTTTGCAATGGCTCTTATGGCTCCCGTTTTTACATGAGATAAGATAACACAACCGTGATGCGCTTTTGAATTTTTTAGCGTTTGAAGTAAAGCGGCTTCAGCCACATCTTGTAAATTAACATCAATTGTGGTATAAATATCTAATCCTGGCTTTGAACCAAACTCGCTATTTTCATTGATTGGCATATAAAAATTATCCGAAATGCGTTGCATTAAAATTTCTTTATTTTCTCCCGAAAGTTCATTGTTAAATCTACCTTCAATGCCAATTTGAGCATTGCCTTGCTGCCCCACATATCCAATAGTTCGTTGGGCTAAAAGTCCAAAAGGTCGTTTTCGAGTATTGTTTTGATCCACAATCAAACCTCTTGATTTACCTTCTCTAAAAATTGGGAATGACGTGATTAATTTATATTCCTCAAAAGTGAGTTTCTTAGCAATTTTTAGATATCTATTATTTTTGCTTCGTGCTTCCATAAAGTACGATTTCCAGGCCTCCATGGATTTATTTTCCTTTGAACTTAAAGATAACATCCAGCACAAAGAGTCTATTTTTTCATCCCAAACTTTATTTAAACCATCGGCTTTTGTATCAAAGTACAAATCGAATGTTGGCAATGTTGTAGATAGTAATCTTCCATCATACGTATATATATTACCTCGCTCCGCAATTACTTTTCGAGTAATCAAACTTAAGTCATCCGACATTTTTTTCCAATACCCATTTTGCCCGTATTGAATCAAAAGGATTCGATAAACGATAAAAATTGAGCAAAGGATAAGCAATATAAAAATTATAAATGACCTATCCAAAATTTCACTTTTGGTTCTGATAATCTTCTTTTTTTAATTTTATTATAAAAGGTGGATTTTCTAATTGTTTTAAGCCCATTTGTTCCGCCATAGGAAGTACTTCAGTGAGTTTACTTTTATACATCAAGTCACTTTTTTTACTCAAATATTCCCATCGAATCTCTTTTAATTCTTTCGATTTTTTATTAATTAATCGAACTTGTTTAACCGCCCAATGATTATTTAAAATATAAACCATACTTAAAACAAATAGAAAAATCAAATACAACAGATTTTCTCTAGTCCACATAAGTAGACTTTCAATTAGTATTCGTAAAGAAAAAGGATTCGACTCCATATCTTAGTTTATTTCTATTACTCTTAATTTTGCACTCCTACTTCTTGAATTACGCTTAACTTCTTCTTTCTGAGGTTCAATCGGTTTTTTATGAACCAATTTCCAATTCAATTTTTTCTTTTTACCAAATAAATCATCCGTTTCTGGAGTATTCTCAAAATCCCCATACTTCATAAAGTTTTTCACAATTCGATCCTCTAAAGAATGAAATGTAATGATTGCCAATCGACCTCCAGATTTAATAATTGGAATAATTGACTGCAACATGTTTTTTAAAACATCCGTTTCTTTATTTACTTCCATTCGTAACGCTTGATAAACAGGCGCTGCATAACTAGTAAAATATCCAAATTTGATGGAATCCAATATTTGATTTAAATCATTTGATTTTTCAAATTTAGAAATCATTCGAAATTCTACTATTCTATTAGCTAAAGTTTTTGAATTGCGAACTTCGCCATATTCTTGAAATATTTTTTGTAACTGATCATGAGAATAGGTGTTCAATATATCTTTTGCAGTCAACATACTTCTTTTATCCATTCGCATATCTAAATCGATGCCATCTCTAAATGAAAACCCACTGGCGTCATGATCAAATTGAAAACTACTTACACCTAAGTCAGCCAAAACGCCATCAACTTGTTCTACTCCAATTGCTAATAAATAGTCTGCTGCGTTTTCAAAATTTTCGCGAATCAAAATACATCTGGAGTCTTCAATTTTATTTTTTATGGCAAATTCATCTTGATCAAAAGAATACAATTTTCCATGTTCTCCTAATTGATTTAATATTGCTTTAGAATGACCTCCACCACCAAAAGTAAGGTCAACATAGATACCTTCATGTTGGAGCTTAAGAGCTTCAATGGATTCATCCAATAAAACACTTTTATGATAGGTACTTTCCATTATATCAATTATATATCAAGATTAAAATTTCCCATTACTTTCTCAGCCAACTCTTCAAAACTTGCACTATTTAACTTAGCCATGCGGTCATTATATGTTTTACTATCCCATATTTCATAGTAATTTTTAACCGGAGTCAAAACGACTTCTTTAGTTATTCCAGCATATTCAAGCAACTGTTTTGATATATTAATACGATCGCCAGTATCTAAAACCAACTCTGTGGCGCCACTATAAAATATTCTTACAAATTCTCTTTGCTCTTTATTAAAAGTATTAAGGGTATCTATTTTAGCTTTTACGGTTCCCCATACATCATAAGGATAAAGTGTTAGACAGTTTTCAAAACCACGATTCACAACAAATTTGTTGTGAGCTTGTTCAGATAGACTTTCTTTAAGAGCTGTAGGTATTCTCAACCTGCCCTTATCGTCTATTTTAATAAAACTTTCACCTAAAAAAGCCATTTGTGATATAAAATTTCCACAAAATTACACTTTTTGTAATAAAGTTCACACATTTTCCCACCTTTTTTTCAATAAAAATTTCAACAAAATGAAATTTAAAATGTTTATTTTATGTGGATAATTTTCAAAGTGATTAATTTTACTAGTATTACAGTGACAAATTTAACCTATAATTGATTTTATGAATTTTATTTTATCCACATCAAAAATCCCATATTTTGTTCACATATGTTGATAAGTATGGTGTAAAAAAGTGGCATTTTTTTCAAAATTAAACTGCTTTGATATAAAAAATTAATCAGAATTATAAAAAAGAAGCCTTTTATTGAATAAAAATTGAAATTAATAAAATATATACGCGGATGGCTTCAATCATTTTAAATTGGTTAATATGGGTTAAAATAATAACAATTGAATAAACGTTTCTTAATTTTATGCATCAAAGTAAAATTAAAAGTTAATCTAAAAACTAAATAATGAATATACTATCTTTTTCACTCGCTTTTTGCTTTTCGTTTCTCAACGCATTTGCGCAGCCCTACAACTATGATGCAAAATGGAAAGAAATTGAAAAAAAAGAAGAAAAAGGCGAATTCAAATCAAATTTGAATTTAGTCAATGAAATTTTGGTGCAATCTAGAAAAGACAAACAAGATGCACACACGATAAAAGCCTTGTTTTTTCAATCCAAAATTTTCTACGAAACCCTTGAAGAAAAAGAAGAACCCGATGTGGTGATTATAAAAAATTTCACACAAGAAATAGCAGAAAGCGATGGTGTGAAAAAAGCCTTACTGCAAAATATTCTGGGGCAGATGTTTTATCAATACTATAATAGTAAACAATGGCAAATAAGAGAAAGAACAAAGGTTGCGGGGAAAGTAACCGATTTTAGAGAATGGACAAAACGCGATTTTTATGAGCAAATAGACAGCCTGTATAAAAACTCGATTCAAGATAAAAATAAATTATTTGAAGCCTCATTTGCTGATTGGAAAGAAATTATCAGCCCCAAAGAAATCAACGAACTCAAACCTACGCTATACGATATGATGCTTTGGAATACGTCTTTTTTTTATCAAGAAGACCTTTTTGGATTACAGGATAAGGAAGAAGCTTTGAACAAACAACGGCTCAATGAAAAAAGATACGAACTCGCGCAAATGCATCGTGCTAAAGGGAATATTGCGCCATCCTTGAACTGGCGTATGGCAGGCATTGAAAAAAACCTGTCCAACATTGGAGAGTTGACACAATTAGCGATGGAATATCCGCAAGAAGATTTTAATGCGGCGATTTATGCCGAAATTGCAAATATTTATACAGCAACGAATAAAGAAAAAGCCTTAAAAATTTGTAGAGAAACGATTCAAAAATACCCAAAATCAAAATGGCTACAGAATGTCAAAGAAGTTGAAAAATCGATACTTTGGTCGTGGGCAACGCTCAAAATGGAACAAGTAGAGCTGCCCAATCAGCCCATTCCAATTTTGATTACCCATAAAAATATAGAGAAAGTATTTGTGCGAATCTACAATTTGACAGAAACGCCAAATACAATAAATCAAAAAAGATTTAATATTGAAAAAAATAAGATAAATACAAATGGAACCATTGAGCGCACCATTTCCTTTACTGTAAAAGAATTTCAAGATTATGAAGAACACAGCGCTATTTATAAATTAGAATCATTACCTGTGGGAAGATATGCCATAGCTATTTCAAACAATAAAACCTTTGAAGCAAATGACGATAATTTTTTTGTAAATTATGCACAATTTGAAGTAAGTAATATATTGCTTCTTGAAAACAAAGATCACACTGATGAAAAAAGCAGTCAATTCTTGAAATATCATTTTGTTCATAGAAAAACAGGTGTGCCGTTAACTAATCATACCTTCGATTTTTATAAAAAAAATGAAAAAGTAGCTACCGAAAAAACAGATGAAGGCGGATATCTCAATATTCCCTATACAAAACTAGGCATTCACCAACATCAATATAATGACAACGACTTCTGGATTTATAATCAAAACCTAAAAGAGTTACTTCATATTGGAAATCAATATTATAATGGATATTATGACCGCAACGAAACTGAGAGAAAACAAGCAGATATATTTCTAGACCGCGCCATTTATCGACCTACTCAGACGGTTTATTTCAAAGCCATAGTGTATAGTAAATTTAAAAATACGGCTAAAGTTATGAAAAAAACTGCGGTACAAGTGGTGTTGAAAAATGCAAATTATAAAGAAATAGGCAAGTTAGATTTAATAACCAATGAATTTGGTTCCGTAAATGGACAATTTGTTTTACCAAAAGATGGCATAACGGGAAATTTTCATATTTTAATACACGAAAATGACGAATCAAATGGTTCAATTGGAAATAAAGACTTAAAAGTAGAAGAATACAAGCGTCCCAAATTTGAAGTATGGATGAATGAGTATAAAGAGAATTTTCAATTAGATAAAAAAATAGCGGTTTCGGGGTTTGCAGAAGCTTTTTCAGGTGCAAAAATTACGGATGCAAAAGTTAAATATCGCATCGTGCGCAAAGAAGAATTTTTCTATGATATGCCTTGGCATTGGAGAGGTGGCGGATGGTGGTATCCAAGGGCCTCCGAAGCAGAAGAAATAGAACAAGGTGAAACCAAAACAGATGACAAAGGAAATTTTGTGATTGAGTTTGAAACGAAAACTAAGAAAGAAAGGGAAAAAATGCCTAGAAGCTATTTGTATGAACTGCAAATAGAAGTTACGGACATCAATGGCGAAACGCAATCTACCGAAAGTACTGTTGTGGCAGGAGATGTACCTTTAAAGTTGAGTGTTTTAAGGGATTTGATTCCTACAACACAAGACTGGAAGCGCGTGAAAATTAAAACCGAAAACCTCAATGGACAATTTGCTCCTGCAAAAGGAATTTTGAAAATATATCATTTGATAGAGCCTAAAAAGACTTTTAAACCAAATAGCTTAGGCTTGGAAGCGGATTATCAATCGATGGAAGAAGAAGCATATTCCAAAAATTTTCCATTTGAAATTTATGATAAAGCCAAACAAGATTCAAAAAATTGGGAACGCAAACTGGTTTTTGAAGCGCCTTTTGACACAAAACTGTCCGACAGCGTTGCGTTGAATTTAAAAAATTTAAGCTCGGGGATTTATATAGCAGAGTTGTCAACAGTCTATGAAAAAGATACAATTACCGCGTCCAAAGAATTTCAGCTTAATGACCCTAAGACCCAAAGAATCTTGAATCACGAGTTTTTAAGATTTACAATGGATAACTATTATTATGAAATCGGAGACAATGCTAAAGTTACTTTTAATTCAGGATTAGAACAAGGAACAATATATGTGGGTTTGTCAAATGATAATAAACTTATAGATAAAAAAACGATTAAGTTACAAAACGGAACAGCTGTCTATGAGTTTCCTATTAGAGAAAACGAAGACTTAGGGCTGAAAATTGCTTATTATTTTGTGGCTGAAAACGCAATGGTAAGTCGTACTGAAAATCAATTTGTGTATCCCAAAAAAAACTATAGGCTAAAAATAAAAACAAAAACCTTCAGAAACAAATTGCTACCAGGAAACAAAGAAACTTGGGAACTGAACATTTCTGGAAAAGATAAAGAAAAAATATTCGCTGAAGTTCTTGCGACTATGTATGATGCCAGTTTAGATAAGTTAGTGTGTAATAATTTTAAATTCAATCCACAAATTTTTTTTCCTACACATAATATTTATTTTTATAAAACAGATAATATTAATAATAAAGTCAATTATTTAAATCCTATTTCTAGATATAGCCAAACACACTATCCACGGTTTATAAATGAAAAAATCAATGCTATAAACTTCTTTGAATTCCGTATGGGGGACAATTATGGTAGAGATAAAATAATGTATAAAAGTATGGCTATGGCCGCTGCACCATCAGAAATGAATATGGATAGGGGTAGATCTGATGAAAATGTTGTTTTTATTGATGGAATCAAAATAACCGGTAGTGCATCTATACCACCATCAGCTATTTCTCAAAAAGAAAAAGTATCTTTTGGTGTACCTGCAAAATATGGAAAATCCGAAGACCTCTCACAAGTCAAAATTCGAACCAATCTGAACGAAACCGCATTTTTCTTTCCTACCTTGATGACGGATGCAGAGGGAAATGTAAAAATACAATTTACCTCACCCGAAGCGCTGACCAAATGGAAGTTTCAGCTATTGGCTCATACCCAAGAGCTTGAATATGGGTTATTTAAGTCCGAAGTGCAGACACAGAAAGACCTTATGGTAGTTCCGAATGCGCCTCGTTTTCTTCGGGAAGGCGACCAACTGACCTTCAGCTCAAAAATATCGAACTTAAGTGACATAAATCTGACGGGCGAAGTGGAACTACAATGGTTTGATGCGTTTACGATGAAACCCATCGATGCAGCCTTTAACAATACAAATGCGCGCAAAACCTTTGAGGTAAAAGCAGGCGAGAACACGAATATCGACTGGCAAGTAACGATACCTTATACGCATCAGGCAGTAGTGTATAGAGTCGTGGCAAAATCAGGTAATTTCAGCGATGGAGAAGAGAACACCTTGCCTATTCTTACCAATCGTATGTTGGTAACAGAGACGTTGCCTATTTCCGTAAGAGAAAATCAATCGAAGACGTTTTTGCTTGAGAAATTGAAAAATAACAGTTCATCATCGCTTCAAAACTTTAATCTTACCTTGGAACTAACGACCAATCCACTCTGGACGGTCATCGGGGCATTGCCTTACCTCAGAGAATATCCTTATGAATGTAGTGAGCAGCTTTTTAGTCGTTTGTATGGAAATGCCATTTCAACTGCGGTGCTCAATCAATCGCCAAAGATTAAAAAAGTGTTTGACCAATGGAATGAGAAAGGACTTCAAATATCAAATCTTGAAAAAAATCAAGAACTTAAAGCCTTGTTACTGGAAGAAACTCCTTGGTTACGCCAAGCACAATCGGAAACGGAGCAAATGCAACGTATTGCGCTCTTTTTTGACCTAAATACAATGAGTCAAGAACTACAACAAGCAAAGGAAAAACTCTTGAAACGCCAGCAACCCAACGGTGCTTTTGCGTGGTTTGAAGGAGGCCGAGAGGATGTTTATATCACAAATCATATCATTGGAGGATTTGGTAAATTACAGAAAATGTTGGGTGCTAATTCATCCAATCTTTTAGGAGAAGATATTCAATCTTTGGTGTACAAAGCTATTGCTTACAGCGATGCATCTATGTTGGCAGAATGGAATCGTACCAAGAAAAAAGATCGCCCATCGCTTTATTATTCGATGCTACATTATTTTTATGTGCGCAGTTTTTGGATAGAAAACAACCCAATGCCAGCATCTTATCGCTCTATTCAAAATGAAGTGTTCAATGAAATGATGCTGGAAGAATCTAAATCAGGATTGAGCTACCGAGCAATGCTTGCGCTTACGCTAAATCGTTTTGGAAGAGCGAAAGAAGCCTCTAAAATCGTACACTCCATTGATGAAAGAAGTGTAGAAAGTGACGAAATGGGGAAATACTGGAAGGATAACGTTTCGGGATGGTATTGGTATCAAGCGCCTATCGAAACACAAACGATGTTGATAGAAGCTTATGATGAAATTGCAAAAGATGAAAAAAGTGTGGAAGCGATGAAAGTTTGGCTCATCAAAAACAAACAAAACAATCGCTGGTCGAGTACCAAAGCCACGACAGAAGCGGTATATGCTCTGTTTACATTAGGGAAAAGTTGGCTCAATGCCGAAGAAGGCATCACGGTAAAAGCTGGAAGCGAAACCGTTTATCCTCCTAAAAGTGCCAACAATCCTAGTGAAATCAACGTGTCGGGATATTTCAAGAAAAGCTGGAAGGGTGCGGATATTCAACCCTCGCTTGCGACGATAGACGTGGAGAAAAAAAGCCCTGGAGTTCTATATGGAGGATTGTTTTGGCAGTATTTTGAGCAGTTAGACAAAATTACGCCTGCACAAACCAACCTCAAAATCAAAAAAGAACTTTATCTAAAAACCTATACAGATAAAGGCGTTCAGCTACAACCCATAACAGAATCTACACCGATAAAAGTGGGCGATCTTTTAACGGTACGTTGTGTTTTGCAAACGGATAGAGACTTGAGTTATATCCACCTAAAAGATATGCGAGCCAGTGGATTTGAACCTATAAATGTGTTTTCGAGCTATAAATGGAAAGATGGTTTGGGATATTATGAAAGTACGCGTGATGCATCAACCAATTTTTTCATCAGTTATATGCAGCCTGGTGTTTATGTTTTTGAATATGATGTCAAGGCCAATAATGCAGGGACATTTTCAAATGGCATCACCACCATCCAAAATATGTATGCACCCGAATTTTCGGCACATACACAAGGCATTAAGGTCCAAATTCAACGATAACCGTAGGGTCAGGGCTTGCCCCTGACCCCCAAATTAATATCAAAATATTAATTTGGGCAACGCGACGGATAGAAGGGCAACCGCGAGGGTTACCCCAACGAAGCCGCGAGGGTTGCCCCAACGAAGCCGCGAGGGTTGCCCCAACGAGGTAAAAAAGAAAAAGGTGGGTAACCGTTAAGATTACCCCGACTAAGGTAGAGAAATCGTCTAAAAAACGAATTATTATATAAAAAATTTTTATTTTTGGATTCTGATTTTATAATAAAACGCTGAAAATGAAAAATTATAACCCCCAAATACATAACCGAAGGTCTATTCGATTAAAAGGATATGATTACTCCAAGGCAGGTCTATATTTTATAACGATTTGTTGTCAAGATAGAATTAATCGATTTGGAGAAGTCATAAATGGTGAAATGATTTTAAATGAATTTGGATTAATAGCATATAATGAATGGATTAAATTAGCAAAACGATTTTCGAATTTTGAATTAGACGTTTTTCAAATTATGCCAAATCATATACACGGAATTATATCGTTGTTACCCGTAGGGTCAGGGCTCGCCCCTGATCCGAAAAATAACGATGCCCCTGTATGGTCAGGGCTCGCCCCTGACCATTTTGATGAAGGGCAACCACAAGGGTTGCCCCAACCGGAACCCCAACAAAAAAATCCTTCAATTTCAGATATCGTGGGTGCATATAAATCATTGGTAGCGAATGGCTGCCTTGAAATTTATAAGTCTAGAGATGAAGTAATGGGAAAATTTTGGCAACGAAATTATTACGAACATATTATTAGAAATGAGCTAGCGTATAATAATATTTCGGAATATATCATCAATAACCCTATAAAGTGGGAAGAAGATAAATTTTATATGAAATAAAATAAATTAAAAAATATTTACGTTATGTTTGTTTAAATTTAAATATTATGAAAAAAATAATCACGAGTAGTGTTCTAATTCTATTTACTTTAGTATTAAACAGTCAAGAACTTAATAAAGTAATCATACGAAATTGTGGCAAAAATGTGTCTGAAGTTTATCAAGTAAAACGAGAAAATAAAACAATTAAAGAAGGGCTTTATCAAAAATTCTTTTGTTTTATAACATATACAATTCATGATTTTATAACAGATACAGCCATTCAAAAACAAGTAATAAAAGAAATGGGTTATTTTAAAAATGGAAAAAAAGACAGTCTATGGACTACATATTCATATTCTACAAGAATAAATGAACAAGGAATGTAAAAAGAGGATATTAAAGTGGGCGTTTGGAAAAAAATAAAAAAAACAGAATATGGGTATGTCTATGAACGTTATGATTATTCAAACAATATTGCTTTAGAGCCTGAAATTGAGTTAGATTTAAGATATCCAAATTATGCCGTTTAGAATGAAATCCAAGGTATTGTTCGATTGACTTATGAACTCAAAAAAGATTGTTCAATTGAAAATATTAAAGTTGTCAATTCTGTTGGAGGAGGATGCGATGAAGAGGCAATCCGTAAAACTAAAAAACTCTACGAACTTAAAAAAGCATACAATTGTAAATGTGAAGAAAAAACAAAGGTAGATGAAGTCGAATTTAGATTGGATTAACAAGCCTTTACAATTGCAATAACCGAACATTATCAATTAATGTTGTGGCTTCTTTTTGTCCTTGCTCAGCAAGTAAAATGAAATTTAATCTAAGATTTGTGACATTAGCGACACCAACTAACTCAGAAAACTTCCAATATACTCTTGTAAAATTAGCGTTTGGTTTTAAAAAGTTCTGAGCATATAAATCAATTTGTTTTCCATTAGCATCAGAGTAAGACAATGCAGGAATTAAAGCACCTTTAGTCATTTTATAGTCAAATTCAAGCCAAATTTCACTTCCTGGTTTACAAATCACTTCATTACTATTAATTGCCATAATTAATGACTCTTGCATTGAACTAACGACATCTATTTGTAAAGCGTTTGAATTATTGCGACCGAGTGCTGAAACGATTTTACTATTCCCGAAAGGATTTCCTCCTTCAAAACCATCCGTCATAAGTAGTTTAACTGATTCACTATATTTAAAAGGAACCGAAATCGTGTCTACTTTTTTTGGTACTAGAAAAAAATTAGTGAAATAAGGTTCTAACATCGGGTAACTTTCATAATTTGTAGACAAATTATTAACCCTAACCAATGGATAAATTGATACGGTTTGTGAATCTTGAAATAAAACTGGAACTAAAGAAGGAAACTGCCAATAACCTCTATTTTGTGAGGCAACTTCTAATTTACACCCATAAATATCAGGTACCATGTCTCCGAAATTTGCAGGACCTGAGATATTTGCATTTTTCAAATAAATAAAGGCCGGAATTCCTGGATCTTTACCACAAGAAACAAAAACAATAGTAATTAAAACTAATAGGCTTTTTATATACATTTAAAAAAATTATTTTATTGGATCTTCTTCTGAAATGATATCATTTGACAATGGAGTATCTTCGGATGGAACTTCATGATGAGCTACTTCTTTCTCTCGATCTTCATCCCAAGGTCTTTTACCAAATAATTTTATTAAATCATCTTTATGAAGAACTTCTTTTTCTAATAATTCTTTTGCTAATAAATCCAATTCCAATTTTTTACTATTTAACAAGTCAATCGCTCTTTGATATTGCTCATCGATTATAGCACGAACTTCCTCATCAATTAAACGGCTTGTTTCAGCAGAATACGGCTTCTCATAAGATTGTTGTGCCATTCGATAAAATGAAACATTGCCTACTTTTTCGCTCATCCCATAAACAGTAACCATAGAATAGGCAATTTGAGTTACATGATCTAAATCACTTAATGCACCCGTTGAAATCTGATTGAAGATAATTTTTTCTGCAGCTCTTCCACCAAGCGAAACGCATATTCTATCGGCTAACTCTTCTTTAATCGTTAAATATTTTTCTTTTGGCAAATACAATGCATGACCAAGCGATTCGCTTCTAGGAATAATTGTAACACGAATAAATGGATGTGCATGTTCGAGATACCAACTTGTAAGTGCATGCCCCGCTTCATGATAGGCAATTGACTTTTTCTCTTCAGGAGAAATAATCATATTTTTCTTTTCAAGACCTGTGGTAACGCGATCTATAGCGTCATTAAAGTCTTGCATATTAACCTCTTCTTTGTTTTTTCTTGCAGCAACCAAAGCAGCTTCATTACAAATATTTGCAATATCAGCACCAACCATTCCTGGAGTTAGCTCTGAAAGTTTTTGAGGATCCACATCAGTACCTGTTTTAATGGGCTTTAAATGCACATTAAATATTTGTTCTCTTCCTTTTAAATCAGGACGATCAATATGAATTTGACGATCAAATCGACCAGGACGCAAAAGCGCATCGTCAAGAATTTCAGGTCTATTCGTAGCAGCTAGCATAATTATGGCTTTGTCCGAACCGAATCCATCCATTTCTACCAACAACTGATTTAAAGTACTTTCTCTTTCGTCATTTCCACCGCCCATCATACCTTTATTTCTAGAACGACCTACGGCATCAATTTCATCAATAAAAACAATACAAGGCGCTTTTTCACGAGCTTGTCGGAATAAATCACGAACTCTACTCGCTCCTACTCCAACAAACATTTCTACAAAATCGGAACCGGAAATACTGAAAAAAGGAACTTTCGCTTCACCAGCCATCGCCTTGGCTAATAAGGTTTTACCAGTACCTGGAGGGCCAACTAATAAAGCACCTTTAGGAATTTTACCGCCTAATTTAGTATATTTGCCTGGATCTTTTAAGAAATTCACGATTTCCATAACTTCGACTTTTTCTTCATCCAAGCCAGCAACTTGTTCAAACGTAATTTGATCTAAACTATTTTCATCAAATAATGCTGCTTTTGATTTACCAATACTAAAAATTCCACCGCCAGGAAAGCCGCCACCGCCACCTCCCATTCGACGCATTATCAGATACCATAAACCTACAAATACTAAAGCCGGTAAAATCATCGATAAAATACTCATAAAACCGTTGGTTTCTGTTTTAGGAACCATGGTTAAGTCCTCTAATTGATATCGATCTCGAACTTCTTTAATATGCTTATCTAATCCAGCATTTGAGTATATTCTAAAAAAATATACGGGCTGCTCACCTTGATTGATTGTTGTTTGATTTTTCTTAATCTTTTGAAACTCTTCTTTTTTTAGAGCTTCTTTTTTAATATATACAAAAGCGCGTTCGCCGTTGGAAGTTATAATTTTATCAACATCGCCACTTCGATATAAATTATCGAATTTAATTCTACTAATTTCGGTTACGTTAGCTTGCTCAAAATAATTAGAGTAAAATGTAAAACCAATTACAAGAATTAATGCTAAATAAATCCAAAAATAACTTGGACCATTATTATTTGCTGTAGCAGGTATTTTATTTATTTTTTTTGGAGGATCGATTGGATTGTTTATATCTTTTTCAGGATTACTTTGTTCGTTACTCATTATATCTTTTTTTTAAATCGTATTATGTAATTTTTGTTGACTATCCGACCATAAATCCTCAATAGAATAAAAGTCTCTTAATTCTTTATGAAAAATATGAACCACAATATCGATGTAATCAACGATAACCCATAGTGCATTGGATTTCCCTTCTATTCGAAAAGGTTTTTCTCCAAATATTTCTTGAAAGTCTTTTGACAAATTAGATGCAAAAGCGTCTACTTGGGTGGTACTATCACCATGACAAACAATTATAAAATCTACAGGTGCGTCTTCATTATTTCTTAAATCTATCGAAACAACTTCTTGAGCTTTTCGGTCATCAAGAGAGGTAATTATAGCTTGTACTTTTTTAAGTGTTAATTCTTGTGTTTTTTTATTAGACAAATCAAATGAATTTTAGAATTTTATAATTATTTTAAACATCAATATTCGCATAAGAAGCATTTTGCTCAATAAATTCTCTTCTTGGGGGTACTTCGTCGCCCATTAACATAGAGAAAACACGATCGGCTTCGATGGCATTAGCTATATTGATTTGTTTTAATATTCGATGCTCTGGATTTAAGGTTGTTTCCCACAACTGTTCTGGATTCATTTCTCCAAGACCTTTATATCTTTGAACCATAATACCCGAACCCGATTCACCTCCGAACTCTTTAATAACAGCATCACGTTCGGAATCGTTCCAACAATATTGTTGTCTTTTACCCTTTTTAACAATATATAAAGGTGGTGAAGCTACATAAATGTATCCTTTTTCAACTAAAGGACGCATATATCTGAAGAAAAATGTAAGAATTAATGTAGTAATGTGACTACCATCGACATCGGCATCACACATAATTACTATTTTATGATATCTTAATTTCTCAATATTTAATTTTTTCTGATCATCCTCCGTTCCAATACTAACTCCAAGTGCAGTAAAAATATTTCGAATTTCTTCATTTTCATAAATTTTATGTTCCATCGCTTTTTCAACATTAAGAATTTTACCTCTTAAAGGCATAATAGCTTGAAATTTACGATCTCTTCCTGTTTTTGCTGTTCCACCCGCACTATCTCCCTCTACTAAGAATATTTCACTTAAAGCAGGATCTTTTTCAGAACAATCTGCTAGTTTACCAGGTAATCCACTACCCGTTAAAACCGTTTTTCTTTGAACCATTTCTCGGGCTTTCTTAGCTGCATGACGGGCATTAGCAGCAATCATTACTTTATCAATAATAATTTTAGATTCTTTTGGATGCTCCTCTAAATAATAATCTAAAACTTTTGAAACGGCTTGAGAAACTACAGATGTTACTTCTTGATTGCTTAATTCATCTTTAGTTTGACTTCGAAATTGAGGACTTGGAACTTTTACAGATACTACAGCCGTTAAGCCTTCACGAAAATCTTCACCCGAAAGTGAAACTTTTAATTTGTCAAAAAGTTTATTTTTGTCTCCATAATCTTTAAGAGATTTGCTAATCGCTCTTTTAAATCCACCCACATGGGTTCCACCCATCAAAGTTTGAATATTATTGGCAAACGAAAATATATTTTCGGAATAACTATCATTGTACTGAAACGCAACTTCTACCGTTACGCCATCGCTTTCACCTGTAATGTGAATAGGTGCTGAAAGAAGGGAAATTCTACTTTTATCTAGGTAATTAACAAAATCTACAAGTCCATTTTCACTCTTAAATGTTTCAGTCTTAAATTGACCTTCTTCATCTTTAACTCTTCGATCTTCTAAAATTAACTTAACGCCTTTATTTAAGAACGAAAGCTCTTTCATTCGATTAGCTAAAAACTCATATCGAAACTCAACCGTATCAAATATAGTTGCATCTGGCTTAAAAATTACCGTCGTGCCGGTTTCGTTAGAAACCCCTACTTCTTTGACTTCATAAAGTGGTTTCCCCTCACTATATTCTTGTTGAAATATTTTGCCGTCTCGATGAACAATAGCCGTAAGATGGGATGAAAGTGCATTAACACATGAAACCCCTACTCCATTTAAACCACCCGAAACTTTATAAGAATTTTTATCAAATTTTCCACCTGCATGCAACTCGGTCATTACGAGCTCTAAAGCACTTCTTCCACTCTCTTTTTGAATTCCAGTGGGGATACCTCTACCATTATCTTTAATACTCATCGAACCATCCTCGAGAATACTTGTAGTTATTTCTGTACAATATCCTGCTAATGCCTCATCAATTGAATTATCGAGAACTTCATTTACCAAATGATGAAGGGCTCTACTATCGGTTCCTCCTACATACATTCCAGGACGCACACGAACGGCTTCCAAGCCTTTAAGTGCCTGAATACTATCTGCACCATAATTACCATTATTCACATTCTCAACGGCTTCATTCATTTCACTCATATTGATTTTTTAATTGAAAATTAAAACTTATATTTTTGCTTTATAAAAGATACAAAGATACAAAAAATAAGTTGATTTTATTGAAAAAAAAGTTAATAGAAACCAATTCCATATAGCTTGATTTAATTATAGAAACAAAGCTTTTGAGAATGTGTTGAAATAGAATAAAATCTATTCTCATATGCTTCTCCGTCTGCCTCAAAAATTAAGTTATTTTGGTTTTCAATAAATAAATTTGAAGTTCTAAAATGATGCATACTGATATTCTTAACAAAGTTTCCACTATTTAATTTAAAAATATTTTTAAACAAGTCCGTTATAGAAATTTTCGAAATAACCATTACGTCAAATAATCCATCATTACATATCGCATTTGGTGCAATTTTCATGCCGCCTCCGGCATATTGATTTATTGCTATTGAAACCATAAATATTTTATCATCCCATTGCAATTTATTACAATTTAACTTTAAATTTTTGGACTTAAAAGTCCAAAAACTATATAAAACAGAAATAAAGTACGAGATAGATCCTAAAAATTTAAAATACTTTAAATTCTCAATAACATAACCATTAAAACCAATTCCACATACATTTATAAAATAAAAAGGGTCTGTATTATTTCTAGACGAAACAAACCCAATATCTTGATAACGACAATCTCCCTTTACTATTATTTCAAGAATTTGATTTATACTAGCTTGTTTTCCATAATGCATTTTTACCCAGTCATTTCCTGTACCAAAAGGTAAAATCCCAAATTTATAACTACTAAAATCCGTCGCATATTTTATAAATTGATTGATCCAAAAATGTAACGTTCCATCACCTCCCATAAGTACTATTTCAAAAATGCACTTACTTTCCAAATCTAAAATAAGTTCTTGAGGATTTGTATCTTTAGAAATACGGAAATAATTTACATCAATACTATTTTGAGAAAAATATTCAATAATGAAATCGACATTACTTTTACTCTTTACAATTAAAGCAACTTTTCTTTTCATTTAAATTAAACATTTTTTGCTCGATAAGCCGGCCATAATGCCATTAAAAACGAAATTAATACTACTAAAAATAAAATGAAAAAAATATCCAAAATTCGTATTTCTACAGGATATGCCGAAATCACAAACGTGCCACTACCAGGCATTTTAATTATTTCAAAAAAATATTGGACAACTAAAACAAAAACACCAAATAATAAACCTAAAACACCCCCAACAAAAGACTGCAAAAAACCAATGAGTAAATAAATACGTTGTATTTGAAGTCTATTGATACCAAGATATAAGAGTACTTTTAAATCTTTCTGTTTTTCTAAAAAATGCATGGTTAAAGAACCGATAAAATTTAGTGATAAAATGAATAAAATAAATCCCATAACCAAATACGTTATCATTTTTTCAACTTTTGTCAACTTGTAAAGTGTTTGATTTTTCTCTAATCGATTACTAATTTTCCATTTATTTTTCAGAATTTTAGAAAGCCTATCTTTCACAAGTGCTTCACTTTGATTTATTGAAATTTCTATTGAAGAAATTGAGAAGTCCGAATTTCCAGTAAGATATTGAACAAATGAAATCGGAACAATGACATATTTTTCATCATATTCTTGATATACACTAAATACGCTTCTTGGAGAAATATAGGAATGCTCGAAAGGCATGTCACCCGCAATTCCAATTTGCTGACTTGATTTTGGAACATAAACAGCTAAAGATTCGAATGGATCATCTACTTTTATTTGAAGCTTTTCAGCAATATTTAACCCTAACATTGCATAAGAATTATTCGCGTCTTCTAATAATGTATCGCCAACTATTAAAAAATCCGAAATTTTATTTGTTTTAAAATACGAAGGTTCTACGCCTTTTAATATTGCAATGGTCTCTTTATCTCTATATTTAAAATACGCTTTTGACTCCAAAATTAAAGACACATTTTCGACACCTTCAGTAGCTTTAATTTTATCTATTAAAAAATCATCAAGATGAACAACTTTTCCTTTGGATGGGGTAATAGATAACTGAGGTTCGAAACTTTCATACAAATTTATTGCTAATGTTTCAAAGCCATTAAAGACAGACATTACGATTATCATAGCCATAGAACCAACAGCCATTGATAACATGGTGATTATACTTAAAATGTTTATTGCCCTATTATTTTTTTTAAGGAAAATATACTTAATAGCAAAAAAAAATGGAACTTTTAGACGTTTAATCAAAATTAGGTTTATATTTAATTATGAATATTTTCTTAATATATCTATAGTTTTAGAAAAATCAATAGGATGCGGCGCCTCGACATAAAGCTCTTTTTCAGTAAATGGATGCACTAAATGAATTGAAAAAGCATGTAAAGAAAGTCTTTGGATTATAGAACGTTCTTCTTGATCTATCTTAGATTTAAATTTTGGTTTTAGTGAAGACACAAAAATCCCTGAATTCAAATTATATAATGGGTCATAAGCAAGAGGCACGCCAATATGAGAGGCATGAACACGAATTTGATGGGTTCGTCCTGTTCGAATATCAAAACCAACTAGACTATGTCTTTTATAGACCTCTAAGCATTTAAAAAAACTAATGGCAAGCTTTCCTTTTTGATTTCCTACACGATAAGAGCCGGGCTTTTGTGGATTTTCTTGAATATAATTTTCAATCATTCCTTCATCCAAACTAGGTCGACCTTGCACGATGGCATGATAAATTTTTACAATATGATGATTTTCGAATAAAAAAGAAAATCTTTTTTGAGACTCTTTGCTTTTGGCAAATAAAAGAAGCCCCGAAGTTTCTCGATCGATACGATGAATCAAATACAGCTCAGGATAATTTATTTTTAGCGTATCATATAAATTTTTTTCTATACCCAAACGGTCTTTAATAGTTAAAACACCTGATGGTTTATTTACTGCTACAACATGTTCATCTTCAAAAAGAATAGAAATCATATAATTATTAAATAAAAATGGGTGTAATTAATAAATTACACCCATTTAAAAGTTAAAAAAACGGTTACTTATGAATGATTAGCAATTTTTTAATTGCACTAATGTCTTTCTCATCCATTACATTAACAAAATACTCTCCATTTGCAAAATTCTTAGTTTCAATATTTGCATCTAACTTGTTATTTCTCACAACTACCTCTTGATTTAATATTGCTTGACCAAGTACATTTGTAATTGTAATGAAATATTTTCCATTCGTTATTCCGGATGCATATAATTTTGTAGTAGCATCCGCCGGATTAGGATATAAGCCAATTGTTTTTGAATTTGCAATATTGTTAATAGAACTTGGAGGGGTGTCTCTAAATTTCTTCAACAAACCAGTTGATTTTGAGATAGAAGCTTGACCGCAAGCATTTTTAACAACTAAAGTTACTAAATATTCACCTTCAACAAGATAACGATGTGCCGTTAAATAATCGGAGCTAGAGTCACCGTCACCAAAATACCACATTACCTTACCGTCTGTAGAACTTGTGTTATTAAATAACAAGAAAAAGTCATCGTCTGGTATTGGCTTAGTTATTGTAAAATTAGCAACTGGTGGAGTGCTCATAATAACTCTTGTAGATTTAGTAAATGCCCCACAAGTATTAAATACCGATACAGATACAGACTGCGATTTATCTACCAAAATAGTATTAATTGAGTCTTTCGTACTCCATATGATTTTAGCGCCTACTGTATCCGAAATAGCTGTTAATTCTGCCTTGCCACATCCATAAACCGTATCTGGTAAAATAAATAATTTTCGGATTGCGCCTGTATCACTTTTATCCAATTGAACATTTATGAAATCTGAAAACACATCGCCACAGCCATTATCAACGGTCAATGCATATCTACCCGATTGGCTAACTGTTATAGAAGAATCTGTTTGCCCATTGGACCAAGTATATTTAAATCCAGAGCCAATTACATTAGAAGGTGCCTTGATTGTATAACTATTTGCACATAAAACCACATCATTTCCAAAACTAAAAATTGTAGAAGTTCTTCGAGTTACATTAATCGTATCAGCACCTGTACAACCATAAAATGCATTAGTTACATTTAAAATATAAGTACCAGGTAAAGAAACTATTACATTTCTTTGGGTTGAAGTCGTATTCCAAGAATACGTAAATCCAGGAATATTTTGATATGATTTATCTCCTAAAACTAAGAATGTTGAAGGACCGCATAAGAAGGTATCTTTTCCTAAATTAACAATTGGATTAGAAACTAAATTAGCCATAATTGTGTCTGAAAAATAACAATTTGTGGCATTATCTCTAACTTGAAGAAAATATTGATGATTACCTTTTGTATTTATGGTTCCAATATTCGAAATTGGTTTTTGACCTCCAAATGTAAATGTTTTTCCAGCTTCTGATATATTTGGCTGCAACTTAAATTCTTCTCCACAGAATACTCGATCTTGACCAAGTGTAAATACGGGTGGGTCCACTGATCTAACAACAAAAGTATCATAAGATGGGCAGAAATTGACCAAATTATAAGCATAAACAAAATAAGTACCTGGTATTCTAATTTTCATAAATGAATCACTAGTACCATCACTCCATACAATTGAATTTTGAGATTTCAAAAGACCTGAATTAATCGTTAAGGTGTCCACATTTTTACAGAATGGAACCGTATCCGGCAACCTTAAATCTGGAGAAGGATCTACAATAATTCTAGTACTATCTACAGTAGTACAATTAACACTATTTGTAACTGAAACTATATAATTAAACGTTTGATTTACAAGTACTTTTCGGTCAATTGAATTATCTTTATTCCATAGATATGTAAATACATCACCCGTTGGTGGCAACGGAGCTTCCAAAAAGTAATTTGGTTTTGAGCATATCCTGAATGTATCTTTTAAATTAACAACTGGAGAAGGCTTTAATTTTAAATTAACTTTTAATCGTTCTGACTCACAACTTTCAACCCAAAACTGCCAGTTAAAGAAATAATTATAGGTATTACCATTTACTCCAGATTTACTATATACAGATCCATCATTCGAGCATGCTCCAGATAGATCAACCTTATAACCAAGATAACCATCATCAACAGAACTTCTAATCAATCGAGTGCTACCAGCTCCGCCTAAATATATTAACTGATAATCTGTACCTGGTTGAATATCCCATTCTAAAGAAACTCTATTAAGTCCTGATTTTGTAAATGATGCATTTGTTTGATATAAAGTTTGACCATATTGCACCAAACGAATGACGCCATTTCCTTGAGACTCAGCATAAACATCCACAGTTCTTAATCGAACCGTTCTATGCGTATTGACATCAAATAAAATACCTCTATTTTCATTTCCGAAAGTAGTATTAAACGATGCAAAATTAAATGGTTTCATAAAACTTCCATAAGAACAACTTGTAGATGCAAAATAAGAAGTATCTTTTCTGAAATTTGGAATTTGAATAGAATCTGAAACTTGGAAAGGATATTCATCAAACTCTTTATGATACCAAAATACATTTAAACCATTACCCTTTACTTTATAGTTTAAATCTTGATTTATACAGAAAAAGCCTCCGCTATCAGTTGGTTTAATTGGTTTTTTATTATCAAAAACTTCTCTTGTTAACGTATCATCCCATCGATCTTGATCAGAAGCTAAATCAGTAAAAACCGACAAATATTTACTTCCAGACGTAATATCAAAATCAACATTTGGAATATAAATAGTTCCAACTTGATTAGAAGATAGTGAACCATTATAAACAGCACTTGAAGCAAGACCTTTGTTCACACGAGCTCTAACTGTAAAGTTTGACTGTGTTGAAGAACCTAAATTCATAACTTGAGCTTTAACTAATCCATTTGCTTCAGCGCCACATCCAATAATAGGAGAGTCTATTGAAATCACAACCAAATCATTATCATATTTAGGTTTTACCTCAACATTTTCTATACTAGTAGTATAAAAATAAGTATTTCCATTTCCTTCATTATCATGCATTTTAATTAAATAAAAGAAATTACTATCTGTTCTCGGAGGACTAACACTAAACATAACTTTATGTTCTGCAGTGTAATATTTATAAAAACCATTCTGATAATCTCTAACAATATTATTTCCGGTTAATATGTTTACAAGTCTATTAGGACCATTGATATCAAATGAATTCACATTATAAGTCCACCCTAATCTTAAGGAATCGATTGTATTACTATATCCATTATCTTGATACCAAAAAGAGATTCGATACGTAGAATCTTTCTTAAGATTAATTGCTGGGGTTTTTAAAGTAAATTCATTAGGACGCGCATTACCTGGAGTAGATGGTTTCCAGTCAAACTCAACTAATTTCTTTTTAGTCAATGGTCTTCTAAGGAAATCATTAGGATCATTATCGCGTATATTTAATCGATTAATATTTGTAGAAAAAGAGGTCCAACAAGGAACCGTAAAACCTGAAGATTGACGTATATCAAACATTTCTTGTAAAGGTAAATTACCCCCAGATGGAAATACGTTTAAAGGACCAACTATAGTTCCTTTTCCGCAATCATTATACATCCTAAGACGATAATTTCGATATTTGGTTGTTAATCTAATTTTTATAAAATTAAATGTATCACCTAAAGACGTTGGATACCAATTGAGCATATTTGGATTATCCGTATACTCCCACTGCATCCTCCATCCTTTTTTCCAAATTGGAATATCTTTTAATAATTTATGATCTAAACCTAACGCAAATGCAATATCTTCTCCATTACACCATTTATCACTTGGAGGTGCATTCGTAAATGGATATGGAACTCCTTCTGGAATTACATTTAAGTATAAAGGTGATTTAAATACTGGGCTATCTGCACAAGGATCCGCAATAAATTCATTAGGTTCTTTTAGTGATTCAGGAATCGTATCAATACAAAAATCATCTAGAATAATACGATGAAATTCACCATCAATTTGTCTTCCAACCTTCATTGCTATCGCTAAGGAGTATGTTCCAGTATCTGGAGGTGAGTAAATCCATGAAAGGTATTGATACCTTGCCTTTCCAATTTGATTTACAACCGATGAAATATTCCTTACGACATCTGTAACTCGGCGAGCTCTAGTAAAATTAGCTGGATTTTCAATTGCAGTTGCTCCTTTTACTGCCATTAAGAATACCGAATCTGTGTTACTAAAATCTCTTGAATTCTTTCGAATCATTTGAGGATTTGAAACAGATGTTGTAGATGCATCAAAATTCTTTGCTGTATTATCCGCCCATTGAAAAGACACAAGATAATGTTTCTTTTTATGGAAACGAATAGCAGGGAAAATTAATACTTTAAAGTTTGTATCAGGAACACTTATTGTTGCGTCTCTATTGATAACTCCACTTACCAAACCACCTTTAAAATCCGTCATTTGTGCATCAATGATTTCAGGATAAGGACCTAATAAAGGCAAAGGACCACCACCAGGCACGAAATTCCCTCCTGTTATCCATGGAGAAAAATTACCCGAAAAGAATGGCCTAGAACCATTTAAACCATAACTTCCCCAACAAGTTGGACAAGGTGAAAAACGACCAGCCTGAACTTCTATTTCATTGGTTGTGAAATGCGGTTTTTGATCATTATTTACGGTAACGCCACTCCAATCCTCACAATAAGGCAAACTATGCGTTCCATTTACTAATAACGAATCCGAATGATACTCTTTTCCATCAAAAAGACAAGTCCCAACAATTTTATAATATGTATTCGTATCTGTGGCTACAATATTTGTGGTTAGCCAATCTCTTTTGTTTATATGAATACGATATTGATTAGCAGCTAAAGGATTAGGCTCTCCATACAACGAATTATCAATCATTTTTGAGAATGTACTATCCGTAATATTAAAATCGGGATCCATTCGTTTTCTATAAAACTGGTATACCATTCCACTGTAGTCAAACTGATTGGTTCCTGTCGCAGTTTGAGCTCCAAAAACACTAGGCTCGTAGGTAATCATAATGGTATCGCCAATACAATATTGATGGGTTACTTCATATTTTTCGTAATCCATTTTTTGTTCAGGTCGATCAATAATCTTACTTGGAGCAAAAGCAGAACCATTTGTAGGCGTATTATCATCACAACGTTTTACTTCTTTTACACAAACATCATCAAAAGACATATTAGCTCTTGTTGCTTGTGTTTCTCTATAAACGATACCAAAATAATAAACGTCCGTACTACATGGTGTAAAGTCCGAATGATGTCGATTCCATTGATCAAATCTAAAATTAACATTTACGTGACCAATTTTTTCAGTTAAATCACAAGCCGAATTAATAGATCCGGCAACACAATATAAAGAATCCCAGCCAAGTTGAGCACCAGTTTCTCGATGCCAAAAACTAAAGCGATACGTTTTTCCTTTTTCTAATCGAAATGCGGGAGTAACAAACTTTCCATCTGATACTTTATCAGATGGTCCTGGAGGATTAACTGGATTTTGATGTGTATATCCGGCGCCTTGTCGTCCCGTTCTAGCATTAGAATAAATTGGTAATTTTGCACCAGGTGTATTACATGAAGCTTTATGATGAGAAAAACAAGAGAATAATCTATTCTCTCCGAAATTCACTTGATTTGAGAATCCATCACACCATGGTAGTGATTGCACATAACTTAATGGAACAGATTCTGAAGAATCAATTGTAATTAGAGTACCATTATCATCACACCACAAGGTTATTCTTCTATAATATTTAAATTGAACCAAAGTCTTTGCAATGGTTGAAGCACTATTAGTTTGAGATGCAAAATAAGTATTAAATTTTATATTATCATCGGACACTTGCCACATATATGTTGGATTCCCAACTCTAGGTGTCGCATTTACGATTCCAATTCCTACCGTTTTATCTAAACAAACTTCATCAAGAACTTGGGCTTTTCCGCTTCTTGATGTTGGATTTGGGATCGTTATATTACTTACATTAGAAATATAAGTATTTATACTTGCAGGACATAGCCTTACAATTCGTCTATAAAAACTAGAAATACCTGCTGGAGGCACAATCATTTCCTTTCCGATTTGCCCCGCAATGTCTGTATAAGGACCTTGATACTGAGAGCTCGTTTGCCATAGATATGTAAATGGTCCTGCAACTTTCACTTCACCACTATTATCAACAAAACGTACCGTGTCATCAAGAGCTTTTAATGTTAAATCCGAGATACAATTTATAATTTGACCTATTATTTTATTAGGAAGATAACTTTTTGCTTCAGCACCTGCAAAAGAAGTTCCTCCTTCACAAGACTCTACAGGACAAATAATCGTAGCTTTTCGATAAGAAGTCCATCCCATTGGCATTTTGTATTTTAAAATTTGAGCTTCTGTTTTTGGCGCAATAATTCGAAATGCTAAATCATTTTCCGTTTTTATTTGCCATAGCGATTGAATATTATTTAAATTAGTAAAAAAGGGCACATTTCCTCCAGCTGTCAATGTGATACTATCACTTGGACAAGTAAATGGCGTTATTGTTGTATTATTTGAACCCGTTTGAAGAATAACCGTATCTAAAATAGTATCAAATGAAGTAGGATTGTTATCACATAACATGGTTACTATTCGATAAATAGTCGTATCATTAAATAGCATTTGTGTTTTAAGCAATTGATTTTGCTGAGGATCGTCATATGGTAAGAAATTACCCGAAAATCCTTTTTTACGTTCCCATTTAACTTTTATATTAGCGTCATTAATCTTTAAACGATCTGAATAATCTATGACTACTGCTTCCGTAGGACATTCTACATAATGGTTTGTAGTTTTAATCTGAGTAATTAACTCAAATGGGCCAACAATTGTGGTATCTGTATTTCCACAAAATGCAATTTTAGCACGATAAAAAGAATCTTTATTAACTTTTATCTTTAATGAATCCCCAACATGAAGTAATTTTCTAAAAGGTCCATTTTTATTGACACTAACTTCCCAGCTAATATTTAATTTACTCAAAAGAGAAGTATCTACATTTGTTAATACTAAAGTTGCACTATCCGTATTACATCTTTTAGTTGCTTCATCTAAAGATATTTTTATTTCTTCTAGACCAACAATAACTTTGTTACTCCAAAACTTATTTGATGTATCTAAAATAGCATTTGGTTGAGGACAAGTAGAAACATATCCTGCATAAATCGTCATAGCACTCTCAAAAGGAACAAAAATAGAATCTTTACTATTTATAAAATAAGGTGAAATTGGAGCATATGTAAATCCATTATTTTTAGAAATATTCCATGTGAAATTAGTAGCAAACAAATCATCATTAAACGTGGAATCTTTTTTAAGTTTTAATTTTAACATACCACATTTAACAATAGTATCAAATCCGCCACCTACTTTTGGAGTAATCACATCATAACAGCTATCGCAAGCTAGAGCTTGAACACTTAATTTTCTTGTAGAAATCCTATTAATAATTGTAGTTGAAAATTCATCTGGTATTGGAGGCGCCAATTTACATCGCACTCTAAGACGATACGCAAATCCATGTTGGTTTGCAGGAGCTTCTAAAGTGTCCGAATTGGAACCCGCATTTACCCATGTTGCCCCAACAACATTTAAATTAAGGCGTTGCCATAAATATTCTACATCGGGGCCAGTTGTTATTCCGGTTGCTCGATAAACGATCTTATTTTGTTGACAATCTTTAGACTTTATACTGGTTACTCCTCCTGTCATTCCTGGACATTGAGCGTATACTTCAAAATTCACAATTGTGAAAATGAAATGTAACAATACGAACGTTTTAAATAAATTCTTCATATATATCTATTTTTTCTTTTTACTTAATTACTTCAAAGTTATGATTCTCTCTAAATTGACCATTATAATTTTCAAATTTTAAAATATAATTTCCATTACTCAAATTTGAAATATTGACAAACTCCTTTAGTTCTGAATTAACAGTAATTTCCTTTTCTATTAACAATTGACCAATAAAATTATATATTTTTATAAAATAAGAACCTTTTGGTATTTGATTTGAAGTTATCGAGATTTGATCTGCACTTGGATTTGGGAACAAACTAAGATTTAACTTCGATTTATCTTTGATTCCAATATTAAAAATTCGAATCGTTTTTGTTAACGTACTTTCTTCATTACATTTATTTCTTACTTTTAAAGTAACTTGATATTCCCCTGGAGCTACATAATTATTTGTTCCTGTTTTTAATGTACCCGTATTACCATCGCCAAAATCCCAATCATAAGAAATAGCATTAATCGACTGATTTCTAAATAGTCCGTATAAGTCATAAACTTCTGAAGTAAATGCAGCAATTGGCGGTTCTATTTTTTCAACAAATATAACATCCGTAATTGTTGCGCATTCGTTACTAGCCGTAACTGAATATATATTTGTTTCATCAACTGTAATACTATTTACAACTTCACCGGTACTCCATTTAACATCAACAGATGCAGGCTGAGGCGTAATAGATAATGTAAGTGGTTCACATATAAATGTATCATTAGGTAAAGAAAATGCAATAGGTCTTTCTTTAAACGTAATATTTACTTCATCCGTTTGAATACCACAAGTATGTGAAGCGGCTAAAGAAACTTTTCCATTTGCAGTTACTCTTCGTTGCGATGGATTTGCAATCGCACTTCCACCCGACCAAGTATACGAATCGAATCCAGCAGTAGCAAAAATAGTATCTACGGCGTTACATGTAACCCTATTTGGACCTAATTCTAATTTAGGGGATTTAATAAATATGATATTAACCGTATCTTTTTCCGAACAAATAGTTCCTTGTTCCGTAACAGTTAGCATATATTGACCGGAACGACTAACAATTGTTGAATTTGATGTGCTTCCATTGCTCCAAGCATACAATTTATTTGGAGCAATAGGGACTTCTATTCTTACATTTAAAGAGTCACATACAGTTAAATTATCACCTATATTTGGTTTTGGAAAATCAACGACATTCACAATAAAAGTATCGCTAAATGGACAAACCAAACCAAAAGAATCGACTCGAATATTAACAAATGTATCTTGATTTCTTATGAATGTATCTTTTTTATTATTCGTAAAGCTATTAATTAATGGATCGTTAATTTTCAATAACGTATCTTTATAATGCTTAACGGTATCTATTAGTATAGAATCCCTAATAGTAAGATGTGCCAAAGCTGATGCTTTAAATAATTTAATTGGTAATTTAGAATTATCGTGCCAATTAAAGGTTTTTCCTGGAGCTGTTGTAAACTGTTTTAAAATAGAATCGCCTTTGCAAATATTCTCATCTTTACCTAAAGTAAAAATTGGATTGTTGTAAATCTTTACATGAGTTGTATCTTTGAAAACACAATCCGTTCTGGTATTTTTAACTTCTAGTTCATAAAAACCCGTAGCTTTAGCATTAAATGATTCGCGCAAACGATCACCTTCATTAATAAAACCAGGCAAAGTTCCCGAAAGATACGTCCATTTATGATTATACCCAGCGTTTGAAAACCCAGATTTTAAGAAAATAGGGCTTAAAGAACAAGTAGAAGTATCTTTTCCTAAACTAAAAACAGGAGATTGTCTTATTGTAACTTTACTGTAAGCAGAAGTATTGCATCCAGACGCATTATCTGTAACCGTTACCGTATATGTACCCGAGCTTTTAGGTTCTATTTTTTGCGTTTTTTCACCACTACTCCATTCATGCCTAAAAGAACTATTTCCTGCATCAATAACTAATTGAGGATAAGAACAAACATTAATTATACTATCTATAGATACCACAGGAGCAGTTCCGGTATTGACAAAAACACTTTTAACTTCTGTCAAAGGACTTTCACAAAAAGGATATGATAAATTATAATTATAGAAAAAAGGATATCTCGTTGTAGGTGTTATTGGAAATGGTCCTATTATTTTTAAAACATCCTCATTTAAAGCAGTATACTGGGCTGCTGTAAATGGCGTATCAATTAAAGCGCCTCGATGTTTAAACAATTGAAGTCTGTATTGCGTTACGCCAGGTGTACCCGTCAAAACATAGTTAAGCGGAAGCGTATAAACTCCAGGACCTGAAGTAAAAAATGAATCTCTTCGTATTAATACTCCCGTACTTGTATTTAAAGCAACAATCAACGTATCAACTAACGATGACGTCGAGTGAACATCTACTGAGTTAATTTTAACAAGCGCCTTTTGAATTCGTATTACCTGACCCATATTCTGAACCAAACTTTGCGTACTTAAAATTGGAGTTGGAAGCCCGGTAGAAGCCGTTGAGAAATAAGCAGATTTAGTATAAAATGACTGAGACGTTGCAGGATTTCTTATTACTTTAGCGCTACTTATTGTATCAAATATGGTACCTAAGATATCTTTATACCAAATAGATTCATAGCCAATTGGTGATTGTGCACTTAAAACAGATATATTTTCATTACTACAAACCGTATCATTTTTAGTCGTAGGAATAGGTGGTGTTAAAAAATTTGAAATATTAACTTCTATCTCATTATCTTTAGTATTTTCATCCCCAATATTGTTTATCCATACTTTAACCGTAATAACACCAGTTAAATTGGTAAAATCTGCTAATTTTGAAAAAGTAAATTGCTTGGTTTCATTAACATTTAGGATACCAAAGGTATCTCTTACTGGAGAACCTCCATTTATTGAATAAGTTAAAATTGGAGCAATTGGAATCCTTGCTTTATTATTGATTGAAAACTGAATAGGCGTTAGTGTTTTGCTACAACCTGATGTCAGATTATCTATACTAATTAATTTCAAATCTAAATCAGGCCTATAAATATTTACTAGATAATCATGAGTTTCTGCTTGTAAACTAGCAGGTGTAGCTTGACAAGGAGTAATTGCATTTGATGCAGCATTTCTATATACCACTCTTAATAAAGCTAAACCCAATTTAGAAGAATTTAGGGTTATATTAGGAGTAATGGTAGGATTTGCAGGATTATTAGATATTTTAACGGTAGCATTGGTAGCATAAATTCGATCTGCCGCATCTAAGCCATTCATATTAGTATCTAAGTATACCGAAGCATGACTATTTGCTGGCACATCTGAGACCGCAAAAAGTTCCATATTAAATGGCTCATTAGGGTGGATTCGAACGGGGTTGGAAAATTTGTTCCTAAAGTCTGAATATCGCATAGGGCTTAAAGACATTCCTGTACCTAAATCAACTAAATTTGTATTATAATGCCCTCGTAATACAAAATCTTGTAGAAAATAATTATTTATGTTTGTTGTAGTATTTGTTACAAAATTGTATTTACATTCACAAAAAATGGCATTTTTAACAGTATCTATAAAAACTGAAGTAGTCGCTTCTAAACCAGAAGCCGCACAAATCACTTTGCATCTTACAAAAGTTGTTCTTTGTAAGTTTAAATTGATAGTCTGCCCAGTTTGACCAACTACTGCTCCCCAAGGTCCTGTTGGAGAAGCAGCGGTATCCCAAGCTCTTGTAATATTTGGAGCTACAGAACTATTAATATTTGAGAACGTAGACAACTCGCCTGGACAAAATCCTCGTGTTCCTTCTACCGATCCCGAAATTGGTGTTCCAGTACAATTAGGCGAAAATTCTAAATTTACAATATGATCTTCAATTTCTCCAGAGGCATATATTAGAGTAGATGCAGGACAAGAAGCTATAGCGGCCGTACCTGTTTTATAGATTATACGCATCAAAACGCGCAATTTTGTATTTAATGCACTCAATTGACCACCTCCGGCGTTTGAAGGGATATTTATGACCCCTAAAACTTCGCCAACAGGATCTTGATTTGTTAAATTTATACTATAAACAGAAGGTTCATCAAAAATTCGATTACCATTTAAATCGATAAAAACTTCGGCCGATCGCGCGTTTTGTTGTGTTCCGCAAGATCCTAAATTCAACTTTAAAAGATTTGCAGAGCCTTGTTTTAAATCAACAAAAACACCTAAAGGTTTCCAATCTGTTACTTTACCTAATATGCTTTGAAGACCTGCACCTGCAGGTATATTTGAGCAATCTGAAGTTCTTGAACTTCCGTTGATAGATACTTCTAAAATCTCTTCTTCCTCTTCTGATGTAAACTGAGGATAATTATTACAAGTACAATAAGCTGGAGGGAATAACGTATCATAAACAGCAGTTGAAAAGGCGGTTTGACTTGTGTTTGTACACGTAACTTTCATTCTAAAATAAGAATTAGTGGTCATCGTACGATTTAATGAAAAACCCGTTTGACCAACAATATCAGTAAAATTAACACCATCTGAACTACTTTGCCATTGAAAATTCAAATTTTCTCCAAATGTATAATTTTCGATTTCAAAAACTTTATTCTGACCATTACAAAAACCTGAATTAAAATTAATTGTTCCAGCATTAGGCATTGCGTTACAAGGAGTAATAGGCTGAAAATTTACCGTACCAATAAACCCTCTTGGCGTAGAAAGTGGTGCAGCTAAAGGCCCTGAATATCCAACATTTGTTCCCGCTATAAGTCTTACCCCAGCATTTGTAAATGTATCTCTTTTAGGCTGAACAACAAATTGAGATGCGGAAGTTTTATCTGATTCTATAAAAAAAGCAAATCTAGCACCCGCGGGAATGTCGATATTTAATCCTGTTACAAAAGGTGATATTGAAGTTGACAATCCAAATTTTGTTTGTGTTTTTGCTAATGTCCATCCATTTAGAGTGCTTATGGCACCTGGATATGCCGCTACAGGTGTCGTTCGATACCAAACTTTACAAATCGCATTTTGAGAAGGCGCATTTAGGGTATGAATACTTGAAATTGATGTAACACGAATCGTTTGAGCTAATGTATTTTCAATATTAAATGAAATTCCTCCTAAAAAGGGGTCTGTCGGACTGTAAATAGTATTGGTAGAGATCGATTGTGAATTTATCTTAATTGTCAATAAAACCAATAAAATTAATAAAGTATAGAATTTTCCCATAGATCTAAAATTGGGGCAAATATACAATAATTTTATTAATTTTAAGAAAATATTGTGCTAAGAGTTTAAAAAATGTGCGTAAATAAAAAAAGCCCTTAAAATTAATTAAGGGCTTTTTTAAAGGGAGGATGATGGGATTCGAACCCACGACCCTCGGAACCACAAACCGATGCTCTAACCGACTGAGCTACAACCTCCATTTCAGTAAACAAGCGTAATGCTGTTTTACAAAAAGTTTGCAAATATAAAATCTTTTTCAAATTTGAAACGTTTTTTTTTGTATTTTTGCAAAATAAGAGCAATTCATTTAGCTAAATCCTTAATTTTTAATGAGTTTTTTAGAACGCAGTTTATTACTAATAAAAGATGATGGCATTCAAAAACTAGCGAAGTCTCATGTTTTAATAGTTGGTGTTGGTGGCGTAGGAAGTTACGCAGCCGAAGCAATTTGCAGAGCAGGAGTTGGTAAAATAACCCTAATAGATGGTGATGTTGTACAAAAATCAAATATCAACAGGCAGCTTCCTGCGCTTCATTCAACAATTGATGAAGCTAAAGTAGAAATCATGCGCAAACGCCTCTTAGATATCAACCCAAATGCCGAAATTCAAATTTTGCAACAATTTATAATGCCCGAAGAGGTAGAACAAGTTGTTCCTAAAGACGTTGACTTTGTTTTAGATTGCATTGATTCCATAACGCCAAAAATTACATTAATCATTCATTGCAAAAAGAATAAAATTCCATTTATTTCGAGTATGGGAGCCGGAGGAAAAATGGATCCAAGTCGAATTAAAATAACAGATATCAATGACACTAGAGACTGTTATTTTTCGAGAGATATACGAAAAAGACTTCGGAAAGAAAAGTTTAGTTATGGCGTAAAAGTGGTTTATTCTGACGAACCTGTTTCAAAAACAACTATGGCTTTAAGCCCTGACACCTTGTATAAGAAATCCTTTTATGGGACGATTTCTTATATGCCCGCAATGTTTGGAATGACGATGGCAAGCTTCGTTATTCGCAAAATCATTAACGCTTAAATTTTTTTAAAATGAAAAATATTACTTTATTATTTATGCTTTTTATAAGCACCATTTCAAATGCTCAATTTCCTTATGAGCTACCAAAATTAGATTACAATTATGATGTTTTTGAGCCAATCATCGATAGTCAAACCATGAAAATACATTACAATAATCATCACAAAGGCTATGTAACGAATTTAAATAAAGCACTTGAAAATGCAAAATTTAAAAACGAAACTCTAGAAAATTTATTTTTAAAAATGGATAGTTTACCATTGGCAATCCGAAATCATGGAGGTGGACATTGGAACCACAGTTTTTTTTGGAAAACGCTAAGAAAAGAAGCCATTTTTGATACCACAACCAATTTAAGCCATCAAATCATCCGTCAATTTGGAAACATCGATTCTCTTAAAAAAAATATCATTGAATCAGGAACTAAAATTTTTGGTTCGGGATGGGTTTGGGTTGTAAAAAACCATAATAATCAAATTGAAGTTTGTTCAACAAGTAATCAAGATAATCCATTAATGGCAAATCAAAAATGTAATGGCAAACCGCTTCTTGGAATTGATGTATGGGAGCACGCATACTATCTAAAATATAATAGTAAACGAGGCGAATATTTATCCAATATTTTAAATATAATTGATTGGCAAAAAGTTAACCAAAGGTTTGATCAATAAAAAAAACTTTGAAATTAGAAGAATCTAATTATTTTTACACTCAAAATTAAATTTTTAACATTTTGCAGAAAAAACCTTTTCAAAGAAATAACAGATTCGTTAAGAAAGAAGACGAACATCGAATTAACGAAAAAATCACAAATAGCCAAATAAGACTTGTCGGTGAAAATATCGAACCGGGCATTTACTATACAGATAAAGCATTAGAGATGGCCTACCAACAAGAATTAGACTTGGTTGAAATTTCTCCAAATGTGGATCCTCCTGTTTGTAAAATAATGGATTACAAAAAGTTTCTTTACGAAAAGAAAAAAAGAGACAAAGAAATAAAAGCTAAAGCTGTAAAAACCGTTATCAAAGAAATTCGATTTTCTTCAAATACCGACGAACATGATTTGGATTTTAAAGCAAAACATGCTGAGAAATTTTTAAATGATGGAGATAAAGTAAAATGTTATGTGATGTTTAGAGGTCGTGATATTGTTTTTAAAGATCGAGGTAATTTATTGTTGTTAAACTTTGCTAAGCGACTCGAAGATGTAGCAAGTGTAGAAGCAATGCCAAAACTAGAAGGAAGAAGAATGTTTATGACCTTAATTCCTAAAGGAAAGAAAAAGTAATCATTTATTTTGATTGAAAATATCTTTATGAAACGAAATTTATGGCTACTGCAATTTTTATTGATAGTTATCTTCGTTTCATGCACGCAACAGTTGCCTAAAGAAAAATCCTACCCAAGAGTTTATTTTCCAAAAAAAAGTTATACAAAATATATTTCAGAGTGTGATTTTGAATTTGAAATTCCAACTTATGCTCAAATTCAATCTAAAGATTTTTTTAGAAATCAAAGATTAAAAGGCGACAGTTGTTGGGTCAATATTGTTTTTCCTCAATTTAATGGAACGCTTCATATTAGCTATAAATATTTTGAAAACACGAATACGCTGCTTCGTTTGATGGAAGACAACTACCGTTTAACTTCCAAACATACCATAAAAGCAAGTTATATCAAAGACAGTATTATAGACAACCCTAAAATAAAAGGTTTAATTTATTCTGTAGGAGGCAATGCCGCTTCGGATAAACAATTTGTTTTAACAGACCAAAAAAATCATTTTATCCGAGGTGCCATGTATTACGAAAACCAGCCAAATATTGATTCAATGAGACCGGTTATTCAATTTATCGACAAGGATTTATTGCATTTAATTAATACCTTTACATTTTACTAAAACGAATAACATGATCGAATGGCTTTTCGGAAGTTTTCTTTTTGGGATTCTTTGTTTTTTGCTTTATTGGCATTTTTACTATTATAATGATTTATTTAGATTTTTAAGTAAAAAAAAAAGCAGTATTCAAATATCAATGATGCCGTAAGTGTTATCCTTTGCATAAAAGGCGATGCACCACATCTAAAAAATTATCTTCCTCGAATTATTCAACAAAAAAATATCAATTTTGAAATTATAATCATTGGAAATCAATTAAAAAATGACACGCTTGAATATTTATTAAATCTCCAAGAAAAAAATATTCAGTTTTGGGATATTTCGGAAATGCAACTCCCCTATTCTCTTAAAAAACAAGCATTACATTTTGGTATTCAAAAAGCAAAGTATGATTTCATTGCTACAATTGACGCGGATTGTTATCCAGATTCCGATTTATGGCTTTATGAATTAATTACTCCTTTTTCAAACCATCATATCGATTGCGTTTTGGGCGTTTCTCCATATATTAGCCATACTAATATTTTAAGCCAATTTGTTCGTTTTGATGCCCTCAATACCATGTTGCAATATCTTTCTCAAACGCTTAAAGGTAATGCATATATGGGCGTAGGAAGAAATATGGCATTTCGGAAAAAAATATGGAATAAAGATTATCTTGAAAAATTTGGAGCATTTGGTTTTGCTGATGATGACTCGATAGTACAATCTATTTCAGATAAAACAAAAATAGAAATCATGACCGACGTTAAGGTTTTTAGCTATGCTACAAAATCATTATTACAATACTTAAAACAAAAAAACAGACACATTGCAGGAGGAAAGACCTATCTATCTATGCAAATAATATTATTGGGAATGATGCCATTTTTAAGTGTTTTATTTTGGGTAATCGTCTGGGCTTGGATGAGCTACTTCTCATTTCATTTGATTATATTTTTCTTTTTGAGCATTTATCTTATAACAAAAATGTATTGGATCTTTCATTTAGAAAAACGACTGAATTTAAAAAGAAAACTCTTTTATTATACCTTTATATTTGACTTTCCGTTGCAGCTTTTATTATGCATCTTACCTTTTTTTGCATATTTTAAATCTTTAAAAAAATGGTAATTTTTAAAGGCTAGTTAAAATAACAAAACCTACATCGAGGTTCATAATTTTCTTTTGCACCTAACAATACGGTATCGCTAGCTTGATGGAGTCTTTTACTAAATACGGCTTGTTCGCCACATTGCATACAAACCGCATGTAGTTTAAGCACTTCATCAGAAATAGCCATCAATTGTGGCATAATTCCAAAAGGTTTACCCAGATAATCCATATCTAAACCCGCAATAACTACTCTTTTTCCTTCTTTAGCAAGAATTTCACAAACATTTAATAATCCTTCATCAAAAAATTGTGCTTCATCAATTCCAATGACTTCATGTTTTTTTGACATTTCTAAAATTAATTTGGTATTGCCGACTGCAATGGCCGGAATTTTAGATTGATTATGAGAAACCACATGATCCAAACTATATCTTTGATCTAATTCGGGCTTAAATATAACCACTTCTTTCCGAGCAATAATAGCTCGATTAAGCCTACGAATGAGTTCTTCTGTTTTACCAGAAAACATAGAACCACAAATTACTTCGATCTTTCCAAAAAAAAATTCGTTTCTTTGCAAAAAGTTTATATTTTTATACAATTATTCGGCAATAATATCTTTTTTTTTTTAAATAATACGAAAAATGAACACACCCACACCAAAAATTGATCAAATTATAAAAAGAATTTATAGCACATATATTGATATTAAAGCGAGTGAATTTGATGAATTAAAAAAAGATATCATGCTCGAAGATATCAAAAATTTATATGCTTTAGTTAAAGATTTATCTCCTAACAATTATACATTAATTACGGATACTCACAAAGAAGTAATTGAAACTATAAAATCTAAAGAAATTCCACTAGAAATAACTTTAGACGACACAATTGAAACGAAATCAAACAACGTTATAGAAGAAACTAAAGAAAGCTTGAATACTCCTGAAAATGAAATATTTTCTATAGAATCTTTTAATTTTGATTTTGAAAAAACAGAAAACGAGGAAGTAGAAATCGAGCCCATAAAAGTTATTGAAAATAAAAAAGTAGAAGAAAAAGTAATTGAAAAAGAGGTTCCAAAAATTGAAAAACCAATTTTTGGACAAAAGGCAGAAAAAGTAGGGAAGGAAATATATGATTTTATTGATCTAAATGCTCGAATTGGTTTAGTTGAGAAATTCTTCAAAGGAAACTCTATTGAACTTTCAGAATGCTTAATGAAAGTCAATCAAAAAAAATCATTAAATGAATCTGTAGATTTAATGAATCAATACGCACAAAAATACAATATCAGTGAATTAGATGACATATATCAAACTTTTCTTGATATCATTAATCGTAAATTTCAATAATCAAATTAAATAAAATGGACAAATTAAAAATGCAACCCGAAAGTTTAATGATGACTTTTGGATATAATCCAGAATGGAGTGAAGGTAGTGTTAAAACGCCAATTTTTCAAACCAGCACCTTTGTTTTTAGATCTGCACAAGAAGGTAAAGATTTTTTTGAAGTACTTACTGGAAAAAGACAATTGCCTGAAGGGCAATCAAATGGACTTGTTTATAGTCGTTTTAACAATCCAAATTTAGAAATAGTTGAAACACGTTTAGCCATTTATGAAAAAGGTGGTGAAGATGCATGTGTTTTTGAAAGTGGTATGGCCGCAATTTCAACAACGATGTTGGAATATTTAAGACCCGGAGAAGTTGTTTTGCATTCGAATCCTTTATATGGAGGTTCGGATAGTTTTTTCAAAAATATTTTAAGTCGATATAACATCGGTGCATTAGGTTTTATGCCTGATGACAATGAAGAAGATATTATGAAATTGATAGAGGCTTCAGATGCTAAAGATAAAATTTCGGTAATTTTTGTAGAAACGCCTGCCAATCCAAACAATGTTTTGATTGACATCGAAATGTGCGTGCGTATTGCAAAAAAACTATCAACCCCCGAAAAGAAAGTATATGTTGTAGCTGATAATACGTATATGGGTCCAATTTGGCAACATCCTCTTGAAATGGGTTGTGATATGGTTGTTTATAGCGCCACAAAATATATTGGTGGGCATAGTGATATTGTTGCGGGAGTTTGTATCGGAAGTAAAAAAGAAATCGCAAGAGTTAAAAAAATGCGTTCTAATCTAGGTGGCATGAGTGGACCTCATACAGCTTGGTTGATGACACGAAGTTTAGAAACCCTTAATCTTCGAATGGAGCGTCAATGTGAGAATGCAAAAGTATTGGCAAAATATCTTCGTCAACATCCTAAAGTAGAGAAAGTATATTATTTTGATCAATTTGAAAATGCGGAACAAGAGCGTATATACAAAAATCAATGTTCGGAGCCAGGAGCTATGATTTCATTTGATTTAAAAGGTGGTGAAAAAGAATGCTTTGACTTTTTAGACAAACTTCAATTAATTAAGTTGGCCGTAAGTCTTGGAAGTACCGAAAGTTTGATTCAACATCCATACAGTATGACGCACGCTGGTGTTCCGGATGCGATCAAAGCTCAAATCAATGTTACTGAAAAATTGATTCGTTTTTCGGTAGGCGTAGAAAATCCTAAAGATTTAATCTCAGATATCGAACAAGCACTTGCATAATTAAATTACAGTAGCCTCTTTTTAGAGGCTATTTTTTTAAAAGAAATCATATGAATTATAAAGAAATTTTAAAAAATATCTTTTCCTTAATTTTTGGTCTTATCGTTGGTGGAATTGTTAATATGAGCATACTTGAATTCATGATGAAAATCATTCCTCCTCCTTCTGGGTTTGATTTAAATTCACCCGAAGGTCTTGAAAAAGCAATGCCATTTTTTGAACCCATACATTTTTTAGCTCCTTTTTTAGCCCATGCCATTGGAACATTAATTGGCGCTTTAATTGTTGGATTTTTAACTAAAAAATTGCGATTAAGTTTAACCGTTGGTGTTGTATTTCTTATTGGTGGTATTTCAATGGTATTTTCGGTACCCTCACCACTTTGGTTTAACATACTAGACTTATTTCTAGCCTATATTCCAATGGCGTATCTTGGGCATCAATTAGGAATCAAACAGAAACATTAAACGAAATAGAAGTTTATTATATTTTAAACTATGCATTATAAATTAAAAATCATAGTAATTATATTAGGATTAAAACTCATATACATTTCATTTGGGACGCTTTATGTACATTCTCAAAATATAAATGTATCTCGTTTAGAAGATTTTACAAGTTTATTTTGTAAAAATGACTGTGGATGGTATAAAGGAATAGTAGAAAACGGATATGAATCGACTTTAAATTTTGAAGATTCAATAAAAATAGATGCTAACAATTATAGGCAAAGTGAATGGGCATTTTTTCCATTATATCCTTTTTTGATTTCAATTTTAATGAAAATATTAAATATTAATTTTTATTTATCTGCTTTTATTTTAAGTTTAATTTTCAACTATTTTGTATTAAAACATCTTTATTTATTTTTGTTAGATAAATTTAATAATACAAATAAGGCTCTTTACAGTACAATTTTTTTTGCAACTTTTCCTTTCAATTTCTACTTTTCCATATTTTATACTGAAAGTTTATTTTTAGCTATTGTTCTTATTTCTTATAATTCAATAAAACAAAATCGTTTATTTATTTTTAGTATATGCATGCTTTTAATACCATTAATTAGACCAAATGGCATTTTACTAATTATTCCTTTTATATTTTACATAATCGAAATTAATAAAATTAAAATTAACGAGCTCTTTAGATTAGATACCTATTTTCAAAATAAAGAAATTTTTATTCCATTCATTTCGTTAATTAGTTTTTCTTGTTGGTCTTTATATCAATTTAAACATACTGGAAGTTTGTTTGCTTTTAGTATTGCTCAAAAAGGTTGGAACAAGTCTATACAAATGCCTTATAAGAGCTTATTTTACAATAACACCCTTGAAGTACAGTTCTTGTCTTTTCTATTTATAATATTAATATTAATAGCTATTTACCAATGTATTAAAATCCATAGCTTTTCATTTAGCTTTTTTATTTTATCCCAACTTTTGCTTCCATTAATTGCAGGCAGTATAATTTCCATTCATCGATATTCAAGTATTATTTTTCCATTATTTTATCCAATTTCAAATAAAATGTATTCAAAAAAATTCAAATATATTTTAATTTTTATTTTCTTAATTCTTCAGTTAATAATGTTTTATTTATATTTAGAAGAACATCCATTATCTTACTAGAAAACTAGAATACAAAGATTTAATAATTTTATCAAAAACTCCTTCCAACTCCAATTAACCAACGAAAAGCAAAATGCTGATTTTGGTCGTTTTGATTTGGATGCGATACGTATAATGGCATATCAAATCTAAAATATAAAGGATTGGCTTTGGCAAATTGCCCCCATCTTTTTACATGAATCGCAGCGCCAATTCCTGCATCAGCCAATATTGGTGTTGCATTAAATTTAAAATCTTGCAACGTATTAGCCAATTGACCAATATCCGAAAATAAATACGTTTCAAAACCAATTATTGGAGCTATTTTTCTAAATTTAATAGGACTTAAATGATGGAAAAAGAACTCAAAATTTGCAGAATACCCCGAATTGTAACCAAGTAATTGATAGTTATTTGTTCCATCTACAATATTTCTTCGAAATGCATAACCACGCAAATTCGTGCCTCCTGCAATTTGAAGATGGTAGGCATTATTTGAAGATGCGTTAAATAACTCGTTTGGAAAAATCCCCACCGCTCGCATAAATTCATCCTCGAGAAGCTCTTCGGTATTGGCACCACCAGCATTAAGTAATGAATTAAATGCTGGACCATTTTCAGAAGCATGCACCCCAATTCGTCCAAAAAATCTTGAAGATAGCAACGTGCGTCCGAGCCATTTTTTAAACGTATTTTCAGAAGAAATATAACTGTAACTATTTTGATTAAGCAAACTTGTTCGGATTTCGAGACGGCTTTTTTGGTAAATATTTGAAAAAACATTATTAAAATTAAAACCCAAACTCAAACTTGTATTCATTCCATTAGATCGAGCCAAATCTGGCAAATATTGATAATTTAAACTATAATCATTCGTCAATCCAAATGTTTTAAACGAAATATAGGTTTGTAATTTATCCGAGAATATTTTGTTTAAAGCCAATTTAGCTCCTACGATGCCGTCCATCCATTTTGTTTGAATAAAAATTGTGCTATTTTTAATCCATTTATCAAGAGGATGACTATAGCTAAATCGAAATGCAATGGGATCATAAATACTGCCACCAAAACTTTGTTCACGAATCCAAGATTGGCCAATTCTTGAATTAAACCAAACGTCCGCTTCAAAATTATGAAAAAATCGCATATAGTTTCCATCGGCATGAATACCAAATTTTATACCATCAGTATTGTTATACCATAAATCAGGTCTAAGGTTTACATTATAGGTATGTCGATCAATCGTATAGCCCATTAAATGATCCAATCTTGTTTTAACTGGTAACTTTGTACTGTTGTTTAGCGCATTGATATCTGCTAATCTTCTTGAGGTGTCAATAGTTCCATAAACAATCGGTTCTCCAATATGAATCGATGTTTTATAAGTCGTTTTTAAGTTATTATCCCATCCTATCCAACGTTGAAGCGGCTTTGCTTTTGTTTCTTTTTGCCACCACGTATTTGGAATATAAAAATGGTAACGATTGCCTGATTTACCTTGAAATGTTAAATCTAAAGGCATTTGCAGCTCGCCTTTTCGTTTAAGCTTTAATTCATAATTAAAATTGGAATCCAAAAGTTTTGGCTTAGAGAGTTTATAATCAATATGTTTAGAAGTTTCTATCCATTGGTCAAAAAACCAATTTAAATCTACTTTAGTATAATCGATAATACTCTGTCTAAAATCTTCGATGTAAGGATGGCAAAAACTCCATTGATTAAAATAATGCTGCATGGCATTTAAAAACAAAGCATCTCCAAGTACGTACTGTAAGTTATACAACATTGTTGCCGTTTTTGTATATACATGTCCATATCCTCCACCCTGACCTAAAGCGCCGTTAAATCCATCCGAATGGGTATTTAAAGAAGGATCGCGCAAACGCATGGCATCATACATATATCCATTATAAATATTGGCTTCGCGCGAACACGTGTGTTCGTGCACTTTATTTGCTAATTTATTTTTAGATACATTTTGTTTAATATATTTGCCATCAATGGCTTCTAAAGCCCAAACCGTAAGGAATTGCGTAAATCCTTCATCGAGCATAGCTCGGTAGGTTTCATTATTATTGACCATGCCGTAAAACCAATTATGCCCAACTTCATGAGCTAATAACTTACGATATCCTGGTTCGGAACCGCCATCCATAGTGAGCATGGGGTATTCCATACCGTCTTGGCAATCAGCCACAACCATTTTTGGATATGCATATTTCCCAATATCTTTTTGATAAACATCCATTACATTTCGAGTAAAATCAATAGCCGTTTTCCAACCTGAAGCGTGAGGCTCAAGCACCAAAGCGACCACTTGAAAGCCATTAGCGGTAGAATCGTGAATACGATAATGTGGACCAGCAATCCAAGCAAAATCATGCACATTATGCGCAACATATCGCCATGTTTTAGTAGCTCCACTGTCTATTTTTTGATGAAATGTAACCGCAGTATCCCAAGGTAAATTCCAGTAATTGGACAAATCAAGCTTTTTTCTCAATATATCCGGAAGTACTTCCTTTTGATTTTGCAATAAACCTGTGGCTTCAACGATATAATCTGCTGGAAAAGTTAAATTGACATAATAATCTCCAAAATCGCCATAAAATTCTCTATTCAAATGCTGATCCGTGCACCATTTGAATTTTCGATCGTAAACCGCCAATCTCGGATACCAATGCGCTCCATTAAAATGTTTTCGATTTTGATGTATATAACGCTTCATTCTTCGTCTTGTATCGCCACCCATACTGTAATAGGTTTTAAAATCGATTTCGATTTCTACTTTTGTATTTGGCGCTATTGGCTTATTTAATGCCACACGCATGATACTTCCATCTATTTCTTGACGACAATGCAAACCATCCACTTTTAAAGATCGAATTTCATTGCCTTTATTTTGGCTTTCCCAATATCCAAATTTTGGATGCACACCATTTGCATTTTGCAAATCGGTTAAATATGAATTTTTTAGGAATGCATTTTGATATAAATTAAAAAAAAGTTCGAACAAGGTGTCTGGCGAATTATTGGTATAAACAATTTTTTCAACTCCCGAAATAATTTCTAATCGTTCATCGAGGCTCGCATTAATATGGTATTCAATGTCTTGTTGCCAATAATTGGGATACGGTTTTTTATTCTTCCAATAATATGGATTATCTGGACTTTGAAAATATTGAGCAAATGCGCTTAATGAGCAAGTTAAAGATAAAAACAAACAATAAAGATACCTCATTTTGAAGATTTTAAATCTTACAAAATTAAAGTTTTTAAATAAAAATTATGAAATTTTATCTATAATATTTTGTACTATTTGAGATGCGGCTGGGCAAATTTCTATATTAATTTGAAGTAAATCGAGATGCGCATTCATTTTTTTGTGATTGGTATGCGGATATTCGCGACAAGCACGAGGTCTGTTTTCGTATATTTTACAATAATTCGTATCTAAATCTAAATTAGGACAAGGCTGCGATTTAAAAACAAAATCGCCATCTTGATCCATCTCAACGTATTTTGCCCAAAAATCTGTTGAAGAAACGCCCATATGCTTTATTAATTCTGAAATCTCGTCGGGTTCGATTATTGGACTGTAATTTTTGCAACAATTGGCACACTCCAAGCAATTTGTTTTTTCGAAAACAGATTGATGTTCTTTTTCAAAAAAATCATCCAACTTTTTAGATGGAACGGATTTTAATTTTTCAAAATCTTCAGGAAGTGGTTGCACGTATTAGGTTTTTTGTTTTTTCTTTTTGGCCGCAGGAAACAAAACATTATTTAATATCAAACGATAACCCGGCGAATTGGGATGAAGATTTAAATCTGTTTTTGGGTCGCCCACAAAATGCTGATAATCTTCGGGGTCATGACCTCCATAAAAGGTCCACATTCCAAGACCTTGTGTTCCATGAATATAGCGCGCTTCGTTATTCGCTTTATTTTCGCCTAATATAAGTACATCTTTTTTTACAAAACTTTTATCGTAAGCTGTGGTTTGTCCCATGAAACCTTTAATTATACGACTATGATTTTGTGTCAACATGGTTGGAACATGGTCCCATTTTGCCGAAAAATCAAATAATAAAAAATAATCTTCAGACTCATCTATCGTTTTGCCATTAACAGGCGAACGATCAATCGTGCTGTATTCATATACAAATGGACTCGTGTGCAATTGATAGTCTTTAAATGCAAATGATTTTGAAAAATCTAATTTTGAAGTATAATTGGGGTCTATGGGGTCATAATCAAAGACATGTTCACAAATGTCGGTACCTTCAGAACAAAGCGCAATATCATAACTATCGGTTGCCGAGCACATCGCAAATAGAAAACCGCCTCCGACTACAAAATCTCGCATTCTTTTGGCTACCGCCAATTTCATTTTTGAAACCTTATTAAAATTAAAACTTTTGGCTACGGCTTCTTGTTCGGCTTGATCTTTTTGATACCATTCATGACCACGATATTGGGCATAAAATTTTCCATATTGCCCCGTAAAATCTTCGTGGTGTAAATGAAGCCAGTTGTATTTTGGCAATTGATCGGTGAGGATTTCAGAATCATAAATCACATCATAAGGAATTTCAGCATAGGTTAATACTAAGGTAACCGCATCATCCCATGGCAATTTTGATTTAGGCGAATACACCGCAATTTTAGGAGCAACTTCTAATTTGATAATATCTTGATTCACATCATTTCTTGAAATTTCGGCTAAAATGCCTTCATAATTTTGATCTGAAACAATTTCATAGGAAACCCCTCGAATAATACATTCTTTTTCAATAATATCCGCATGAATAAAACTAAAACTACCTCCTCGGTAATTAAGCATCCAATCTACGGGGAGATCTTTTGAAATTACCCAATACGCAATTCCATATGCTTTTAAATGATTTTTTTGAACCTCGTCCATCGGAATTATAATCCGACTGGCATTTAAACTACCAAAAAGGGAAGTTAGCAATAAAATCGCAAAAAATGATTTTTTCAAAACCTTTAGAATTTAGGACAAAACATTTTTCTTTGACTATTCGATTCTATTTTAAATGTATAATTGAAATAAACTTCAAAACCTCCTTGATAAGAGATGTAATTTTTAAGCTGAGAAACACCAAAATCATACGCCGCTCCAATTTCTAAATTGTTATAATCGACACGCGCCGTAGCAATAAGTGATTCAAAATTAATTCCTGATGAATTTGGCAATTGAGGATCGCCTCCTACCATTCTTCCTAATAATCCAACATAAAATGAATTCCCCATTGGATCATCTGGATCAAATACAAAACGAACGTCCGAACCAAAAATAGACTCCATATTTTGTCCTTGTTTCATATATAAAAACTTAGGCATCACATCGATTCTTTCGGAAAGTTGAATTCCTGCACCAATATTAAAATTAATTTTCATCGGCAACTTAGCATCAAATGTTTGATTATTGGTATAAAAACTTTGATTTGGTTCATTAATATGCATTAATGCTAAACCCGCAAAAACACGATGTCTTGTGTCATAAACATTATAACCCCACATCAAACCCGCACTCATATCATAAAAAGAAATATTGTTATCTAATCCCGCTAGATTTTCTCCCGAATTGCTTGAAGGATTATATTGCGTTCCATCCCACTGAGAAGGCCATTTTAAACCAGATAAATCAATTGTTTTCTGTATCATGCCTAATTGACCACCAATAGCAATAAAGTGATCACCATACTCATCTAAAGCTTTTCGATACGATCCTGAAATCGCATATTTTGTATTTCGTAAACGGCTACTTCCTGCCACATCATACATAAAAAGTCCCCCAAAACCTACTAAGTCATTTTCATCTATTCCACGATTTGTTCTGGCTTCAAAACTCATTAAACCCGTTTTGTATCCTGCCACGCCGCCATCGTTACTTCCAATGGCAGACCATTGGTCGCGATATTGCGCTCCAACTCTAAAGTTTCCATTAAAATTACCTGTAAAGGCTGGATTTAAACCAATTGGTACTCCGTAAAAAACAGAAAAATGGGGGTCTTGAGCCATCGCATTTTGAAAAAACACAATGTGTATAATACTTATAAATAAAATCCTAACAAATTTAATCATTTCTAAAATTTTAGAGTTCTTCTTTCATTCAAATAAATGCGTACAAATATATAGCTTTTAATTTTTTTTGTAAACTAATTTTTTGCAAACGGTCACTTTTAATTAGTAAAACGTTTTTATGCTGCAATTTATTTTATAATTAATCTCCAATATTTTTTAATAAATTTGGTTTTATTATAAAATTTCTCCTGAAGAGCTGGTTAACTTTGAAAATTTATATTGATTTTAAAAAAAATCACATATTTTAGTGGTTTATTTTTGGATAATTATGATTGAAATCATCGAAATAGACCTCAAAAACAAAAAAGAAAAGGAACGCTTCATAAACTTTGACTATCAAATTTATCAAAATGATCCTTTTTGGGTGGCACCCTTGCGCATGGAAATTGGGCAACGATTGGATGTAAAAAAACATCCATTTTACCAATTAGGCGCTATTCAATGCTTTATGGCAATCAAAGACGGGAAAGATGCGGGCCGAATTGCAGCCATCAATAATATGAAATACAATGAATTTCATGGTAGTAAGGTGGGCTTTTTTGGCTTTTTTGAATGTATTCATGACCAAGAAGTGGCCGATTTGCTTCTTCATAAAGTTGTGGAGTGGCATTATTTATTGGATAATCATGTATTGCAAGGCCCTGTAAATCCTTCTACAAACTATGAATCGGGTTTACTAATAGAGGGTTTTGATGATGCGCCTAAAATTATGATGTCTTACAATCCGCCATATTATCAAGATTTGTTTGAAAATTATGGATTAAAAGTGGCAATGCGCATGTTTGCTTATCAATTTAAAGAATCAGATGTCTTAAAAAATGAAAAGTTTTTGCGTGTCAAGGATATTGCATTACAACGAAGTCGTTGCCGCTTGCGATTGATTGACAAATCCAACCTGAATGTAGAAATTGAAAATGTAAAAACGATTTACAATAAAGCGTGGGAAAATAATTGGGGTTTTGTTCCGATGACCGACCCCGAACTTCAGCTTATGGCTAATGAACTTAAGTTGATTATAGACCCCGAATTTGCTCCTATTATCGAAAATGAAAAAGGAGAAGTTGTCGCATTTGCGCTTGCCCTTCGGGATATTAATCAAATTACAAAATCTTTTAAAGGTAAATTATTTCCATTTAATTTTTTAAAATTGTTATTTAACAAAAAGAAAATGACGTGGATTCGAGTTTTATTACTTGGAATTTTGCCAGAATATCGAGGAAAAGGGTTGGATGCTGTGATGTATTATGAAATTATCAAAAATGGACTCAATAAAGGGATAAAACATGCCGAAGCCAGTTGGATTTTGGAATCAAACCCCGAAATGAATAAAGGCGTAAAAGTAGTTAATGGAGAAAAATATAAAACGTATGCTATTTTTGAAAAAACGCTTTTGTAGTTTTATTTTTATCTTTTTTTATGTTTCTTCTTTTTGTCAAGTGATTACAATTACTGAGGACACCGAAATACAGATAGAAAAAGATTCGATGACTATAAAAAAGTCGGACAGTATTCCTCTTAATGCCAATCCATCTCATAAAGATTCGAGTAAAACAACACCACAAATTGAAAAGACCTTTGAAGGCGTGCTTACGTTTCAAAAACTACTCAAAAATCCGAATAAACTTTTGATATCCGATGAAGATTTTTATCGCGACATTCCTAATGGAGGCAAATCAATAGCTTATTTATATATTAAAGGAAATCGATATAAATGGGTATTTGAAGATCAAATTGAAGTTTACCACCCGAATGGAAATAAAGTTTGTATTAAACACATGAAAAAAGATAAAGATACATTTTATTGTCTTCCCACGCATCTCGACGAAGATAAACCCAATCATTTTGAAAAAATGACTCAAAAAAGTCAAATTTTAGGACAATCCTGCCAAGTTTTTGCATTTAAAAATTTGTTTGAAAAACGCATTTTTCATTTCAACCCTGTTTCTCAAAAAACGAATGGAGCCGCTTGGCTTAATCATCATAAAGATTTTTGGGGAACCTTTCTTTCTAAATCAAACAGTTTTCCTTTGAAAATAGAAGTATCTGGCATGATGCATCAATATTCGTTGACCTGTATCAAAATCGATAAAAAATCACTAACCGATAAAGATTTTCAATTTTAAATTTTATATATGAAACCAACTACAAATCCGGTTATGTTTTTTGAAATTCCTGCGATAGATTTAGAACGAGCTAAAACATTTTATAAAGCGGTTTTTAATGTTTCTTTTGAAGATGCGTCTATTGATGGCAATGAAATGTCATTTTTTTCTTTTGATTCGAAGTTAAAAGGCATTTCGGGCGCTTTAGCGAAAGGAGAAACTTATAAACCGACGAAAGATGGGGTTATTATATATTTTCATTCCAATGATATCGACGAAACGCTCGAGAAAGTAATACAACAAAACGGAAGTGTTTTTTACCCAAAAACTTCGGTCGGATCTATGGGATTTGTCGCTGAATTTATAGACTCCAAAGGTAATCGAATTGCGATTCATCAAAATATTTAAAACGTAATTGCCGACTGGAATAAAATGGCTACTTCTTGATATTCCCTTGAATCAAAAACCAATCCACCCAAGCGTCCATTTGTTTAACAGAGTTAGGTCTTAATAGAATGGTTCTTTTTTTATCTAATAAAAACATGGTAGGCGTTCCAAAAACATAATAATCATTAGCAATTGGACTCTGCCATTTTTTCAAATCACTGTATGATATAAAAGGAAATGGTTTAGCAAATTCTGTAAATTGATTTTTGTTATCTTCTAAAGCAATAAAGACCACTTCTACTTTTTGCTCTTTCCATTTTGGATACAGCTTTGTAATTTCAGGAAGCTCTTGAGCACATTTAGGACACCAACTGGCTCCAAAAACAACAACTGTATAATCACTCTGGATATCCGATAAGTTTTTGAGGTTGTTTTTTGTTTGATCTAAAATATAATCTTTTTCAAAACGAATTTGAGGCGCCGTATTTCCTTTTTTCATTGCTCTGTAGGTTTCTAATTGTCGAGCAATATTATTATCTACAGTACAGCTTTTTTCATTCAGAACTTTCAATGCCAAATATTCTGAAGCTTGAAACAAACTATGTTTTTCAAGCAGGTCAAATAAATATTCTGTTACTTCATTGTATTTCTTCTCATCTTTAATCAAACTATTTAATACCGCATCAATAGATAAACTCATTTCTTTGAAAACACTATCTATTGGTTTACCTGAATTTTCTAAAAGCCAAAAATGATTATCAATAGCATCTTTAAATAGTCCACTTCTATATAGTCGACCATCGCTATAATCGATTGATCTTAGAGACTTTATGGTTGATGGTATTTCTTCTTGGCGATATTGCGCGACAATAGACACATCACTAATTAATTTTCGAATTGGTAAATACCATAAGACATAGCTATTTTTTGGTAATTGATTTAAAAAAGCTTGATCTTCATTTTTGATTCGAGACTTTTCATTTTGAATAGCTTGTAGAGGAGTTTTTTGATTTTGAAACAATGAATCGTTTTTGTAGAATTTCTCAAGATAATCCCAGGCGGTAATGGCTTGTTCTCTTTTTGGATGATCTAAAGCATATTGCCCAAAACTTTTATTTTCTGGGCTTTTTAATACTTTTACTGACTCTTTTTGATACAAAGATGCTCCAACAATTTCAATGTCTTCATTTTGTAATATGACAAAAAAAGGTTTGTTGTCATTTGAAATCAAATAGGCTACTCCATAATGTTCTTTTGAAAAAGGTATTGTAAAATTTCCTTTTTCATCAGTTATTGATAAGTTTATTGAGTAGTTTTTCAACCCTCTAAAGCCCTCTAATTTTATTTCTATATTTGATAGCTGGTCTATTTTTCCAGATATAGTCTGAGAAAATAAATTGCTACATAAAATTGTCATGGACATCAAAAAACTTATTTTTTCTAATTTCATCTTTTTTAATTATATACTAATATAATGTATTAAAACTATACCTTCTGCGGGATGGTATGGTTTAATGAAAATCGCTATTCTGACCTAAGTATCAATCCTTGATGCAACGAACAGAGAGTCCATATGCTCGAGGAATATCATCTATTTTGGCATTAATGCTATTGAAGTAAAGTAAATCCGATGAGTAACTGAGTCCGCTAACTGAACTACTCCAATAACAGCCAACGTTACCTACATCTATGATTGAACCATCTCTGCCGTCGCGGTAGCCTGCAACGGGTAATTTGAGAGGAGAGGCAAAAGCAAACGCACTATTGTTGACACCCCAACTTAATTGCTCTGCATCAAACTCTGTTGCTGTTGGTAGGCGGTATCCACTTGGGCATGGGTTATTTGTACTGTTTAACCCCTGCCACAAATTAATATTTTGCGGGGAACGCCAATTCCATGGGCTATATTGTACAAGTATAAACTCGTTGTTTACAGGTTTATCAATGCTACTTATTGTGGTTGTTGTAGCAGATGTGCGACATTGATGGCCGTCGCTACTGCGACCCCATTGGTATAAATCGCCGAAGCTTGCTTCATCAGTGCTAGAGGTTGCAGCTCTTAAAGCACCTAGGTTTCTATCCATCCATATTTTACCTGTAGTAGGACTGGTAACATTAACAACAGATGTAACATTAGATAAACAAGGGTTTGTCGGAGAAGAAGACTTCTCAACACCTACATAAAATGTACACTCCTGTCCACCAAAAATTAATCCGAAATATGCAACTTCAAAATTAGAAGGCTCAGGCGTACCATTTATTAGCAAATTTAAGTAACCACTACCTTCTACGATACTTCCAGCACTTGCTGTTGCGGTAAGTCCATCAATACCATAAGAGGAAATATTAATAGCTTTATATTGACCGCCATTTCCGCTATAGTATGGAATTTTAAGTGGTATATTAACTGCATTTTCACCCATCTTTATTCTTCCAGTTTTTGTTGCATTTGCACAATCTAATATGGCAGCTGCTTGTTCTTTTTTATTTACTTTAGCTGATACCGTACAACTTTGACCTCCAAAATTTAATAAGAAATTTGCGTTTCCAAAATTAGTTGGCACACCATTTACTGTAAGAACCAAATTCCCATCTCCATTGTTAACTGAACCAGTACTTGCTGTCGCTGTCAATCCAGTTACACCTGTTGAACTTATTGAAATAGCCGAATAATTTGCTCCATTCCCACCTGTGTATGGAATTGTAATTAATATATTGCTATCAATAGTCATATTGATGGGATCTATGCCAGCAATAGTCCCATTTGTAAATGTACCCGAAAAGGTTGCTGATGAACAATTTAACGAAGTGACAGTTGCACCTGTTGTAAATGATGTAGATTTTTTACATCCAGTACTTATTATGATACTGATAATTATTACTGTTAAAATTTGCTTTATCATATTTTATATAATTTGTTTATAAATTCTCCTACTCTATTTAGGCTTTTCGGAATACCGCCTTTATATTATACCTTATAATTCTACAATTTCTTGTTAAGCCAAAAGATGAACAAAATTGTATAATCTTTTGCGTATTAAATTACAATCAGAAAATATGAAACAAAAATAAATCATTTAAAACTGTTAAAAAACTCTAAGAACGGGAAATTTTATCCCATACAATGGGATAATTTATATATTTGTATTCAAATTCCCTATATATGGATCGTAATCTAATTGCTGTAGAAGCTATAAAAAGGCTTCGAAAAGAAAAGAAAATTTCACTTCAAGAAATGGCAGAATTGATCAATAAATCGAAGTCGGCGTGGGCTAGAAAAGAATCCGGCGATGTAGAAATCACTTTAAATGAAGCAGAGGAAGTTGCTCAATTACTCGGAACTGATTTTAGCTCCTTGACCAATGCAGGTGTAGTTATTAACAACAATAACTCGGGAAATTTTGTAAGTAATGGAATGAACCCATCTTTAAATCTTCATTTAACAGATGAGCAATTCAAAGAATTTTCAAATATATTCAAAGAGAAAAAGAGACCTTAATTTGTTTAAAATATTTTGAAAAGATTTATTTCATAATATTTAAAACCTTATTTCCGACTGGAATAAATAAAACGGGTGCAATTCGACATGACCAAGGGTATTGATTTCGAGTGTTGGCATCGGGAGTTTCATGCCGTTTGCAAAAAAGAGCAGTGTTTTAAGCCATTTTTTATTTGTTGGAATGCGCTCCAAATTGATATCTGGCGCTATTAAAAATTTACGATATCTCGTAATATGGCTCATGTTGTAATAAATACCGCTATAATTTTCCCATTCATTAATGGATGCGCCAAAAAGGCCTCCATTACCAAATCCAACCGCGACGCCCAAAAAGTCTAATTTTGATTTTTCTTTTTTCCAATCACCTAAAGAAGTCGAAATCCACATCACCGAGCCGTTGTAATCCTTAACCATATGTTGGAAATAATTTCTGCCAAAAATCTGATTGGAGCGTTCTTGCAAAATAGGATTTGTATACGATTGAAACGTATACGAATATTTTAATTGAAACAATTGTTTTTTGAAAATCAACTCTTGCGCTAAAAAGATTCCAGAACCTATTCCATTAGCAATAATATCGGTATAGGAAGCGCCCCATTGTTTTGAGAATCCATCAAAAACTTCAATACTGTTTTGAGCCATAAAGGAAATCGAGGCGGCTAAAATGGCGCTTGATGTTTTGGACTTACCCGACCATAAAAAAGCTTTATTCCATACTTTAGCTTGATAATACGCAAAAAATACATGACCGTATTTATCGCTTTGGTTCCATTGTTGAATGTCATCAAAAAAATGAAAGGCACTTTTTGGATAATCTTTGTACCAAGCGGTATAAAGTAGCGCGCCTGAGGATACGTATAAACCCGCAGCCGATCCGGTAACTGCTAGAGATTTTTTCTTATCGATTTTAAGCGTGTCGTTGCTAAACAAATTGATGTTTAGTAACAAAAATGTTAAGAGAAAGCCCCTTTTGAAAAACAAAAGTTATCTTTTTAAACGCTCGTAATTGTCTATAAAATCAAGCATTTGATCGGGTGCTAATTTTTTAGCAATAATTTTATTCTCTTTATCTAAGATATAATATTCCGGAGTGGCTTTAATTTTATACAATACTTGAAAAAATGGATATAACTGATGGCGTGGATCTCCGTAGTTCTTGAATCGCAATTTTTTATCTTTAATAAATTGCTTCCATTGGTCAATCTGGGCATCTTTATCTACAACCGTACAAACCGCAAAAACATCCGCTCCTTTTTTTAATAAATCAGGATAAATTGAATCTAACTTAGGTACTTCTTTTTTACAATGTCCGCAATCTTGATTCCAAAATACTAAAATTTTATATTTTGATTTTAAGTCATACAACTTATGAATCGTTTTTAACGTAGTATCAAAAACAGAGAAATCGGGTGCTGTTTTTCCAATTAAAATAGGCTCTAAATCTTCCGCATCGTATTGCATTTTCTTTACGGTAGCGCTATCTGCCCAAGGTGCTTTTCCTTTGGTATAATAATTTTTTACTAAATGTACATAAAGCGCATCTTGACCCATAATTTTTGAGTTGGCATATTCGTTAATCAAATTACCCAACATAAAACGCATCATCATCGAATTCGGATCTTTTATTTTACCTAAAACGTTGTCCATTTCTACTTTGATAGAGTCTGGATGTTTATAAATCACTTTTTCGAAATAGGTTTTATATTTTCCATCAAAAATAGGCGTATATAATAATCTATCGTCATTTAAGTCGGTATTATCCCAATAATGCTCTTTGTAATAATTGTATTGAAATGTCGAATCGATGATATTTCCTTTGGCATCTTTTGGCGATTCAGGTACATCGATTTCTTTCATCATGTTCATGATTTTAGAATATAATAAATTCGGTTTTTCCTTAATTACTTTTTCACGCTGGTCTTGAATTGATTTTTCAATTTCGCGCAAACGATTGTCGATTTTTTCTTTTTCCGATTTATCGATTTTTTCATTATTTCTTTTCGTATTCAATTCCGAAATTTCTTTATATAAAGGTGCTACATAATTGATTTCATCATAAAAATAGGTATTCTCCTCGCTATTTTTAATTGATACTTTATGAATCGCTAAAGTATCAATAATCATTTCCATATTTTTTTCGGTATTTGAAACCAAAAATTCAAAATAATTATTCCCTAACGTTGGGAATACTAATAAGTAAATTCCTCCGCGCACTTTTTTGCCCGTATCCATAAATGTCGCTTCCCCTTTTTGGTTAAACGGAATCGAATCGATTTTATATTTATTAGATCCTTGATGATACGCTAATAAACAATGGGTTTTTAGTCCATTGGTTTTAATATTGATTTTAAAAATATCATTTTTAGGTGCTGCCGACGTTTTCTTTTGAGCAGAAAGTTGAATCGTTGAGATTATTAAAAAAAGAAACACATAAAACAAACTAATTTTTTTCATATTCTTATTTTTTATATTGCAAAAGTACTTTAATGTTTGGTAATATTGGTTTAAAAAAACTTAAAATAATAGACTAGGCTTCAAGCAATTCCTCTTCATTGAGTTCTACAATCAGATTATCGATTATAAATTGTTTTCGATCTTCATTGTTATCCCCCATATAATAATTCAACAATTCTTGAATTTTTATCGCATCGCTTAATAAAACTGGCATTAACTTAATTTGGCTTCCAATAAATCCTTTAAATTCATCTGGAGAAATCTCTCCAAGACCTTTAAAACGTGTAATTTCAGGATTTGAACCGAGTTTTTTAATGGCCGCAACGCGCTCTTCATCCGAATAACAGTAAATCGTTTCTTTTTTATTCCGAACTCTAAACAAAGGGGTTTCCAAGATTTTGATATGCCCCAAACGAACCACATCAGGAAAAAATTGAAGAAAAAAGGTCAACAATAAAAGGCGAATGTGCATACCGTCGGTATCGGCATCGGTAGCAATGATGATATGATTGTATCTAAGGTTTTCAATTCCTTCTTCAATATTCAAGGCATGCTGTAATAAGTTAAACTCCTCATTTTCATATACAATCTTCTTTTTATTGTTTTTAAAACAATTTAAAGGCTTTCCTTTTAATGAAAAAACCGCTTGCAATTCGGCATTTCGAGCTTTGGTTATCGAGCCACTCGCGCTATCTCCCTCGGTAATGAATATCGACGTTTTATCTCGGTGCTCATACTTCAATTCATTTAAATGATAACGGCAATCGCGTAATTTTTTATTATGAATACTCGCTTTTTTGGCGCGGTCTTTAGCAATTTTCCTTACGCCCTCCATGTCTTTCCGCTCCCGTTCGCTCGCTTGAATCTTTTTAAGAAGCACTTCGGCTACTTGAGGATTTTTATGTAGATAATTATCTAAATGCGTACGAACAAAATCACCCACAAAGGTTTTCATAGTGATATTTTCGCCATGTAGCTTTTCGGTGCCTAACTTGGTTTTGGTTTGCGACTCAAAAAGCGGTTCTTGAATCCTTACGCAAATACTTCCAACGATACTCATACGAATATCCGATGCATCAAAATCTTTTTTATAAAAATCCCGAACCGTTCTTACTATAGCTTCTTTGAATGCCGCCAAGTGCGTACCTCCTTGCGTGGTGTTTTGACCATTCACGAAGGTATAATACTCCTCGCCATATTTATTGGTATGGGTAAATGCAATTTCGATGTCGCCTTCTTTAAGATGAATCGTTGGGTAATGTTTTTCTTCTTGAGGCGCTTTGCGGTCAATTAAATCTCTTAATCCATTTTGAGAAAAATACTCTTGATTATTAAAAACAATTTTTAATCCCGAATTTAAATACGCGTAGTTTGAAAGCAGCTCATCTAAATAATCGGCGATGAATCGATAATTTTGGAAAATGGTTGCGTCGGGTTTGAACCAAACCGTCGTTCCATTTCTTGATGAAGACGATTGAATTGAAGAATCATGAACTATTTTGCCTTTTTCAAAAGTCACTTCACGCATTTTGCCTTCGCGCACCGCACGAATTTTAAACGATTGCGACAAGGCATTCACAGCCTTGCTTCCCACACCGTTCATTCCTACCGATTTTTTAAAAGCTTTGCTATCAAATTTACCACTGGTATTCATAATAGAAACCGAATCCGATAATTTTTCAAGCGGAATACCTCGTCCGAAATCTTGAACCATCACATCTTCGGTCGTTACATCCACAACCACTTTTTTGCCATGCCCCATGATAAATTCATCTATGGCATTATCCAAAATTTCTTTTACTAGAATATAAATGCCATCATCGGGTGAGGAACCATCTCCAGTCTTACCAATATACATTCCGGGCCTGTGCCGAATATGTTCGAGGGGTTCCAGGGTTTTGATGTCGTCCTGGCTGTATTCAATTTCGAGAGCCGATTTTTCTTCTATCATATTGCAAATTTGATAAAATATTTTGAAAAATAGAGTAAAAGTTTTCCACAGGGCATTTTTGATTGAACTTAAAACTTCAAAATCAAACGTGCGTTGATACCCTCGTGATTTGAAATTCAGAATTAGAATTTAGTAAATTATTATTAACTTAAATTTCAGGAAAATGTTCCGAAAGACGTCACGTGTTAAAAATATTGGGGATCTATGGAAGAAGAAAGTGCTAATTTTTAGAATGCCATCGAAATAAAATAGGAACTTAAAATTATATTAGCTATGTTTCTGTCTAAAAATTATTTACGATTTTCGAGTACTTTAATAATAATTTTTTCTAGATATTTTAGGTTATTTTCATTCATATCCCTAACGATTTGTACTAGCTCGTTTACTTCATTATTTATATTATTATATCCCACATTACCTGAACAGTTATTGTTTACAATATGAATAGAAGGCAATTCTTTTTCTTTTATGTAATCTGTTGTAACTTGCATAGCGTCAGCTATTTTAGCTAAAGTCACTTCATTAATTTTACGCTCCCCACTTTCATATTTTTGATACAATTGATAAGAAACATTCAATTCTTTAGCTACATTTTCTTGAGTAAGGTTACGCTCCCTTCTTACAGCTCTAATTTTTTCATTAATTAATCGATCCATAATTTTTTAATTTAATAAATAGGTGTATTTTGCAACTAATTGAATGTATTTTACAACTTTACAAATCTTAATGCTATCAATATTTTTGCATCAAATTATATTTTATCGAAATTTTGACATTTTGGGCATTTATGAAATGTAAATTTATTGCAAAGATAATAAAAAATTATAAAATATGAAATTTAATATGTAAACATGGGTAATAAAAATAGAAATAAAGCAAACATTTTAATCGAGGATGCCAAAGTCAAAACTACAATAAAAAATCCGTTTTTTTTCGAAGATGAAAAATTTGTTTATGGATTATATAATAGACTCATTTATATAGAATTGGGTGCTGGACTTGATAATTATTTTTATGAGCAATGTTTAGCTTATGAATTAAAATCATTGGGAATTAAAGTCCATCCGAAAATGGAGCAAACCTTTAAGTATAAAGGTTTAGAAATGAAAAAAGCTTTATCAATAAATTTAGCAATAGAAGATCTTGTAGTCATTGAATTTAAATCTATTTATTGTAGCATAGCGACCCATATTTCAAAAGTATTAACTTATATGAAAATTACCAATTCTAAGATAGGACTACTTTTGAATTTTAACAATGAACGTATGGGATATAGTATAAAAAGATTTGATAGAAGATTAAATTAGTAATGAATGTATAAAGTAATAACACGTTTCTTTTTTATTAGTTCTATTTTATTGCTATCTAGCATGGTGTATTATAAATTTTACTACGAAAAGCCTAAAGGAGAACTCAATAATGGTATTCTATTTCTTATTGGTTTTATGGTATTATTGATTATTGCTGAATATTTAAATCATTATTCAGTAGGGGCTTTAGTGCATCAACAAATACGTATTGAAGATAAAAAGAAAATAATTAGACAGCAAGCTAAAGAAAACAAAAGACTTATAAAAAAACTACTTGTAAGTTATAAATCGAATATTGAAATACCTAGAGCAATTCGACCTATAGCGGAGTTAAATTTAGCTACCGTAGTTAAAAGTAATAAATTATATAAGGATGATTTAATGATGATTCACCCAAAAATACAAAATGAAGTAGATTTGGAAGCGTTAAAATCATACATCATATCTAAATATTTTGAACCACAATCGAAATCCAAAATTAATCTCATTGAAAAAGTAGAAATAGACCTACCTGATAATACTATTGATCCTATTGGTAATTTTAATCCTATTTTTGATGGATATTATGAAAATGATACCGAAGAGTTTTTTTTTACAATCGCTTTTTCACATATTACAGATGCATATTTTAACAATCGATTGTATGTAGCAATCTCTCGATTGTATTGGTACCAGCTATGTACAAATAAACGAATAATTTTAAAAGTCATTTTTGTTGATTTTGCGAATAATGACGAAGATAAAAAGGATATGAATATCGATGCGAAAATCTTTTCTTCGTTTTTACCTGCAATAAAGTCAGGGTTACTTCATTTTGAATATCTGTCCGTTTTGGATAAAGAAGTATATATGGCAGTAAATCCTATTTTTAAAACCTAAATTGGTTCTTATAAAAATTCTAATCAAAAATACATGTGACGACATTTTAAAAAGCCTCATCATAGATTATTGGAGCATAGATGGCTTATATTTTATGAATTACTTAGAAGTTTTATACAAAAAACATTTAGTTGAAAAATAAGAAATAAAAGACTTGGTTAAATCCTATTCGTTTTTACAATTTAGTTTGCCTTTTATCGAATGTCATAAAATCAAACTCCTCAATATTACTAATCGATTGGAATGTCGCACGATATTAGTTTGTCGTGTTTGTAAAATAAAGAAAAAACAAGAGCTTTTTCAGAAACGTAAGTTAGATAAGAGTTTGAAAGAAACCATAAAAAGATTTAGATGAGATAAAAATAGAAGATGTATTGGATATAGAGGTTAACAAATATTTACTTGCAATTAACCCTTATAAAAAATCAGTTTATCGGGTTTCATAGAAATGATTTTCAGTTCATTTTTTTCACCAATTACTATTGTGATTTGTACCTAAAGCGTGTCTAGTTATTTGGTCCACAAGTTTTTATTTAAAGGTTTTTCCGACATATTTTTAATAGTGTACTGGAAGTTTTTATTAAATATAACTCAAAATCGTAATCATTACAAAGTAATTTACTTTTTGATTTTGAACTTAAAACTTCAAAATCAAACGAGCGTTGATTCTACGTCCAGTTAGATTATTGGGAACGGCCAAGAAATTATTGTTGTAATCGCGCACCCAGCTTGTTGAAACTTGATTTTGAAAATCTAAGAAATTGAATAATTCGAGTGTTGCGGTTAATGATTCCATTCCTTTTTTGCTTGTTAGGTTGCCTTTATTTTTTTTATTTCGATCGTAAAGCATCGCCGAAAAACCAATATCCAATCTTAAATAAGGTTTCATGGTAAATGAATTGCGAAACAATTCATTATTGGGTGGACTAAATGGCAATCCACTCGCATAAATAAAATTCAAATGCACCTTATAATTCGGCATCATCGGGATGTAATCTTGATAAAATAGATTAAACGTAAAAAACTGTTGGCTTTGGCGTGGGATAAATCCTCGGTCAAATAAGGCACTGTCTGTAATTTTAATGCCGTTGGCATTAGGATTAAGATAGAAATTTCCGGAACTATCAAAATATTTCATCGTCACGTCACCCGTATATTCTTTAGTGTCCATAAGGCTAAAATTAACCCAACTTTCAGCATCTTTTACAATTTCGCCTTGGAGCCTAAAGTCAATGCCTTTACTATACGCAATCGTTTGATTATTGGCTCGATATCGGATTAAAACATTTTCATATTGGTAGGTATTGACATCCCACATATGTTTATAATACGATTCTACCGTAAGTTTAAAAGGCCTATTGTACCATTTCAAAATATAGTCCATTCCCAAAATATAATGCAATGACTTTTGAGATTGTACATTGGAATTGAGCTGCGCCGTTTGATTAAAGAGTTCTCTTAAAAAAGGCGATTGATTGTAACTACCTACAGCTAAATTAAACGTCAGTTTATCTGTTTTTAGTGGTTTTAAAAATGCTTGAAATCTGGGACTTAAAAAGAATTCTTTATTCAAGGACCAATAATTGCCTCGCATCCCAAAATTAAATCCTAATTTTCGATTTTCTTTTAAGTCAAACTCCACTTGATTTTGAAGAAAAAACTCATAACGATGGCTTTCTAAAAAACTATTGGAGCGCGCCACAAAAGGAAAAACAATTTGATTACTCATCGGAATATTATAATCACCGCTGTCCAATCGATCCCACTGACTGATATTAATTTGAAGATTTTCGGTTTTTTGGCTTAATCCGCCTTTGATATTGTTTTTACCTATTAAGGCATTAAAAAACAACTGATGCTGCTGAATGCGCGCGCGATATTGATCTCTGCCCCAATTTTGAAAAGTACCCGCACCAATCACCGACTTAAGATTTTGGTAATTGGTACTCGAAATATCGGTTTCAATTTCGCCAATACGATATTGACCCGTGATATCAAAATTTTGAGATTCTTCAATAAAATAGGCGCTATGGCTGTATCGTAGTTTTAAATTTTTAAACGGATTATAATGGACATGAATACCATTTTGTAAATTATTATACAAATCTCGTTCTTGCCCTGAATATTGTACAAAATAAGCTAAAGCAAAATTGGCCAATCCAAAATTCGTTTGACGGTCCTCAGGAACCAAAACAAATCGATTTTGGCTCAAATTGAGCAACCAATCGACATGCACTTTATCCGAAAAATGATAGGTAAGCAAATGCTGCCAATCGATAAAACGAGGCAAATAAGCGCCTTTTGTTTCTTGGCTGCTCAGCAAATAGGAATTATCGCGATACCTAAAACCTGCGATAAAACTATACTCATTTTTTTTGCCCAACTCCATATGCGCATTGACGCCCATAAGCCCGGCTTCAATGGAAGCGGCAAACGATTTTGGCTTTTTGTATTCGATATCTAAAACCGAACTTAATTTATCGCCATATTCGGATTTAAATCCACCCGAAGAAAATTTCATATTGTTGATTAACGAGGCATTGGCAAAACTTAAGCCCTCTTGCTGCGCCGATCGCATCAACATCGGTCTGTATATTTCAAAGTCATTGACATACACTAAATTTTCGTCAAAATTGCCTCCTCTTACATTATATTGACTTCCCAATTCGTTATTTCCTCCGACACCGAGTCCTTGAAATTTTAAAGCCTGCTCTACATTTCCCGAAGGATTGGTTTGTTCAATTTTTAAAATAATTTGCTGTGTACTGACCTCTTCCAACGATTTTTTTTCATTTCGTTTGCTTTTTATATCCACCGTACTTAATCGTTTGGAAGCACTTTTGAGTTCAACGATAATTTTACGGCTTTCGCCATCTTTTAAAGTAAATATTTTAGAATACGGGAAATATCCTGTTTTTTGAACGTGAAGGGTGCATTTTAATGAAGTTACTTCGATTTTAAATTTACCATCAATATCCGAAGCGACCGAATTGGATTTATTGCTATCAATAAAAATTTGAGCTAAATATAATGGCTCCGTGCCACCATCTTTTACAATGCCTTCAATAATTGCAGTTTGACTGAAAAAATTGAAGTATATCATTGAAAAAAGAAAGATGAAAACGTATTTCAAAAAAATAATTTATTTATAAACGAAAAACTGAAGGGTTTATTGGGCGACTTATCCAATCATTTCTTTAATTTGAATAATAATTTTATTTGCAAGCGTTTCCGCCTCATCTTGAGATTTTGCTTCACTATAAATTCGGATTATAGGTTCGGTATTTGATTTTCTTAAATGTACCCAGCCATTTTCCCAATCGATTTTAAGCCCATCCACAATCGAACAACTTTCTTTATCTTTATAAAACTGATGCAACTGATTGATGATTTCATCTACATTGATTTCGGGAGTCAGCTCAATTTTATTTTTACTCATAAAATATTGAGGGAGCGCATTTTTAATTTGAGTCATCGATAGGTTTTTTTCGGCATAATAGCTCAAAAATAAAGCAATACCCACCAAGGCATCTCTGCCGTAATGATTTTCAGGAAAAATAACGCCGCCATTTCCTTCGCCACCAATCAAAGCGTGATTTTCTTTCATCATTTTTACCACATTGACCTCACCAACGGCTGAAGCAAAATATTGACCCCCATATTTATTTGTAATATCTCTTAATGCTCTTGTGCTACTTAAATTAGACACCGTATTTCCCGACTTTTTTGACAGCAAAAAGTCCGCAACGGCCACAAGAGTGTATTCTTCGCCAAACATAGAGCCATCTTCATTTACAAAACACAAACGATCTACATCGGGATCCACAACAATACCGAGATCCATTTTATGTTTTTTAATATAATCCGAAATCTGTGTAAGATGTTGTGCCAATGGCTCTGGATTATGATTAAAATTGCCATGCATTTCGGCATTTAAAATTTCATATTCCTTTATATTCAATGCCTCAAGCATTTTTTCAACAGCTATAGCTCCGGTACTGTTTATAGCATCTACAACAATTTTAGGGTTACTATCTTCGATTGCTTTTTTATCAATATAGTCTAAACGTAATATTTTTTCAATATGTTTATCGAGCATCTGATTGTTTGAAATACACTTACCAAGATGATCCACGTGTTCAAATTCAAATCCATCCAAAGCATCCGCTTGCGCTACGATTTCTTTTCCTTCTGCATCCGAAATAAACTCGCCTCTATGATTTAATAGTTTTAAGGCATTCCATTCTTTGGGGTTATGACTCGCTGTAATAATAATACCCCCTTGAGCGTTAAGTTCAACCACTGAAAATTCGACGGTAGGAGTTGTACTTAAATCTAAATCAATCACATTGACGCCAATACTATTTAAACCCGAAATCACGATATTTTTAATCATATTTCCCGACATTCGAGCATCTCGTCCAATCACAACAACGGGCTTTTCATATTTACTTTTCAACATATTTCCATATGAAATACTATATTTGAGTGCATCAAAAGGGGTTAAACTTTCATTTACTTTTCCGCCAATCGTTCCTCGAATACCAGATATTGATTTAATTAAAGTCATAATTTAAATTATAATATTTAAAACCACAAAAATAGTATAATGCAGAAAAAATTGAATATTATTATTTTATAAAGATCAAAGCATGAACTATAAGTTAAAATTATCTAAATTATTAGTTTTATAAATTGATGGTACAAAATTTGATTAATATTGCGTATATTTAAACTTAAACACATTTATGAAAAAAACACTACTACTTGCATCTTGTATCGCTGGAATGCTTCCAAATTTGATGCAATCACAAATTTCCTTTCAAGGAATCAAAACGTCACAAAGAGCTGGTGTGATGAGCACACTTTTAAATCCTGCAGAATTGGCTCAAATGCCCCAAAAATTGGATGTTCATTTAATTGGATTTGACATCAATATGAATAATAGCTTGGTTCCATTAACGACAAGTAATTTAGATCAATTTGACAAACCTGAGAAATTATTTTTTGAAAAATATACGTCAGATAAGCCTTTTAATGCGCGAATAGGTTTTGATTTAATGGGTCCAAGTGTAGCTTTTGCATTAAATAAAAACACAACTTTAGCGTTAACTACAAGAGTTCGAACAGCAGTAAGCATCAATGACCTAGATATCAATTTAGGAAAAACATTATTTAATACTTCGGCTCAAGATATTGTTGGGCAAACGATTTCTACCAATCAACAATCATATACTGTTATGGGTTGGATGGAAATGGGATTAAGTGGCGCAACGACGTTATTAAATACACCACAGCATTTAGTTAAAATTGGTGGTACTGCTAAAGTTTTATTCCCGGGTATTTATGCGAATACTTATTTAAGAGCTGATCATCTAACCGCAACCGTGGATAAAGATACCAAAACAGCAAGTATTGATGGAACAGGAACTTTAGGTATTTCTTATTCGAATGCGAACATCAATGATATCTCAAATAATATTATGGGAAGCCCAAGCGGATTTAGTGCGGATGGAGGTATTTCTTATCAGTTAAAAGACCAAAAAGATCCTTCAAAATATATTTTCAGAGCCGGTTTATCATTAATGGATATTGGTTTTGTAAAATTTAAGGTAGATGCAAAAAACAACCAAGAGTATCGTATAGATGCAACTGGTGGCAAAGGAGATAATATTAACAATTACATTTCTGGAAATTTAGATAAAATTCAAGCAAATTTAGAAAATGCTGGAATTATAACTAAAACCAATTCAAATACCGAAATCGAAGCTAAATTACCAATGGCAATGAATTTATATTTTGATGCACGCATTTGGAAACCATTTTATTTGACATTTAACTGGCAACAAGGTGTTAATGACAATACCAATCCAAGAAATTTATTAGCTCAAAATTATTGGGGTATCACGCCTCGTTTTGTAACTCGATTTATCGAAATTTATACGCCTTTTACATTTACCGAAACGGCTGGACGTTTTATTGGTGCGGGAATGAAAGTAGGTCCTTTATATTTTGGATCTAGTTCTATTTTAACTACCGCATTTAGCGACAATAGTAAACAAATTGATATTCATTTCGGAATCAAAATGGGTTTTGGCAAAACGGTTAAGAACTAAATCTATTTTTTTTAATTCTTTAGAATTTTTTTTAAGAACGCTGTGTTATACATACACAGCGTTTTTTATTTTATACTTTATGCAACTATTTAGCAATTCCATTATTAAAGAAATTTTCGTTTGGATTTTCTCATTTATCTTTGGTTTATCAATCCTCTACCCTATTTTTTCTCAAATAGAGTATCGATTTTTTATTTTCCATTTTGTATTAATCGTTTTATTTATTCAATTTTTTAGATGGACGATTTTCTTTGAAGATGTTATATTATTTAAAAATTCTTGGGTAAAATTTATTTCCATAATTACTTTGCTTGTTTTTGCATTTGTTTCCATTGTTAAAATTCAAGATATTATTTTACTTTTTGAAAATCAAGACCTTGCTGATATTGCCATAAATCATAAATCGATATCCAACAAAATGACCTTGCCTGAAATTTACCATTTGTACCAATATTTATCAAAAATTTGGGTAGCCTTTGGCTATACGACTGCTGCGTTAAGTGTAATTCTTGCCATTCGTATTTTAGCAGGTTATATTGGCTTTAGTTTTCAAAAAACAAGCAAGTATTTAAGTAGTGTTTCTAACGAAAAATGATTAATAAACTATTTTTGTATAAGTTTATTAAATTTGTACAATATATTTTGTACTGAATTCAAAATATATTGGATTAAAATTCGTTTAAATACGTAGGAAAAAACAAGTGGTTCGAAATTTTATTTTTATTTGTATTCTTTTCATAAGTGTTATAAATGACACGTTCTGTCAATCATTATTTCCGTCTACATTTCGTTTTTTAGATATCCCACAAAGTTCAAGACACCAATATTTAAATAAAGGTGCTGGAGGCGCATATGATTATGACGCGATGATTGCAGGCGCTAATCCTTCTTTGATTCATGATGAAATGCGAGGCAAATTATTGGCTTCAACTAATTTTTATTTCAATTCGATTTATTCAAATATTGCCTATTTTACTGCAAATGACAAGTTTGACATCCCTTTGATGATCGGTGGTAATTTTATTGCATACCCCGAGCAACAATCTACAGATATAGACGGAAACCGAGGCATTCCATTTACGCCTATCGAACTATCGCTGTATGCGGCAGGTGCACATCAAATTGATAAATACCGCTTTGGAGGTCAGGCTAAGTTAATCTATGGAAATTACCTACTTGCTAATAATATTGGCGTCGCATTCGACGCTTCTTGTATGTATATAGATGATTTAAGAAATATTCAGTTTGCCTTAATCCTAAAAAACATGGGTTATCAATTTGCAGGTTTTGGCTCGAGCAATAATGCAACACCATTTGACATCCAATTGATTTTTAGTAAACGTTTGGAGCGTTTACCTTTTCGATATACGATAACCGCTTATAATATTTATCAATGGGATTCGGATAATTTTACAACCGATTATGGAATTTGGCCCCTTGATCCCTTTTATGAACGAAACAACACCACATTAAATCGCATTTTAAATCACTTTGTATTTTCAGGAGAATTTTTTATTGGAAGTGGCTTTAAAATGGGATTTTCCTATGATTTTAAAAGGGCTAATGAATTACAATTCACGGAGTTTTACAGGGGAATTCCTGGCGTTGCGATGGGCTTAGGCATTTATGGTAAAAAGTATGAATTAGGGTATTCTTTTTCAAAATTATCTGCAGCCGGTGCCGCGCACCAAATTACATTTATAGCCAATTTAAGAGATTGGGCGGTTAGAAATAAGCGCTAATTGATTGATATACAATTAATTAAATCACTCTCATTTATTTAACGGCGCGTTATGATTTCTAATTAGAAAACGGTAATTTTTAGTTAGAAAATGTAAAAATTTACATTCGTTTTCCGTAAACTTTTTTTCTTTTGCCATAAACTATCTACATTTTAGGAGTACTGAAAACCGCTTTACTTTTGCATCAAGAAATGACACAAAAAACATTTCAAAAATAAAAAAGTAAATTAATCCCTAAAACTATCGTTATGAAAAAGCAAATTTTAACACTTACAACTGCAGCCATTTTATTATTAACTTCTTGTGCTAAAGAAGAATTGTCAAGTGGCAAAGACCGACAAGTTACTAGTGTAGATGTCACTTGCGAAAAAGGAAACAATTGGTGCATCAATGGGTACCAATATTTTTTACCGGTACAAGAAAAAACATCAGTTTATTCTGAAGAATCCTTAAATAAGTTTTATTGGGAAGATCGTTATGGAAATTTCTTAGAAATAGGCGTGGTCGATTTACCAAAAATGAACGAAACAATATCATATCCAGGTGCTGAGGTTGGGATGATAAAAGCTCGAATTCTTGATGATTATTATTTTGCTGATAATCAAAAAAGAAAAATCGAAGACTATAAATTAAGAATTACTAGAAACACCAATGGATATATTATAACTCTAGATGAAATCAAATTAATCGATGATGCCCACAAATTTTATGTTGATTTTAGAGTTTGCAATTTAAGTAATAAAGCATTAAAATAAAAACCGTTTTTTTTCATATTTAAAACTGTTTTAGTTAAACACACACAATCCCAAAAGAAAAGCGACATCCCCATGGATGTCGCTTTTTGATTTATAATAAACCTAAATGTATAATTTTTATTTTTTCAACATAAGTTCAATAATACGTTCTAAATCTTCTTCTGATTGAAAAGGAACTTGAATACTTCCTTTACCATCTTTTTGCATAATTTGAACTTTTGTTCCAAATTCAGAAGTTAAAGTATCTTGCCATTTGCGTAAATGTGGATCTATAAAAGACGCTTCTTTCGTTTGCGTTTGCTTTTTAGCATTTTTATATTCTTGTCTTGAAGCTACTATGGCTTCGGTTTGTCTTACATTTAAACCTTTTGAAAGTACTTCATTAAAAACACTCAATTGCATATCTATTTCATCTACCGCAGCCAATGCTCTTGCATGTCCCATACTTATTTTATCTTCACGAATGGCTACTTGAATATCTGGTGGTAATTTTAAAAGACGTATGTAATTAGAAACTGTAGATCTTTTCTTTCCTACTCGTTCGGCAAGAGAATCATGATTTAAATCACACTCATCAATCAGACGCTGATAATTCATACCAATTTCAATCGCATTTAACTCTTCTCTTTGTATGTTTTCGATCAAAGCCATCTCCAACGCTTCCTGATCATTTGCCGTTCGGATATAAACAGGGACTTCGGTAAGTCCAGCAATTTTAGAAGCTCTTAATCTTCGTTCTCCTGAAATTAATTGATATTTATCCTTTGACAATTCACGAACCGTTAAGGGTTGAATAATACCATGAATTTTGATAGAACTTGCTAATTCATTTAATGCATCTTCATCAAAATTTACTCTAGGTTGAAATGGATTTACTTCAATTAAAACACTTTTAATAAGATTTGTTGAAGAACCTTTAACTGTATTTTGTATTATTTCTTTATCTAAAACATCTTCTATATCTTGATTGATATCACCTAGTAAAGCTCTAATGCCTTTTCCTAATTCTTTTTTTTGATTGATTTTAGCCATATTCATATTTTTACTAGATATTTATTTTGAAGTAGCAGTTACTTTTTCATTATTATCAATTAATTCTTTAGCTAAGCTTAAATAATTAGCCGCACCTTTGCTATCGATATCAAAGGCAATAACAGGTTTGCCAAAACTTGGCGCTTCACTTATTTTTGAATTGCGATGAATAACCGTTTCAAAAACTAAAGCATCAAAATGTTGACGTACTTCTTCTACTACTTGATTTGAAAGACGAAGACGCGAATCATACATGGTTAGTAAAAGTCCTTCAATATTCAATTCAGGATTGAGCCTCTTTTGGACTATTTTTATAGTATTTAATAATTTCCCTAATCCTTCTAATGCAAAAAACTCACATTGCACCGGAATAATAACACTATCCGAAGCCGTTAATGCATTAACGGTAATTAAACCTAATGAAGGCGAACAATCAATTAATATATAGTCATAATCATTTTTAATTTGACTTAAAATTCCTTTCAGAATCATTTCGCGCTCCTCAAGATTAATCAACTCAATTTCGGCCCCAACTAAATCTAAATGAGAAGGTAAAATATCTAAATTTGGCGTTTCGGTTTCAAGAATGGCTTCTTTGATAGACAACTGATCAACCATACACTCATAAAGACTTTTCTTAATGGATTTTGGATCCAATCCGCAGCCCGAAGTCGAGTTGGCTTGTGGGTCTGCATCTATTAAAAGTGTTTTTTTATCTAGCGCTGCTAAGCTGGCTGCAAGATTTATGGAAGTAGTCGTTTTACCTACGCCACCTTTTTGATTTGCTATTGAAATGATTTTTCCCACTTTTATATATTTAAAATTATAAATTAATTGTTTCTTCTAAATTGAGTAATAACAACTCTTTTTGATTGTTTTTAAAATGATTTTTAGCCTCTTCATGCGAAATTACAATATAGCCAAAGGAATCATAATGCGCTCCTATAACTTTTTCTACACCAACAAAATCAGCTGCAATACAGGCATCTTCGTATCCCATTGTAAAATTATCTCCAATAGGCATCATTGCAAATTTTAGAGTATCAGACCAAAGCGAAATGAGCTTCATATCATAATGCAACGCTGTATCACCAGCAAAATAAAAATCGCCTTCTTTTGTTTTAATCAAAAATCCAGCAGCACTTCCTCCAGGTTTTCCATCTGGAAGCGTTGAAGAATGGACGGCTTGAACCATTTTTATCGATCCGAAATCAAAAGAGAAAGTGCCGCCAATATTCATCGGATGTGTATTCTTTACCCCTTGATTTGCAAACCATTCGGTAATTTCATACATGGCTATTAAAGTCGCATTGGGATTGTTTTTATATATTTCTAAAGTGTCGGCACAATGATCGGCATGGCCGTGAGATAAAATAATAAAGTCCGCTTTAATTTTTTGAATATCAATATTTTTAGCCAATGGATTTCCCGAAATAAATGGATCAAAAAGCAATTTTAAACCATTAACTTCCACTAAAAAACAAAAATGACCAAGATATGTAACCTGCATGGCTTAAATTTATGAAGTGCAAATTTAAGTTTTTCATTTTACATATTTAAGCTATTTTATAAACATTTTTAATGACTTCATTACATGAAATAAATCATTGAAATGGAATTATTTAACCATTAAAAATGAAATATAAATTGACAACAAATAACACATTTTCCACAAAATTAAAACAAAGGGTGGAAAATCTGTGGAAAACTAACTATAGTTTTCTAAAAACACTTTTGGATGAAAGATCAACTGCTTGGAGGTAAAAAGCTGTTTGTCGAGCCAAAATGCTTTTCGAATTATTCCATTTTCATTTTGCTCAATTTCTTCAACATCATAAAAATGCGAATCTATTTTTACATCATATATAAATTCAACTAAATGACATTTCTCTCCATTTAAATGAAACAAATCTTCTTGAACTAACATCAATGATTTGACCACAACGTCATTCGCTCCAATTTCTTCTTTTAACTCCCTCTGAATTGCTTCTTGAGAATATTCGCCAAAATCAATACCGCCTCCTAAGAAACGGTAATATGTTTCATTCTTCACATTATCAAAACCCTTCTCGACCAACCATTTTCCGTTGTGTTCAATATGGGCCAAAGCAATATTTCTAATTTTCATACTAAGAAAAAAAGGAGTTGAAAATCAACTCCTTTAAAATTTAAAAATTACATATACGATTCAACAGGCAAACAACTGCATACCAAATTTCGATCTCCATATGAGTCATCAATTCGGCTCACTGATACCCAAAATTTAGATTTCTTAATCGAAGTCAAAGGATAAATCGCTTTTTCTCTACTGTAAGGGAATTGCCAATCGTCGCAAAGTGCTTCTTCAGCAGTGTGAGGCGCATTTTTAAGCACATTATTATCTTTAGGATAAACACCCGTTTCAATTTCTTCGATTTCTTTTCGAATTTGAATAAGTGCGTCGCACAAACGATCGATTTCTTTTAAATCCTCACTTTCCGTTGGTTCAATCATCAACGTACCTGCAACTGGAAAAGAAACTGTTGGAGCGTGCAATCCATAATCCATTAACCTTTTAGCTACATCAGCTACTTCAATTCCTAAAGAATGTTTAAATGGACGAAAATCAACGATAAGTTCATGCGCTACTCGACCATTATTACCTGTATATAAAATAGGATAATGAGGTTCTAATTTTGTTTTGATATAATTTGCACTTAGTATTGCATTTTTTGTTGAATTTATCAATCCTTTAGTACCCAACATTTTGATATACGCATAACTAATCAATAAAATACTTGCACTTCCATAAGGGGCTGCAGAAACCGTTTTATCTGCCTTTTCTCCTCCTGTTTCTACCAATGGGTGCTTCGGTAAAAACGGCGCTAAATGCGATTTTACACAAATTGGCCCAACTCCAGGTCCACCGCCTCCATGAGGGATGGCAAAGGTTTTATGAAGATTCAAATGACATACATCGGCGCCTAAGTAACCAGGACTTGTAAGCCCGACTTGTGCATTCATATTGGCACCATCCATATATACTTGACCTCCATTGTGATGAATAATTTGGCAAATATCAATAATATCCGCTTCAAAAATACCGTGCGTAGAAGGATAGGTAACCATCAAACAGCTAAGAGAATCTTTATATTCAATCGCTTTTGCTTTTAAATCTTCTAAGTTAATATTACCATTTTCATCTGCAGGAGAAACCACTACTTTAAGACCCGCTAAAACCGCGCTAGCAGGGTTCGTGCCATGCGCCGAACTTGGAATGATACAAATATTTCTGTGACCTTGACCTATCGATTTTTGATAATCTCGAATTGCTAACAATCCAGAATATTCACCTTGAGCTCCTGAATTAGGCTGCAATGAAGTGGCATCAAAGCCCGTAACTATAGCTAAATACGTTTCTAAATCTTTGATTATTTTTTGATAACCATCCGTTTGATTTTTTGGTGCAAATGGGTGCATGCTTGAAAATGCAGGCCAACTTAATGGCATCATCTCCGTAGCGGCATTCAACTTCATTGTACAAGAACCAAGTGGAATAATCGATTTTGTAAGTGATAAGTCTTTCTCTTCCAAACTTTTAATATAACGCATCATTAATGTTTCCGTATGATACGAATTAAATACAGGATGGGATAGTAATGCTTGACTTCTTTGAATCGGACTTGGGATTTCAAAAGTTTGAATTGATAGCGTTGCTTTTTGGTTTTTATATTTTTCAAAAACAGATAAAATATCATTTACATCCGAATCAAATGTATTTTCATGTAAAGCGATATAAACATTATTTTTAGTATAAAAGAAATTCATCTCAGCATTTTCAGCAAGATTTTTTAATTGCGGCGTATCAATATTTAAAACTTCTATAGTATCAAAAATAGTATTTTTTGAAGTCTCAAAACCTAATTGATGTAATGCATCTCTTAAACTATTTGCTTTATCGAAAATGGATTTAGCAATATTATAAACTCCTTTACTTCCATGATAAACCGCATACATAGCCGCCATATTTGCTAATAAAGCTTGTGCAGTACAAATGTTTGAAGTTGCTTTTTCACGTTTGATATGTTGCTCTCTTGTTTGAAGGGCCATACGAAGCGCAAATTGATTTCTTCTATCTTTACTAACACCGATAATACGACCCGGAATTTGTCTTTTAAACGTATCCGTTGTTGCAAAAAATGCAGCGTGTGGACCTCCAAATCCCATTGGAACACCAAAACGTTGCGCAGAACCAATAGCACAATCGGCACCCATTTCGCCAGGATTTTTAAATAATGCCAAACTCATAATATCGGCACCAATACAAGTATAAATACCTTTATTTTTGAAAGTTTCAATTTGACTCGTATAATCAAAAACGTGACCTTTTGAATTCGGGTTTTGGATATAAACACCAAAGTATGAAGCATCTATAGCCATCTGCATTACATTGCCTACAACGATTTCGATATCTAAATAATGTGCTTTAGATTCAATAACTGCAATCGTTTGAGAATAGGTATTTTCATCTATAAAAAACTTACTGGCCTCAACAGCACTTTTGTTTCTCATATGGAAAAACATCGTCATCGCTTCAGCGGCAGCCGTAGCTTCATCTAACAAAGAAGCATTCGCTACAGGCAAACCCGTAAGGTCTGTAATCATCGTTTGATAATTTAATAAACTTTCTAAACGACCTTGTGAAATTTCCGCTTGATATGGTGTATATTGGGTATACCATCCTGGATTTTCAAAAATATTTCTCAAAATGACAGACGGTGTAATGGTATCGGAATATCCTTGACCAATATAAGATTTGAAAACTTTATTTTGCTTAGCAATATCGGCAACATGCCTCAAATATTCTTGCTCTGAAAGGGCTTCACCTATTTCAAAACTTTTGTTTGAAAACAAATGATTTGGAATGGTTTCTTCAATTAAATTATCAAGGCTTTTCGCATTAATTTTTTTTAAAATTAGTGCTTCATCATTAGGATTTATGCCAATATGGCGACTTTCAAAGCTCATAATTATATATAATTTTTATATTTTTAGATTTGCAAAAATAATATAATATCGATAGATAAACATAGAATTCTAATGTAAAATAAATTTTGTTTTCGAATTGTTTATTTAATCTTTTTCATTCATCAAAATAAACTAAAAACCATTGAAATTGATATGTAAAAACTATTCAACATGGTATTTCAACGACCAAGTAAGTCCCACTTGATTTAGTCTAGAATCATTATATAAATCCATTTATAACCAAGTCCGAGTTTTAATTTTATACGTTTTAAAGGCATTAACGCAATTTGAATAGATTCGTACCCCAGTTCCATTATTATGAATTTGCCCAATAGATTTATTAATATAAATTAAGAAAATATGACGAAAAGTTATTTCCTTTATTTGTTTAAAAAGTTAATTTTTAATAGGTAAAATTTTCACGTCCACCCCTTCATTATTATTCGCTTTTCGTTCTCTTCCTGGCCAAAACATACTTCCTTGAACTTTAGAGTCAAATACCGTTCCTTGCTTGAATTGGAAAACAACACTATTTAACCCCATCGAAACCCAACCTGGTTTTTTATTTGAAAACATGGCTTCTTTTTTGGATACGGCTAATTTCTTCATGCCATCTTTCCAACCCGAAAAATGCATTTCAACTTGAATATCTGCAGTACCTTTGGGTTTATTATAGTTGTTTATTGAAGCAATATAGTATAGTTCTTGTAACCATTGCTCTTCATTTAATACAAAATTTAAAGACTTGATGCCTATAAATGCAGATTCATAATCATTTGGCAAAATTTCAACAGTCTTTCGAATGGGTAAAAATTTAGATTCTACTGTTGTCGTCCAAGAGTAGGCATTTTTATTATTTACTTCAAAAGCAATCGCTTCTTTGATTTCATACCCAATGATTAAATAATGAATGGTTACTTCATATGTTGAACTGTTTTTTAAAATAGCACATTCCGCACTCCTGCAGTTCGTTGACAGATTAAATCGGGATGTGAATTTAACTTCTTTACTTTGAGCACTGTAATACGGGTCATCGATATGAATTTCAAATAAAACAGGTTGGTCTGCCTTTTCTAATGATTTGATTTCAAAGCCATTAATAATTGATTTGTAACGAGGTAAATTTTGAAACCATTCGGGAACTAAAACCGAAAATTCTTCACTATTCGTCATTAACTGCGTTTCTTTGCCGGTGACCAACATTTTTGCTTCGCCTTGAAAAAATTTTAAATTTGGACTTTCGATATACGAATAATATAAATTATAAAATGTACTATCGCTCCCCAAACCCGTTGCACTAAAATGCTTTCCTTTTGGAGTTAAGGAATCTAAAAATACAAAACTACCCAAACGATTAATACGATGATTATAACTCCAAAGATGCTTAAATCCTCTCCAAACCAAGGCTTTGTTATAGGGTTTTAAATCTAAAGGCTTTAGATTCATTTGCCCTGAAAGATTTAATGTTAAGAATGTACTTAAATACAATAAAAATAACTTCATCTTACAAAAATAGCAATTTATTGAGCAATTATAAAAAGAAGATTATTAACCTCTTGTAAAAATCAATTTACTTTCATGACTCAACGATGCATTATAGGAATAATTTTCATAATCAAAACCTCTCAAATCTTCCCAACGATTAATTTGATGATCCAGAATAAAACGCGTCATTAATCCTCTTGCTTTTTTAGCAAAAAATGATATGGATTTAAATTTTCCATCTTTATTTTCTAAGAAATCACAACTTTTTAAAGGTACTGCAAGCTTCTTGGCTTGAACGACTTTTGAATATTCTTGCGAAGCTAAATTAAGAACAAAAGTATCTTTCGATTTTTTTAAATCTTGATTTAAAGCTTCTGTAACTTGGTCTCCCCAAAATCCATATAAATTTTTAAAATCTCCAATTTGAATTGTAGTTCCCATTTCTAATCGATAAGGTTCAATCATATCAAAAGGCTTTAAAATCCCATACAATCCTGATAGAATACGAATGGATTGAGAAGCCAACTCCAACTGACTTTCTTTTACGGAATAGAAGTCTATTCCATCATAAACATCGCCATCAAATGTATAAATTGCAGGTCTTTTTAAATTAGTTGTCTTTCCTAAATTCTGAAAACGTTCATAATTTAATGAAGCCAACTTCGGACTAATTTCCATCATTTCGGCGATATCTTGTTCATTTAATTTTTTTAAATATGGATACATCTTTTTGCTTTCTTTAAGCAAATTGGGTGCGCTAGTTTCAATCGATGGATACGACGCATCTAAATTTAGAGACTTAGCTGGAGATAAAAGAATTTTCATATTGTTTTTTTTACAAGATATACGTTCAAAAAATGTATTTTTACACTTTATTTACAAAATAAAACAATAAACAAATGCTTAAAGTTCAGATAAACAATAGTGAAGCTAAGGTTTTTGAAAATGATATGCTCAAAGATCTAGAAGCACAGTTTGATTGCCAACATATTGGAGACAACAACTACTCGATAATTCAAAACGGAAAAAGTCATTTGATTGAAATACAAGAAGTAGACGCAAATGCAAAAGTGATCTATTTAAAAATAAATGGAAAAAAAGCAGAGGTAAAAGTATCTAGCGAAATTGATTTGCTCCTCGAAAAAATGGGGATTGATATGAGTAGTACTCAAAAAATGAATGAATTAAAAGCACCTATGCCAGGTCTTGTTGTGGACTTTTTAGTAGAAATCGGGCAAGAAGTTCAAACTGGCGATAAACTGATGATTTTAGAAGCCATGAAAATGGAAAATGTCATTAAAGCTTCAGGACAAGGCATCGTAAAGAAGTTAAATGTTATCAAAGGGCAAAGCGTTGAGAAAAATCAGATATTAATTGAGTTTGAATAGAATTTAATAATTAAATTTTTCATTTTTAAGATTATAAATATAAAAAAAGGGCATTGTAAAACAATGCCCTTAAGATATTAATTAGAATACAACTTAATCCTCCGTAGCGGGTTCGTCGCTTTCTTTAGTTCCTAAATCGGTGTTTGGTACTAAATTTTCATTGATTTTAGCTCTAATCTTTCCTTCAATCACTTTACTCACTTCAGGGTTATCCGCTAAAAATTGTAAAACCGCATCTCTGCCCTGCCCGATTTTTGTTCCATCGTAGCTGTACCAGCTTCCGCTTTTTTCAATAACATTAAACTCAGTGCCAAAATCGACAATTTCGCCTACTTTAGATACGCCAGCTCCATATAAAATATCAAACTCACAAACTTTAAAAGGTGGTGCTACTTTATTTTTTACCACTTTCACTTTTGTGCGATTTCCTATTACATTGCCTTCCTTATCTTTAATTTGAGTCATTCTACGAATATCCAAACGAATAGACGCATAAAACTTAAGCGCGTTACCACCTGTAGTCGTTTCGGGGCTACCAAACATAACGCCAATTTTTTCACGAAGTTGGTTAATAAAAATACAACAACAACCCGTTTTATTGATACTTCCGGTTAATTTTCGCAAGGCTTGACTCATCAAACGCGCTTGTAAGCCCAATTTGTTATCACCCATATCGCCTTCAAGCTCGCCTTTTGGCACTAAAGCCGCCACCGAGTCAATAACACAAACATCTATTGCACCACTTCGAATTAAATGATCCGCAATTTCTAATGCTTGCTCTCCATTATCGGGCTGCGAAATAAATAAGTTGTTGGTATCAACTCCAAGTGCTTCGGCATACGTTCGGTCAAAAGCGTGCTCGGCATCTACAATAGCACACAAGCCACCTTTCTTTTGAGCTTCAGCAATGGCATGAATCGCCAAAGTTGTTTTACCCGAAGATTCTGGTCCGTAAATCTCAACAATTCTTCCTTTAGGATATCCACTAATTCCAAGGCAAATATCCAAGCCCAAAGAGCCCGACGGTATTGCATCAATTGAAACAATTTTTGAATCTCCCAAACGCATTACCGTTCCTTTACCATACGCTTTGTCTAAAACACCAATAGTACTTTCGAGCGCTTTTAATTTTTCTTTTTGATCTGACATAATATTTTTATTTAGTTATTTTTAATTTTGATGCAAATATAAAACGACACAATGCCATTTTTTGTCGCTATGTTTAATATTTTTTTCTTTCTTCTATCCAAAGTTCATAATTTGCAATACCGACTTCTCTTCTAAAATGATGAGACAATTCCATAAGTCTATTTAAACCAATAATCATTTTATAATAAGATTCTAAAATATTTAACTTGATTTTTTCAGATTTGAAATGCGACAAAACAGAATCCATTTGTTTGATTTCAATACAATATTTTAAAAACTGCTTGGAAACAAAAAGTTGTTTTGCGGTATCATTTTTTAGATTTTTTAAGCCATTATGCAATAGACTATATGTAGCACTATCCATATGGCAAGGCTTTGCGGTTTCTTTTTCTGACAATTTTACATAGGGTACTTCGGGTCTCTTTTTTTCAAGCACATACATTTTATAAATTGTATTTTCGTTCACAGATTTAGACATTATTGTTGGCAGACCATTTTGCATAATAATTTCTATAAACTGCTCTTTTTGATTATTTTTTATAAATGTATACGAAATGGAATGCTCGCGTTTGGTTTTAAATAAATCAAATTGAAACGTTGTTTGATCTAAAACATTCACCCATTTTGAAAAATTCTCTGCTCGGTCAATTTGAGTTTTACCTAAAGCGCTTAATTTTAAACTATAAGGCGTTTTATTAGCTATATATAAGGCTGTGTACTGTCCAAAAACAACATTTTGGAACAGAAATAAAATCAAAGCGAGCGCGAAGCATTTGATAGTTGATTTTGAAAGTATATGCACGTTAAAATTAAATTTGAAATCCTATGACAAATATACAAACAAAAAATCAATACTATAATTTAAATTCGGAAGTGTGATGAAAGGTAATATCCGGAAAATCTTTAATGGCTACATCCAACATCCAGCTACTTTCGGCAATGTATACAAAATTCTCATCTTTATCTCTAAAGACATTACTACCTTTATATTTTATAAATTCTTCAATTTTAGATTTATTTGTGCTCGTCATCCAACATGCTTTATAATAACTTAAATGTTCCATGCGCACTTCCGCGCCATATTCATGAAGCAAACGATGTTGAATTACTTCAAACTGGAGCTCTCCTACCGTACCAACGACAATTCGGCTTCCATGATAACTTCTAAATAATTGTGCAACGCCTTCATCCGTTAATTGCTCGACACCTTTTTGAAGTTGCTTGGTTTTTAATGGATTTTTATTTATTATTTCTTTAAAAATCTCAGGACTAAAACTCGGAATACCTTTAAACATCATTTTTTCGCCTTCGGTAAGGGTGTCTCCGATTTTAAAATTTCCACTGTCATACAAACCAACAACATCACCCGGATAGGCTTCATCCACTACATTTTTTTGACTTGCCATGAATGTGGTAGGGTTATTAAATCGCATTTCTTTTCCATTTCTTACATGGAAATAAAACGTATTTCGTTTGAACACGCCACTACAAATTCGTACAAATGCAATTCGATCGCGATGTTTTGGATCTAAATTGGCATGAATTTTAAATACAAAACCCGTGAATTTACTTTCATTAGGTTCTACTATACGTAAGTTTGTTTCTCTATGTTTAGGCGTAGGCGCCAAATCCACAAAGGTATCTAATAGCTCTTGCACGCCAAAATTATTTACCGCACTACCAAAATAAACTGGAGCTAAATCTCCTGCTTGATACGCTGGGACATCAAATGGAGGGTAAACACCATTAATTAAACTTACATCTTCTTGAAGTTGCGCCGTTTCTGTTTTACCAATTTTATTTTCTAATAAAGGATCGGTTAAATCTTTAAACTCAATATAATCATCCGTAAGTTTCTGTTTTCCGGGTGTAAAAATATTTAAAGATTGGCTTACTAAATTATAAACCCCTTTGAAATGCGAACCGTTTCCGATAGGCCAACTCAATGGCTGCACCGAAATATGTAATTTTTTCTCCAATTCATCTAAAAGGTCAAAACTGTCTTTTCCGTCTCGATCCATTTTATTTACAAAAACAATTACAGGGGTTTTTCGCATTCTACAGACCTCCATCAAGCGTTCGGTCTGCTCTTCTACTCCTTTTACGCAATCAATAACTAAAATAACGCTATCCACAGCCGTAAGCGTTCGATAAGTGTCTTCCGCAAAATCTTTGTGGCCGGGCGTATCTAAAATATTAATCAGTTTATCCCGATATTCAAAACTCATCACTGAAGTAGCTACTGAAATCCCTCTCTGCTTTTCAATTTCCATAAAATCAGAAGTCGTCGATTTTTGGATTTTATTCGATTTTACGGCACCCGCCGTTTGAATGGCGCCTCCAAAAAGTAATAATTTTTCGGTTAAGGTCGTTTTACCTGCATCGGGGTGCGCTATGACAGCAAATGTTTTTCTTTTGGAAATTTCGGCTTCAAACATATGTTTATTAACTTTTATTTTTAAAAAAAGCGGCCTTCATGAAGACCGCTTTCAACCTATTTCAAAAAAATGAAATGGAATTTATTTTTAATGATTATTTAAAGATATTTTAGGCGCTGCATTCAAAATTTCGCTTGACGTTTGGCTCGCAAATTTTTCAAAATTCTTGTTAAATGCCGCTGCCAATTCTAATGCTTTTGCATCATAAGCCGACTTATCTGCCCATGCTTGGCGAGGATCTAAAATTTCAGAAGGCACTCCGTTACAAGTTTTTGGAATTTCAATTCCAAAAATTGGATGTGCATAAAATTCAGACTGATTTAAACCTCCATTTAAAGCTTCGGTAATCATGGCTCTTGTGTAACTCAATTTCATACGAGAACCTACCCCATAAACGCCACCTGTCATGCCCGTGTTAATCATCCAAACTTTGGCGCCACTTTTTTGAAGTTTTTCACCTAAAAGTTCGGCATATTTACTTGGATGCAACGGTAAAAATGGTGCTCCAAAACAAGCAGAAAACGTTAATTGTGGCTCTGTAACGCCTGCTTCCGTACCTGCAACTTTAGCTGTAAATCCGCTCATAAAATAATACATGGCTTGCTCCATGGTCAATCTTGAAATTGGAGGCAATACACCATACGCATCATAAGCTAAAAAGAAAACATTTTTAGGAATGCCCCCAACTGATGGAGCTACCGCATTTTCAATATAATCGATTGGATAAGAAACTCGAGTGTTTTCTGTGATTTTAGCACTTGAATAATCTACTTGATTCGTTCCTTCAATAAACGTAATATTTTCTAAAATAGCACCTGGTTTGATTGCCGCATAGATTTCAGGTTCTTTTTCAGCCGTTAAGTCAATACATTTTGCATAACATCCACCTTCAAAGTTAAATACACCTGTTTCGGTCCAACCATGCTCATCATCACCAATTAATCCTCTATTTGGATCGGCGCTCAACGTTGTTTTACCCGTACCTGACAAACCAAAAAATAATGCCGTATCGCCATCTTTACCAATATTAGCCGAACAGTGCATTGGAAATACACGATGATTTACGGGTAATTCAAAATTAAGTACGGTAAAAATTCCTTTTTTGATTTCGCCCGTATAACCCGTTCCACCAATTAAAGCAATTTTACGCGTAAAATTTAAAATAGCAAAATTAGATTGACGCGTTCCGTCAACCGCAGGATCTGCTTTAAAACCTGGCGCACAAATTACATGCCAAGTTGGATCAAAATCGGCTTTTTCATTTTCAGTAGGACGGATAAACATATTATAAGCAAATAAATTGCTCCAAGGATATTCCGTAACTACTCGAATAGGCAATTTAAAGCTATCATCCGCACAAGCTATACAATCTCTACTGAAAATTTCTTTATTGTCAAGATATTGAATCACTTTATCGTATAAGGCATCAAATTTATCGGCTTCAAAAGGGATATTAAAATTTGCATTAGCCCAATCTACATGCGATTCGGTAATTGAATCTTTTACCATAAACTTATCTTTAGGCGAACGACCTGTAAATGTTCCTGTCATTACTACTAAAGCGCCCGTATCATTTTGTGTACCTTGCCCCGATGCAACCGTAATATCTACTAATTCTTCAGGAGTTAAATTCCAATGTAATTTTTTAGGATTTTGAATGCCTAAGTAAGAAAGTGTACTCATTTTTCCAAATTTTAAATAAAAATGCAAAGGTATAAATAAAAATTTATGCCATAATGTAAAAATACAAAATACCTAATAAACCCTAATGAATTATTTGATATAAAAAATTTGATTTTGTGATTCCTATTCAATTTTACAAATCATTATCTTAATACCTAACCACAACCAGTTTAGTTGTTTTTTCATCCAAGCCGTTATTTACTTTAACGATGTAGGTGCCGGGTGCTAGGCGCTCTATATCCAAATCTATGGAATGTTCGCGGCTGGTGATATCTTTTTCTATAACCTCCAACATCTCGCGCCCCATCAAATCAAATATTTTGATATTTGCGTTGGTGTTTTGATAATTGGTGAGCGTGAGCTTCGCAACCGATGAAGCTGGATTTGGGTGGAGGGAGAGGGAGTAAGTAGTAATCTTATTCTCCATAGAATTAATCTGAGTCTTATATGAAAACCCCGCTCTATAATCAGAATTTGAGCAAAAGTTTTTCAAATATAAATTATCTACAGGATTTATTAACTCTTGGTCAAAATCTAATTTCACAATTTCTTGAATAACATTTGGACTTATAATGCCAGATTCATGTATAATTTCTTTAGTAGCGTGTAATGTTAAATTACTGATATTAGAATTAATTATTATTGTTTTTGCTTTTATTACATTCCCCAAAACTAAACCAACCCAAGTAGATGTATAAATTGTATCAGGAATAATTAGTGGTGGGCGATCCAATCTATTAGAGTTCACAGATGGGGTTGATTCGTACTCTAATTCAAATACATATTTTTTTATTAATCCATTGACTTTTCCATAATAATTATCTTTAAATTCATATTTTGCAGATATAAGTAATCTAAAATCAAAAAACAAGTTAAACCTATTTCTTAAAGTGTTATTTAAAGCTTCATTATTTTGTAAATTTTTAAAAATACCATCTCTCGAAGCATAATTTTGAATCAAAGTATATGTGGGTCTAGGTAATGTTAAATCATTGAAGTAAGTAAAATTTGAAATTTTATCAATAGGAACTTGTCTTGTTTGAATTACGAAATGCCATACTGAATCACATAATTTACTCCAATCTGCACATTTATCATATAAATCCAATGCGCCATTTTTTTGTTCAACTTCTGATTTATGTAAAATCGCTTTTTTTACTATTATAAAGTTGTCTTTAAAAATATAGTTGATAATTGAATCTGCTTCATTTTTATTTACAACCCAAGCGAAATTACTCGCTGCAAAATTCTCAGTAAGATAAGGTAGGTAATAATCAAATTCTAACCCTGCTAATAACTCTGATTTACTCACATCAATATCTGAAGTAGGATTTAAAGCATATTTTATTGGACTTTGTATGTGAAATTTTAACTTTGCAATATCATTTTGTTTGTTAATATCATAGTAAATTTTAGGTGTTTTTACAATTGCAAAATGACCTACGGCTTCATTATAGTATGGATATTTATCTAAAGTAGTAGTAAGACTTCCCAAACTTCCTGGATGTGATATTTCTCTTGATGAGAATCCATTTATTATTAAATCTCCTTCAATTTTTCCACGAAGGGCTAATTGTCCTTCGGTAAAACTTACATTAGGTACAGGAGGGTTTATCGATGCAGATATTTTTTGTGCACCTGAAGAAAGTGCACTTCCAATTGGTATTTTGTACTTACTTTTTTCTACAGTATTCCAAATGGCTTGTGCTTGAGTACTAACGGTAGGCGGTAACTGTCCAATATATGCCGATACCTCTTGTAACGAGGAAGTACCTAACTTAATTGGCGGTATACTACTACCTAAATTTCCAAATAAATTGAGCATCATTGCCGCAAACTGAGCCCCAGCACTTACATAATATTGATTTGCCATTTCTTGTGCTGTTTTATATACTTGAAATCCACCTTTAATTTCAAAATCTTGCATATTAGCCATATCCCCTGATACACTCGAAAGCCAATTTTTCCCATAACTTGAAGGTATATTACCCGAATTATCAAACGGTTTGGTAATGCCTGCATATTTGCCTTCGGCATACAATGTTAATTTGGTTCTTTTTCGAACTTCCATTTTTAACGTAGAAGATTTAACACAAACACAAGGGTCATAGGATAAATCAATATCGGATGTACCAAAATAACTTTCATCAAAATTTTGACCATTGGATAGAAATGCTCTTACATTGGTTTCGGTTGTAAATTTATCTAATGCTTTCATACGACCACTATACCAGTTAAATATAGCTGACGTATTTATAACGCCTGATCCAGGAAAATACAAAGCTATCGAAACATCTGATGGATTATAATCACTATTTGTTTCGGGGCTTACAAGAATTCTAGCTTGTCCTGTATATTTATTATAAAACATATAATGATAACCTTGTTTTGATGCTCCATTAACAGAAGAAATAGGTATAGTGCTAAATGGTTTATACCCATCGTAATGGTGCATAAGCTGCCATCCATATTTTGGATGCATTACTAATTTGTCAAAATTTTGAGTTAAAGGATCCCAATTTGAAACCATACTATAAGACTGGTCTGTACTTAATAGAGGGTTGTTTTTGGGCTTAACTACGCCATTACTACTTAATACATAAAATGGCGCATCTTTAAGCCAATTGATATTAAAGTTTGAAAAATTAATAGAGCCAATGGTAGAAGAACTGTTTAGTCTTTCTGTATTTTGTGTTCTAATGCCATTGTCTAGTGGATCAATATTAATGTTTTGATTGCAACATGGGTAAGTATTATCTACCCCTATACAATCTTGAGACACTAATCTTGGACTTATCAACGCCATTAGTATTATTGATATAATTACTTTTTTCATTTGCATTTTTTTAAATATTTAATTTATTTTATATCCTTTCCATATCATTTCTGGATAATTTTTATCAGTAGCACCTTTATTAATAAATACTTCTATTTGATTACTTATGTTATCAATAAATCTTAAATAAAACCAACTCATTTTTCTATTAGGATATTTATCACACCCATATGATGTTCTAAAATAAGCATAGTTTAAATTCATACCATATACACCAAAATTTTTCGTACAAGTAGTAAAAGGAAAAGTATCTATACAGACCAACCCCAGAGAATTAGGAGTATTTATAACAGTAAACTCAAAGGTATCTACAAAATCAGGAACATTGGTAAAAGCGCCTCTAAATTTTCCAAATACTCTAGAGCTACTATCTTCCCTACCTAAAGGAATTGTTTCCACAAAATGATAAATTTTTGTAATAGAATCTATTTTTTTATCATATGGAAAACATTTAATATTGGGAGTTCTTCTTGCTATTAAAGTTATAGGAATATAAGAATTTTTTGGAAAATTTGAACGGTAAACTGTTTTTTGATTCAAAATAGTCTCTGAGCCAATGCGCCACTCCCAGTTATCATAATTATAAGTAGTATCAATAGTAAATGTAGCACCATCTTCCGCACTCTGTAGCGTATAATCATAATTAATGAATATAGACTTCATATATTCATTGGAAGTAGCCAAATTCCATGAAGTGAAATTTGCTTTGAGAGGTTTTACATTCTTACACGGATTATAATTAGGACATTCGGGATTTGAATCATCGGTACAGTCTTTACAGCAAGAATTATATACAAAAAATAGGATTGAAATATAAATTACTTTTTTCATCTTAATTATTGTTTTATTGTGAATGAATACCTCATAACAAGTTCACTACTACAATTATAGTCTATGGTGCCCGAGGTAGGTTTTCCATTGGATATGTTTATGACCCCACTCATAGTCAGACCTTCATAGCAATTACCTACCGAAACATTATTTGGCATACGATAACTACTTGTAATACCTCCGAAGCTAATACTTGTAGCAGTGAGCGAAGCATTTCGTACACTAGCTCCTGGCAATCCTAAAACACTGGCACTATTGTATCCTGTTTTTTCAACATAGATTTCTTCAATATTTCCTTTAAATCCTGTAAAATATCTATTGATTAGCTCCTCATAGTTTGACAGTGTTTTCAAACTGGGTAAAATTTCTTGCGAAATACTTTGTATTTTATACGAGCCATTATTAAGATTATAAACTACGGGCTGGGGCGCAGGAGGAGTACATTTATAAATCCATTTCTCGTGCAATATATCATATTCCCAGCTACAATCTTTTGAGCATGAATAAAAGACAAACAAAATACAAAATACAATCTGAGCTTTAAAATATGTTTTCATAATCTACTTTTTGAGTTCGAGCACCATTTTCTTCAGCTCATCAATCTGCTTTTGCTGTTGAATAGTATAAAGCGTCAATTCTTCTACTTTTTCTAAAAGTTTTACATTGAGTTCGCCTAAATCTATAGCGCCTTCATTTTTATACTCGGCTTCGGATTTAATATTTGGTAAGTGTTGGTGGGTTTCTATATATTGCTCCAACTCTTTTAATCCCATCAATTTATATTCTTTTTTAAACACATAATCCGGTATTGGTAACAAATCTACGGTTGTTTTTCGGGCGCGCACATCGCCATTCTGATACACGGCAAACACATTTTGACCTTGTGTGTTTTTAATTTTGAAATCTCCATTTAGATCTATGGCATTAGCTTGAAATGAATGGGTTATAAAACTATTTGCCGTAATTTGATTTGCGTTAATGTTTCCACTAAAATTAACCTCCTGTGCATCAAAAAGAAAAGGAGTTATCTGACCCGTAGGATTTCCTGAAGCATCTTTAACAGCACCGTCATACATTATTTTTCCAATTTCGGCAGCTTTTCCAATAAAACGATGCGAGGTTTTTATATTACCCATAACGTCAAGCTGTTCGGTAGGATGTGTATTATTGATTCCTACAAATCCGATATTACATTTTTTAAAATCTTCGGGACAGCCTGAATTGATCATTCCGTCTGGATTGGTATTGGTGCCAAAACTTGTGTTCGGAAAGGGATTAAAAATGCCATTATTGTTATTACTTAATATATTTGGGTCATAAAAACGAATCATACGTTCGCAAGTAAATAAATCTCTGCGCACATATAAAGGCGATACGTCTTCATCAATATTATTATTGTTATCTTTCATCCATACCGGAATATAATTTTCGGTTGGTTTCCAAAGATAATTTGTGCCACAAGGCACCGCTGGAATAAGAGCTGGTTGCAATAATGATAAATCCCCTCCATTAAAATCAATCGGGTCAAACTGTGCATAAAGTCTTGGTGTTTTGCTTAATACAAATACGAAGCTCAATAAAAGTGTCATTTTTTTCATAATCTTAAATTTTTGGTTTGTTAAACCCAAATTACGCATTAGATTATTACGAAGTAATAAAATAAGGCGTTAGTTGGGTTTAACCCCGTAAATGGATTGTTTCAATCAATATTAAATTGATTGAATTACAAGACATTATACGATTAATCATTTTTAATGATTAATTTGGGTTAAAAAATTATTATCACAAACGTAATGACTTTTTTTGACAACTACAAAAAGAAAATGCCCATTTTAATCATTTTTAGCATTTTTAAAGTAGTTTTTTATAAAATTTGTTTTTGAGCTAGCATTTTTGACCAATAATATAGATTAAAAGTAATTTCAATTTAGCCAAAATTAGAAATTAGGTTATTGCCTAGTTTTAAAATAAGGAGACTAATGCAAAACTTATTAGTTTACCGAATTGGTTTAAATTCGCTACATAAAAAAGTATAACGCCTTATTTTATTACTTCGTAATAAAATAAGGCGTTATTTAGGGTTAAGAATGCTTATCTTTTCAGAAAAACTAAAACATCACACTACAGCCCATCATTACATTGATACCCGCTTGAGGAAAAACAAAATTAAAATGGGTTGGATCAACGCGTGAACCATCATTCATAATCATGATACCCGTGTTATAAGTATAGGCATTTGTATATGTTAAGGTATTGAATACATTATTGATTAATAAATTCAATTTCATTTCTTTCATATATTTAGGCCTTAAAATATGCTCAAATGCTAAATTGGTAAAACTATAGGCTGGAATGGAACGAGAATCTGTTTGCGTATTATCAATAAATTGTCTTCCTACGGCTTTTGTGTTTAACAAAATCGAGAAATCTTTAAATGGCTGGTAACGCACTTCCAAAAAGGCATTCCATCTTGGCGCAAAGGCAATATCAACATTGCGAAGCGGCGCGATTTGCGTTTCGCTTTCATTTATAGAATAATCTTCATTATACGCTGGCGTAATGTGGTTAAAGTTTAGAATTTTACTAAAAATATAACCCGCCGAACTATTTAAAGACCATTTGGAATTCAATTTATATTGTCCGCTCCATTCTGCTCCAACGCGATAACTCTGTCCTACATTAATTCGAATTGGTGCTCCTGTGGAGTTAATCGCTCCTGTATTGATCAATTGATCTTGATAAAACATTCCGAAAAGATTAAAATTGGCATTCCAACGATTGGTTTTGATTTGATGTCCCATTTCAATATTCAAAAGCTGCTCAGGTCTTGGATTTTGATTGGATTCTACAAAGTCACTTCGATTGGGTTCTTTTTGGCCAATACCTGCAAAAATAAAACTTTGATGCTGATTGTCAAACTGAATATTCGCGCCAATTTTTGGGTTAAAAAATAAAAATTGTTGATCGAAAGCCATTGGAACATGTCCGAGCAAAGTACCCGAAGCATCATAATTAACATATCGTAATTGTAAATCGAGATTTAATGTGGTTTTATTAATTGTTAGTGCGGATTTATTAAAAAACGTAAAGTCCGACTTGTTTGATGTATTTAAATAATTCTTCACCGATTGATCTATAGAAAAACTTGGGTCTATAATATTTGGAATGCGCCCAAAATGATCTCCGATATAATGCGAAATAGCCAATGCGGTATAATTTTGAATGGATTTTTTTTGATATTGATGTGCAATATTTAATCCAAATAAATGATTTTGAAGCCATAATTGCCTTACCAAATCCGAAAACCCACTTTGATTTTTAAAATAAGTGCCCAAATCTTGTCCCACACGATATTCTTCATAAAAACCGCTACCATTAACATAATATCCTGTAATTCCGATATTTTGATGTTGATTTAAATATATATTATGAATCCATTGCAAGTGCGATTGTTTGTAGTTATCCGATTGATTTTCGTATGGTGCGCCCGCTTTTTGTTCATAATCGGTACCTGCGACATTAAACGTTCGATTGGTTTTATAAACATTGGACTCTACGCCGTACCATGCTTGATACGTGCGCTCGTGCCCGCGCATTCCGATAAGATGCATCGTATATTTAGGTCCAAACTTACTCAAACTAAGATATTGAGAATTTAAACGGCTCCAAGCTCTGTCAATATAACCATCCGAAATATTATACGTGGCTCTTCCGCTCAACTGCCATCCTTTTTTAGAAACCCCAGTTGAGTAATTTATACTATTTCGGAAAGTATTAAACGAACCAAAATGACTACTTAATTTTATAAATGACTCTTCGTGCTTTTGAGTTGTTTTGATAGAAACCATACCACCCAAGTTGGTGCCTCCTAACATTGAAAATCCAACACCACGCTGCACTTGAACATCTTCGGCACTCGATAAAATGTCTGGAATATTTACCCAATACACTTGATGACTTTCGGCGTCGTTATACGCGACTCCATTAATAGAAACCTGAACTCGCTGTGCATCGCTCCCACGAATATTCAACTGGGAATAACCCACCATATTTCCTGCATCGCTCGAAATGGATACCGATGGTAAACTTTGAAGTAAATAAGGCGCTTCCATTCCTAAATTTAAAGGCGATAGCGTTTCGATTTTTAATGTATTTTGTGTTGAAACAAAATCTTTGTTGGCTCTTGTGCTCAAAATTTGAACTTCAGGCAATTTGCGAGCGGTGTCGTTTTTTTGATTTTCCTGAGGAAATAAAAAAGGCATTGAAATTAATAAAGTTAAAAAACTCATAGTTAAATATTTAAAGTGAATACCATTAAAAATTCCACTAAGAGCTACAAGCTAAGTCCAAAAGACTTTACTTTAACTTTCTTCCCTACGCCGGCATTATCCGTACAGGTTAAGAAGGGTATGATCTCAGCATTGCACAAAGCATTGCACCCCTAGAAAGAATTACGAGTGCAAATATAAATGGATTTTAACAAATGTCAATTGATTTTTTTTTCATTATGATTAAAAAAATAATATTATTTTTGCAACCCCATTTGGGAGGGTCTCTTAGCTCAGTTGGTTAGAGCACCTGACTCATAATCAGGTGGTCGCTGGTTCGAGCCCAGCAGGGACCACACCAATAAAATCAAGCCTTGACAATAGTTGAGGCTTTTTTGTTTTTAGCTAGTGTTAAACCTGTGTTAAACATTTTTGTTTATAGGCATTAAAAAAGCACCTATTTATGGTAGGCGCTCATTTGTTTTTATCTGTCATTTTGTGCCAATTTTTGCCATTTACATTTCAGCTTATTTTTGGCTCTATCATCGTTTAATCATCGTTTAATAGTCGTTTAATAGTGGTTTAAGGTTTTCAAATAAGGGAAATTTACTGCAATTTACAGCAGTTTTGTCCCACAATTTACTACAATTTACTACAATCTACTAAAGTTTTTCTATGAAATATTCTGCAATTCTATGCAATTTTAGGCTAATTTAAGCAAGTTAAATCTAGTATGATTTAGTAAACTTCTTTTTTGCTAATATGTGTAAACTTTTGTAAACTTTGAGGCATTGTGATCTATCTATAAAACTCTTTTACCCTGAGTATCTTTTGGTCTAGCTCTTCTATTAAATGGCTTTGCTCAGTCAATCCATTAAGGCTTTTTAGTTTCTGCTTTATTCTAGTGTACTCTTTTGGTGCAAAATTGTGCTTCATAGTGTCAATAATATCATATGCCTTGTTAGCTCCTAGCTCTTCTATTAAGGCACTCATTAAATAGTCATAACCTTGTTTACTAGTTAGTTGTTTCTCCATAGGTCTAAATATTTTATTCTTATTGATTTTGAAATATTCATTTGCCCAGTTGTCAATCATAGTCATATAAAAATCCTCATTATAAAGGTCTTTTGCAAAGATAATGCTTTTATTCAACTGAGAGGCAAATCTAGTCATATATCTCATTTCATATCTTAAATAATATCTACCTATCCAATGTATAGGCAAATCCTGTTTTCTGTATTGTCCCTCTTTTACTTTGTCATAAAATAATAGAGTTTTCTTTTTGTTTTGATAGTAGACGCTAGAGGGTTGTATCATTTTTTTATAATGGCTCAGGCTACCTAAAAAATTATAGTAGTTTTCCACAGGCTCATTCATTAAGAAATTATGTGAAATATCTACTCTTTGTACTATTCCATCATCTACATACAATCCTAGAACATCTGAGAGTTTATTTATACATAATTCAACTTGCTGTCTGTTTATCTTTTGAAAATTGTCTGTATGATAGTATTTATTCAAACTACCATTTATAGATATGCCTGTTTTACCTACTGAGATATTTAAGTTTTCTAAAGTGCCACTCAAATATTCCATTCCATTTTCTTTTGTTGTATAAGATAAATTTGATAAAATAATGGGCACTCTGTCAAAGTACCCACTATCTCTAATATCCTCTTTTGGTAAAAAAATCTTTGTGCTATCAAACATATATTATATTTTTAAAAGGACAGTTTTTGTCCCTAAAGTACAACTTACTATATAGTTTGTAAATTTTGATACATTCCATAGTCATAAAATGGTTTGGCATTTTGTCTTAAATCTTCAATCTGTGTGTCAAATTCTCCATTGCATAACATCTGCAAATAATCTACAGCAAAGTTTTTAGCATTCCTAAATACTAGCAGTTCCATTTGTGTATATGTTTGGTTAACTATGAATAGGTACAAGTCATTTCTATAAGCAAAACAAGGGTTTGGTGTCCCATTGCTTAACATTGGTTTGCCTAGAGGGTAGCCATAGCAGAAATAAGGGTTTTCTATCTCTTCAAAATACAATCCACTAAAATTCATATTTTTGCCTGTCAAAGAAAATTCTGTCATTCTATCCTCTTTGACTTTTACAAAATCCTTTTGAGCTGTCAGGTTTAAGTATAACATACCTTTTTTATTTTCAAATGGTTTTAAAACATCTGTATATTTACCATTGTATAGAGTAGCGTCTAATCTACTTTTTGAAGGTCTTAATTTGTTTTGCTCTTTTATGGTGCTAGATAGCATTTCTAGTTTAACATATAAATCTATATTTGTCATTTTAACAAGGGTTTAAAGGGTTTTTAAATTGGTTCAACTTCTTTTGTAATCTCTTCAGCAGTTTGCACTTTGTCCTTTTGTAGCCATTGGTATATTTCAGATACATTAAAATACAGCATTTTGCCTACTTTGTAATGAGGGACAGACCTATTCATAGTTTTTTTCCATAGGGTACTCTTTGCCAATCCTGTCATCTCAGACAGCTCTTTTAGGTTTATAACCTCTTTATTTTTAAATACTATCATATTTTTTACATTTTTAAAATTAATAAATAGCAGTTGCAAATGCTTTTAGTAGAATTCTAATGCAAAATTATGTTATAAAAAGAAGTGAAAATGCTTAACAATAGGGTTTTGTTAAGTTTGCTATGCTATAAAGTATTGATTTTGTTTACTTAAAAATATTTTCTATTTTCAGTCTGCTGTTTTCAGTTAGCTCTTTATCTAAGTTTGATTTTATAGTTGTTATTGTATAGTGGTTTACACTATTGTAATTTTTAAACACATAAACTAGTCTTTTTTCACTCCATTTTTTTTCTATGTATTCTAGCTCCATTAATTTAATTACAAAATATACTATTTCAGGCTGTGTAAAATTTATCCTTAATGGTTTTATCTCTTTTAGTTTTTTGCCACTAAAAACAGCCTCAAATTGGCTCAGCTTATTTGTCTCAGGGTGCAAATATTCTTTAATGTTTTGGTAAATCCTTTGCAGGTCTTTTGATTTGCCTATAAAGCTATATGTATTTAACTCTTTGCTGTTTTTGGATATTGATACAACTTGCAAAACTTCTTTTATTTCTGCTAGTATTTCAAAGTATGCTTTTATATTTAAATCCTTAAACTCTATTTCTACCTCTTCAGCTGGATCATCTTTTTTGGCTTTCAAGTCCCTAATGATTTGTTTTCTCAATCTATCATTTGAGGCTGTTTTGTTTTTGAGTAGCTTTATATCTCTAGTGTATTGGCTTGTCCTTTTATCAATTTGCTCTATGAATTCTTTTATGGTAGGTATATCCTTTTTTGATTTTTGGTCATCTACATAGTCTTTTATCAATTGCAGTAACCTATACAACTCTCTAAGAAATGCACTATTGTTAAAATTAAGATTTTCTAGCCTATATTGAAATATACCTTTTTTTATTTTTTCTAAATCCTCATTATTCAATATTGTGAAAATTTGCTTTGTATCTATAATCATATCATCTATTTAAAAAAGGACAAAAATTGTCCCTAAAGTACAACTTACTATATAGTTTGAATTTTTACCATTTCTGCAATTGTTAAAAGTCTGCAATTTTATCCATAGCATTGTCAATAACTTCATTCTCTAATCTTTTAAGATAAACCTGTGTAATTTTTATATCTGAGTGTCCCATTGCTTCAGAAATTGCATCTGTGGAAATTCCTTTGTCTTTTAAGTTACTAGCAAATGAGTGTCTAGCTACATAGCTTGTTATATCAAAATCTATATTGCAAATTAGTCCTATTCTTTTTAAAGCTATATTGAATTGTGTTAAGCATTTATGCCTCCTATTTGCTATTTGTGTGGGTGTCATATTATCATTAAGCAATAATGGGAATATGTACTCAGTTCCTATGCTTTGACTTTTGTAATACTCTACAATCTCTTTTGCTGGAGCTGTTAATTTAAAGTCTTGTAGCCTATTTGTTTTAGATCTTACATAGGTTATTCTGCTATCATTATAAATGTTTGAGTGCTTCAATACTAGCATATCCTTAAAATTCATTCCACCTGTGAAATAACTAAATAAAAATAGGTCTTTTGCTAGTCTCAAATATCCTTTTGGTAGTCTTTGGTGTTTTGGTATATTGCTTTGCTCAATAATCAGTTTTTCCTCTTCTTTTATAGGGTCTATTTCAGCAATCTTTTTAATATCTGCTATAGTTATGGCTCTAATCTTTTTATTTTGCTTCAGCTTTGAGATTTTATAGGTTTTAAATGGATAGGCGTCTAGCTTAATTAAATTATTTTCTATACATTCATTAAATATAGCTCTAATGGCTCTCATTCTGACAGCTATGCCACTATCCACACACTTATTCATTCTTAGGAATTTCTCATATTTTTTTAGCCACTCTACATTTATATTTTCCATTGTTAGCTTTGTGGTTTGGGTAAACCTTAATATGCTATTTCTAGTATCATTATAATATTTAGCATTTCCAATTTTGCCAATATCATTCAAGTTATCTATTTTGGCTTGTATTAATTCAAAAAAGTTGAGGGTTTTTTGCCTTGTTTTTTCCTTTGCCACAAAGTCCATAAACTCAGACAAACTTATAACCTCTCTTTTGTTTATTGGTAGGGTGTTGTATTTATTTGTCCATTGGTTTACAATCTCAGTTAAGATTATATTTGCTTTTTTAAAGTCCTTGCAATTGTGGTTTAACTTGCAGGTGTTTTCATTCCACTCATTCAATTTGCATCTATAAGCTGTGTTTATATATTTCAGCTTTCTATCTTTTGTCATTCTTAAATAAATAGGGTACAATCCATTTGTATCTACTTTATGCTTTAATAATACCAACTTAAATTTTATCATTTTATATCTGTGTTAAACCAATGTTAAACATTTTTGACAAAATTAATCAAATTAAATCAAATAAAAGGAAATTATATGTAGTTTAAATGCTTATTTTTAGAAGGGTTTAAGATATTTAATAAAATAATAGGAAATATTGCAAACTATGTCTCATAATCAGGTGGTCGCTGGTTCGAGCCCAGCAGGGACCACAACACATTTAGCAAGCCTTTACAGAAATGTAGAGGCTTTTTTTATATTTAATAGTATTTAAAATACTAAACGCATTAATTTAAATGCTATTTACTCATTCCAAAAATACAAGGAATTTTATGCAAATCGGGTAGTTGATCGTTTTTAGACCATTCTTTAACGGTCATTGATTGAATATATTGATCGGAACCCGAAATATCAAGTGCAATAGACAACTTGGTGTGCGGCTGCAAATGGGTTATCAGATCTAGAAACAATTCTTTATTTCGATACGGCGTGTCCATAAAAAGCTGGGTTTGAGTAGCCGATAAGGTTTCTAATTGTTTAATTTTTTGAATTCTACTATTTTTATCAATAGGTAAATAGCCCACAAAAGCAAAATTTTGCCCATTAAAACCCGAAGCAATTAATGCCATAATGATACTTGATGGTCCAGAAAGTGGAATTACCTTTACTTTTAATTGGTGTGCCAAAGCTACAAATTCAGAACCTGGATCGGCGATGCAAGGCAACCCCGCTTCGGACATGAGTCCAATATCTTCATCGGATAAGAGCCAAGCTTTAACTATTGAAATATCTTGATTTTTTTGATGTTTATCCATTTCAAAGAATTGCACCTCTTCATCAAAATTAAGTTGATAATCCATTTTACGAAGCATTCGGCGGGCCGTTTTTACATTTTCTACAATAAACTTTTTGATATTTGGCAAAATATATTGCGATTGAATACTTATCGTTTGCGTATTATCTGAAATCGGAACGGGAATTAAATATAACATGGATCTATTTTGTGTATTGAACTTTATAAGTATTTAAAACATTGTCCGTAAAAATTTTAACAAGATAAACACCATTTGAAGCCGAGAAATCTTTTGAATTAAATTGGAATGAAGCATGACTTTGATACAATATTTTCCCCGACAAATCATAAACTTGTATGTTATAATCTTTAACTTCCGATTGTATTTTAAGTTGTCCATTTTCAAATCGAATATTGAATGCATTTAATGGATTTACAATATTTAAAGAACTAATTTCTGAATGTTTTATACTTTCTAAAAAAGTTACATTACTTTGGATTGGATCCAGCCAATCTTTTAATCGCTGTGAGCTTATTGAACCATATCGATCCCAAGAAAACCAAAAACGACCATAGAAATCTGGCTCTGTACTATCCTGACAAGACGCTCCACCACCGGTTAATGCGCCAATTAAATGTCCATTAGCATTAAACAATCCGGCACCTGATGAACCGCCTTCGGTGGAACTAAATCCATTAGGCGTGGCGCTCCACAAGACTCTAAAATGTGTACCTGCTACACTTCCATATTGAACACTTATAGGTTGGTTCTTATAGGTTGAGATTTTCTTTACATCGCCAAATGGATGATGGATGGAAACGCCTGAACTTGTAGCCGCTCCAGTTCGGTTCCATCCCGAAAAAACAACATTCCAGTTTTTACTTATTGTATTTTTGAGTTTTAGTAATAGAAAATCAGAAGAAAACTCACCTTCATCCGTGCCTGACGAAGCAATAAAATCGGCTCCTTTTAATACTAAAAGCGTCGGTTCAATTGTTGTTCTTTGGCATGTAGGTTGTTGGTAGTTAAAATAAAACTCCCAGTCATTTAATTTTGAAATACTCGAATTGATTCGACAATGATTCGCCGTAAGAATATAAGGCGTGCCGTTGTTCGATGTATTATTCACTAAAGTACCCGAACACCAAGCGGTAGTTCCATTTACATTTACAACTTTAATTCGAAGCGAAGCAGCAACGGCATTAGAGTAATTTGAAGATTCGGAACAAGCCACATTAATCATACAAGTATCGGAATCGTCAAATCCGCTTCCCGCTTTAACTGGTTTATAACAATACGTCAATCCCGAGACAATGAATGGATTTTGGAAATCCGAATTTGGAGGATGGTGGTATTCGATCCAAAGCATATCGCCATTATAATGATCCGTTATTAAAGTTTGGTCCTCTAAAACTTGAGAAGCTTCCATTGAAGGGCTTATTTTGTTTTCAAATGGACTAAAAATAAAAATTTTGGCGGAAGGATCCATCTGTACTTGACTAAAATATAAATTTAAAGCAAGTGCCTTTGGAGCAGCAATTTTAAGATGATAAATTTGTGTTCCGTCCTCTTTTACTTTTATTAAATCAAAATCTTCTAAACGATACAAAATGGGGATAATTTTACCAAATTGATATAAAAAAGAGGTGTCTTTTTTTAAAATTTCAATTTCCTGCTCTTCAACAGAAATTATTTTATTTTGAAGATGAAGATGTCTTAAAGATGCATCATAAAAAAAAGTTTCCGCATTTTGAGCTGCAACTAATTTGAGAATCAAAAAAAAGAAAAAACTCCAAAAAAAACGCATGAAAATAATTTTGTTTCGGCAAATATAATAACAATAAGTCAATATTGCTATCATTTTCATTTATCTTCAAATTTAAAATACTAAACTTTAGTTAGTCAACGATCATCAAATCACTTGAAATGAGGTCCGCAAATAGTTTTCCTTTATTTGTAAGAATATATGCGGATTGATTTAAAATTACATCCTCTGAATCTATCCAAGGTTGCATATTTTCAGTCAAACTTTTTAAATACATTGCACCAAAAATCTGCTCAACTTCATGAATTTCAACACCTTTATAAGTTCGAAGTCTTGTCAATACAAACTCATTCCATTGATTATCCTTAGTTAATGATTCCAATTCCCAGCACAATGTATCTTCTTTTAATCGATGTATATATTGATTTAAATTAGAAATATTATAATGCCTTTGTTGATTAATAAAACTGTGTGCAGATGGCCCAAAACCAATATAAGGCGCGCCAAACCAATAATTTTGATTATGAATGGATTCGAAACCAGAAACGGCAAAATTTGAAATTTCATAATGGTGCATTTTGTTTGATAAATACGCCATTGTAAATTCATACATCAACGCACTCAAATTTTCGGGAGGTGCCGCGATTTCGCCTTTTTGAATCTTGCGTTGTAAGGCCGTTTTTTCTTCTATCGTTAAATTGTATGTAGAAATATGTTTTATAGGAAACGATAATGCGGTTTCAAGGTTATATTGCCAATTTTCTATAGATTGATTTGGAAGATTAAACATCAAATCAATAGACACATTTTCAAAATATTTTGTGGCATCAATAATCGCATTTTTTGCTTGCAAATGATTATGCGAGCGATTCATTTGAACCAATTCTTCATCAATAAATGATTGAACACCAATGCTAATTCGATTAAAGCCTAATTCTTGAAACGATTTTAACTTTTCTGTATCTAAATCATCGGGGTTGCATTCAATGGAAAGTTCTTTTAATTGACTTAAATCAAAATTCCCTTTCAAATGATCTATAATTTCTTTCAATTCATTTTCTGAAAACAAACTGGGTGTACCTCCACCAAAAAAAACGGTTTGAATGGGTTGTTGAATAAAGCCTTTTTTGAGTTCGATTTCTTTTAAAAGCGCTTCTATGAAATTTCTTTTTTTAGTTATTGAAACAACAAAGTAAAAACTACAATAATGACATGCTTTTTTACAAAATGGGATATGAATATATAAAGAAGCCATTACCTTGTTTGTGGATACTCTTTTTGAAGCTCTTTAATATCACGAATTAATTTTAAAATATCTTTTCCGTTGGTTCCATCATAATAACCTCTGATGTGTAAATGCGGATCAATTAAAGCAATAAGTTGACTATGCACAAAATCTTCGCCATACGTGCTATCTTCAGGAGTTGCTACGAAGTAAGAGTGTCGCGCTAAATAATATATTTTGGACGCATCGCCTGTTACAAAATGCCATTTATCTTGAATTGCTTGGTGTTTTTGAGCATATTCAAATAATACTTGCTGATTGTCGTATTGAGGATCCACCGTATGCGACAAAATCTTGATATTTGGATTATTTTTAAATGAGTCTTGAACTTTCACAAGATTTTTAGACATTATCGGGCAAATCCCTTCACAAGTGGTAAAAAAGAAATCGGTAACCCATATTTTATTTTCAAAATCTTTTCTTGTAATCGTATCACCATATTGATTGACAAATTGAAACTTCTCTACCATATAGGATTCGGCGGTATTAGTATCGGCACCGTAGAATGGCAAAGCACTTTGAAATGGCGTATTTTTCTTTATTTCTTGCGCCAAATACCACCAGGCCGCAATGATAAAAATAACAACTAAAGAAGCAAAGATTTTTAAAAACTTATTTAACATATAATTGAGATTAGTCAAAAAAAAAGCCAAGCATTACTGCTTGGCTGAGACTTAGTAGCGAGGACAGGACTCGAACCTGTGACCTTCGGGTTATGAGCCCGACGAGCTACCTACTGCTCTACCTCGCGATTTGGACTGCAAATATAATACTTTTATTATTAATTGCAAGAATTAAATATTTATTAGATCATCCTATAGCATCAAACCCTAAGATTTTGAACCAATACATTGAAACTATACAATTGATTTTTTTTTAGTTAGCCACTTTAATTTATTAAAAATGAAATTCATGTTAACTTAATATTGCATTCTTTTGAATATTGTTAATAAAACGTTATAATGTTAAGCAAAAGAATAATTATTTTCTAAATAGAGTTATCTTTGCATAAAATAAATATTGTATGGGAAATTTTATAAAAATCCTACTCGTTGATGATGAAGAAGATGTACTCGAATTTTTAAGCTATATTCTTAAAAAAGAAATGTTTGAGGTATATACCGCAAAAAATGGATTGGAGGCAATAGAAAAAGCAAAAAAATATAAACCTGATTTAATTTTATTAGATCGTATGATGCCCGATATGGACGGTATTGAAGCATGCAAAATATTAAGAGCCGATGCGGATTTTAATGATACTAAAATTGTATTTATTACCGCTCGTAATGAAGAACAAATGCAGATTGAAGGATTGGAAATCGGAGCAGATGACTACATTGGCAAGCCCATCAAGTCTAAACTATTGGTTTCTAAAATTCGGTCTTTAATGCGCACCTCTGCCAAATTATCCGACAAAGGAAGTATTTTATCTTACAAGAATATTATTGTAGATAAAAATAAATACTTGGTTTTTAAAGATGACATAGAAATCGTTTTGCCAAGAAAGGAATTTGAATTATTATTTTTGCTTATAAGTAAGCCCGACTATGTATTTCGAAGAGAAGAGATCTTAGATCAAGTATGGGGTAAAGAAATTGTAATTGGTGATCGAACGATAGATGTGCATATCCGAAAACTAAGAGAAAAAATTGGTGAATATTATTTTGCTACCGTTAAAGGAATTGGTTATAAATTTGTAGCATTTTGAATGGATTAACTCAAGGAAAAATAGCAATAATCATTACATCGTTCTTATTTTTCCTTCAATTATTTTTTCTACTATATATATACTATTTGGTGTCTCCTTTTCACACCTCAATACTTCTTATGCCTTTTGTAAGTAGTTTTTTAATTTATTTCCTGACACTCTTTTTGATAGAAAAATTTATTTTAAGAAAGATTAAAATTCTATATCGTACGGTATCGAGCGTTAATAAAATTCCTGCTTCAAAAAAATTAAATGAGCCAAATTTATTTGAAAAATTAAGGGACCAGGTAGCTCAATACAGCACCGAAAAGAAAACCGAATTGGAACAGTTAAAAGCCAATGAGCAATTTAGAAAAGAGTTTCTTGGAAATGTATCACATGAGTTAAAAACACCCTTATTTAGTATTCAAGGTTATGTGGATATTTTACTTGATGGTGGCATTGAAGATACCGACGTAAACAAAAGATATTTAGAAAAAATTTCGAGCAATTCGGATCGATTGATTGAGATTGTAGAGGATTTAATATTGATTTCTCAGGTGGAAAGTAATCAATTAAAACTTAATATTACGAACTTTAGCATTTATGAATTATGCTTAAGTGTCATTGAGTCTTTAGAAGTTTTGGCTTTTAAAAAAAGAATTAAAATCAACATCAAAGACGAAAAACATATTCATTTTTTAGTGAAAGGAGACAAACAAAAACTATATCAAGTTATACATAATCTTATTGAAAATGCTATTTTTTATACGCCTAATGGTTCAAAAGTAGATATTCGTTTTTTTGATTTAGAATATCAAATTCTTGTAGAAATCTCAGATAACGGAGCGGGTATAGAAAAATCACACTTGCCAAGACTTTTTGAGAGATTCTACCGCGTCGATTCGGATCGAAATCGAAAAAAAGGAGGCTCTGGGCTCGGATTGAGTATCGTAAAGAAAATTCTTGAAGCACATGGACATTCTATCCAAGTTGACAGTGAAATTGGAAAAGGAACGACCTTTTCATTTACTTTGAGTAAATAATCTTAAAGCTCAAAAGCGATTAATTCTGAGCTTTTGTTAAATCAAAATTAATAAAATTTTTCTCAATTTTAAGTTTAACACCTGAGTCTACTTCAACGATTAATGTGTTGTCTTCAAGGCGCACTAGTTTACCATGAATTCCACTAGAAGTAACCACTTTAGATCCTGCAGGTAAATTTTCGATAAAGTTTAACTGTTCTTTTTCTTTCTTTTTTTGTCTAGGTCCAATAATAACGAATTGAATCACTAAAAAAATACCCATCATTAAAAAAATTAAAGTTGGGTCAAATCCTGGCTGCGCTGCCTGTAAAATCATAATTGGATAGTTCATTATTTTATAACGTTTATTTTAAAAATTAATTTATGTACTTTTTGACGGGTATTACAGAAAACCTCAACATGTTTTTCATATGGACCTTCGCGACCGTCGCTGTTAAAGAACCCAGTTATCGAATCTGTTTTGCCAGAAATTATTGGATTTTTTGAATAATTAGCTAATGTACATCCGCAACCCGGAAGTACGTTATTTATCAATAAAGGAAATTTACCTTTATTGGTGTAAACAAAAACAAAAGGCGCTTTTTCGCCTTGTTTTACAGTTCCTAAATCTAAAAAAGTATCTTTAAATAGAATTTCCGTAGGATTTTGAAATAAAACCGTATCTATAATTGGCTGATTTAAATTTCGAGCCGTTTTATTTTCATCACACGAAATAAAAAGAGAAAGCATTAATAAAGAGAATAAAAAATACTTCATTTTATTTTTTTTACAAATATACAGTGTTTTAAATGTTTTTAGCGCTGAATTATTCAATTTCTTCAATGGATCTTCTCAAAAATTGATTTAATGGAAACGCCGCGTGCATTCTTTCCACACAATAGTCTAAAAAACTGTCTTGCAAGCATCGTCTTGGATTAAATTCTAATAAAAAGTAGAATTGTTTCATAAAAATGAGATCTATTTCTTTAGCATAATCACTTTCTGGCGGACTCAACCTGACATTTCGAGCGCCTTGTATGGTTTTAAAATATTTTTTAAATAATGGTTCTTCTATAATGGATTGAAATTCTTCATAATTATAATAAATCTCTTGCCGGATTTTTTTTAAATGTTTTGGATTTGGCATCCAAGCGCCACCCGCAATATAACAATTAATAGGATTGATATCGATATAATAGCCCGGATTATCCATATCATTTTTAGGATCTTTGCTAAAACTTGCCGAACGATTCAACTTATAAGGATCTTTATTTTTTGAAAAACGAATGTCTCTATTTATTCTAAAAATTCCTTTTTTATAATCTGACGAAATCTCTTTATCAAATTCTTGAATGGCTTGATTTAAATCTTTTACAAATTGATCAAAGACCACTTTGATGTCTTTTTCATAGCGAGCTCTGTTGGCATCAAACCAAACTTTTGAATTATTTACGGCTAATTCTTCAAAAAAATCAAAAAATGAAGATTTAAAATAAATCATATTCGTTTATTTAAAAAATATAAAAATAAAACCATTGTAGCGCCCATTGAATTAAATAACACGTCGCTCCAGTCAAAAAAACGACCAATTGGCAAAGCGCCTTGCAACAATTCAACTACAAAACCTATTAAGGTACAAATAAAGAAAATTTGAAATGTTATTATTTGATTTATTTTTTGATAAAATGAAAAATAAGCTAAGGTTGATAAAATCGCATAAAAGACAAAATGTACGATTAAATCCGTATAACTAAATCCGACTTTAGGTATATAATTACCGGGAGTTAAGCTTAGCGAGAAAATGATTAACAACCAAATAAATAAAGCTTCTTTTCGGTTTTTCAAAAAACGATTCAAGAATAAATCCATTTATAATCTATTATAAAAAAAGTATCTCCAACGATGAAGATACTTTAATGTTATTGAAATAATTGTTTGATTAACCTACGATTTCTTGATATTGATCTGCAGATAATAAACCTTCCACTTCAGAAAGATTTGAAAGTGAAATTTCAACCATCCAACCTTCTCCATAAGGATCTGAATTAACTAGTTGTGGATCCGAATCTAAATTTGAATTTACTGATAAAACAGAACCTGTAACAGGCATAAATAAATCAGAAACGGTCTTTACGGCTTCAATCGAGCCAAAAATATCATTTTGTTTAACTTCTTTTCCAATAGAAGTAATATCCAAGAATACGATATCTCCCAATTCTTTTTGAGCAAAATCGGTAATTCCAATTTTTGCTTTATCGCCTTCTACTAAAATCCATTCGTGTTCTTTTGTGTACTTTAAATTGCTTGGGTAATTCATTTTTTATAATTTATAGTGATTAAATATTTATTGTGGTATTGAAAAAGGATTTGCAAAATCATTAATTTGTTTTTTTAACGCTATTAAATGAGCTTCATTATCCGCATGCATCAATGCATCATCAATCCAAGCTACAATTTTTTCCATATCGGTTTCTTGCATTCCTCTTGATGTAATTGCAGGTGTTCCTATTCGAATTCCTGATGTAATAAATGGAGATTTATCATCAAAAGGAACCATATTTTTATTAACCGTAATATCGACTTTTCCTAATGTAATTTCTGCTTTTTTACCAGAAATTCCTTTATTTCTCAAATCTATTAACATCAAATGATTATCTGTACCTCCCGAAACGATATAATAACCTCTATCTACAAATGCTTTTGCCATAGCTTGAGCATTCGCTTTTACTTGTTTTTGATAATTTACAAATTCTTCTGTAAGCGCCTCACCAAAAGCAACGGCTTTAGCTGCAATTACATGCTCTAAAGGACCGCCTTGAGTACCTGGAAACACGGCACTATCAATCAATTCCGACATTTTACGAATTTCGCCTTTCGGATTTGTAATTCCAAATGGATTATCAAAATCACGACCAATCATAATAACACCACCGCGAGGTCCGCGAAGTGTTTTGTGTGTGGTAGAACTTACGATATGACAATATGGAATTGGAGAGTTCATTAATTTGGCCGCAATTAAACCCGCCGTATGAGATACATCCGCAAGTAAAATGGCACCAACTTCATCCGCAATTTCTCTAAATCGTTTAAAATCCCATTCTCTTGAATAAGAAGACGCACCACAAATAATTAACTTAGGCTTTACTTCTTTTGCTTTATCAGCTACTTTATTCATATCAATCGTTCCCGAATCCGGCTCTACACCATAAAAATAAGGGTCGTATAACTTTCCAGAAAAATTAACGGAAGAGCCGTGCGTTAAATGACCACCGTGCGACAAATCAAAGCCTAAGATTCGATCTCCAGGTTTTAAAATAGCTAGCATCACTGCGGCATTGGCTTGCGCACCTGAATGTGGCTGCACATTGGCATATTCAGCGCCAAAAAGTTTACATAATCTATCTATTGCTAAATTCTCAATTTCATCAACAACCTGACAACCGCCATAATATCTTTTACCCGGATATCCTTCCGCATACTTATTTGTAAGACAGCTACCCATCGCTCGCATCACCTCACTTGAAGTATAATTTTCACTTGCAATAAGCTCAATACCTTCCTTTTGTCTTATTAATTCTCTATCTATTCGGTCAAAAATTTCGGTATCTTTATACATCATTGTTATTTTTATGCAAATATATAAATTAGACTATAAAAATAGATTAATTTTATTCCACATTTTTATAAATTTGATATAAATCTATAACTTGTTTGGCTTCTAAAACATCATGTACCCTTAAAATTTTGGCACCTTGATTTAATGCTTCAAAATGTAACGCAGAAGTTCCGATTAAAGCATTTTCTGGCGAGGTATTTAGAGGTTTATAAATCATTGATTTTCTGGACAATCCTACCAATTGGATTTTTTCTAAGTAATCAAAATACGAAATATTTTTGAGCAATTTATAATTATCTTCTATTGTTTTTCCAAATCCAAAACCTAAATCAATAATAATATCCGAAATCTGAAACGCATTTAATTGGTGAAGTCGTTCGGTAAAAAAATATAAAATTTCTTGGAGTAAATTGTTATAAACTGGGTTAGACTGCATATTATTCGGCATTCCTTGCATATGCATCAAAACATAAGCTGCTTGATACTTTTCTACAATTTTAGGCAAATTGGCATCTATTCGAAAAGCAGAAATGTCATTAATTATAACGGCTCCATGATCTAAAGTATATTCAGCAACTTCACTTCTAAACGTATCAATTGAAAAAAAGGTGTTTTGAAATGTTTTAGAGATAGTTTTAAAATATGTTTTAAAGACATCTAGTTCTTCTTGTAAAGATTTTGGCGAACTAAAAGGCCTTGAGCTTACCGCGCCAATATCAATAATATCAGCACCTTCCTCAATCATTTTTTCAATTCTATTTAAGATTTTTTCTTCCGAATTGTATTGGCCTCCATCATAAAAAGAATAATCATCTAAATTTAGAATACCCATAATTATTGGTTTTTCAACTGAAATTAAATGACCTCCTAAATTTAAACTTTTCATTACATTTTTTTACAAAAGTAAAAATCTAATCGAAAATCAATCTAATAATAATTTGAAAAATTTATATTTGTAGATTGAAATTCAAAATGAAATACATGAAAGACAAAAGTAATGAACATTTTAATCTTTTAGGACTGAGCTTTTTAGAAGGCGTTGGAATTATTAAAGCCAATCAACTATTAGACTATTTTGGCTCCGCTTCTGCAATTTTTGAGGCAAAAGTAATCGATTTAGCAACCTCTCAAATTTTAAATAAAAAACAAATCCAACAAGTTCTTAGTAAAGAAACGTTAAAGTTTGCAGAAATTGAATTTGAATTTTGTAATAAAAATAAAATAGAAATTCTAAGTCCACTTAGCGATGAATATCCAAAGCGATTAAATGTTTTGGAGGACAAACCAATTATTTTATTCAAAAAAGGGAATATTCACCCTAAAGTAACAAAAAGTATAGCTATTGTCGGCACACGAAAATCATCGGAATATGGTGGTCGTTTTATTGAATTATTTTTAGAAAAGCTCAAAGAAGTTCCTGATATCATTACTGTAAGTGGCCTGGCTCAAGGCATAGATAGTAAAGCACACTGGGCTTCCATTAAAAATAAAATCCCAACCGTTGCCGTTATGGCCATTTCTCTTGGTCAAATTTATCCTGCTATAAACAAAAGATTATCCGAACAAATTCTAGAAGAAAATGGAGGATGGATCACCGAAACTTCGAGCCAAGAAACCGCATCTGCAGGATTATTTCCAAGAAGAAATCGAATTATTGCGGCCTTATCAGATGCTACATTTGTGGTTGAGACAAATCTTAAAGGAGGCAGTATCATCACTGCAAAATTAGCCAATGAGTACCATCGGGATGTTTTTGCATTGCCTGGCAGATACAATGATAATTTTTCGAAAGGTAGTAATGCGCTTATTCAAAATAACCAAGCCATTTTGGTAAATAGTCCTGAAGATATCATCAACTATATGAATTGGGGTGAAAAATCACTGCGAAAAATTAATCCAAATATTGAAATTCCATTTGAAGGCAGTTTGTATCAAAAAAAGGTTCTAGAACTTATACGAAATACGCCTCAAATTAACATTGAGAGACTCAATATTGAAATGCAAAACGAGAATGGAAGTTTAGCGGAAGCATTAGTAAATTTAGAACTCAATGGCTATATCCGATCAAAGGCAGGAAATCAATACGAAATTGTATAAAAATAGTTAAAAATAACCTATTTTAACTATTTTTGAGACGAAATAGGTCATTAAGTCAATTTTATGTAAAAAATTTTTATTTTTTTTAAATTAAATACCTACTTTTACATCAAAGTTAGCTTATTATGCCCCTTAAGACTATTTTAGTAGACGATTCTTTGATTAGTTTAAAAACATTAGAATTTATTTTAAAAGAAAACTTTTCAGAAATTGAAATAGTTGGAACATTTGAAAATGTTGCAGAAGCATCTTTATTTATTCATACCAACGCCGTTGACTTACTACTTTTAGACATTAACATGCCTGTAAAAGATGGTTTTGACCTTTTAAAAGAATTCCCTGACCGAAATTTTCAAACTATATTTGTTACTTCATATGAAGAATATGCTTTAAAGGCTATTAAAGCTGGAGTTACAGATTATTTAATTAAACCTATCAAACTTCCAGAAATTCAAGCGGCCATAAAAAAAGCAATACAAATTCATAATGAAAGATACCAATACAAACCACATGGTAAAATATCATTAAGTTTTATAGGAGGCAAAGCAATTTTTGACCCTGAAGAAGTTATTTATATCCAAGGAGTTAATAATCTTACAAAAGTTTTCCTTACAAATCAACGAAGATTCATGATAAGTAAAACATTAAAATATTTTGCAGATTTACTCGATGACCGATTTTTCAGGATTCATAAATCGTATTTAGTCAATTTGGACTTTGTAACTGAAATTTCCTATGATGACACAGCTCAAGTTACATTAAGAAACGGAGTTGAATTACCCGTTTCCAGAAGAAGTGTAAAATTACTAAAAGATGCTATAAATAAAAGGTCAATTCATTAAGATTCGACTTTAAAACACCATTTATAAGCAGTCAATTTTATTAACTCGATTTTGATGACGACCGCCTTCAAAATTTGTACTTAAGAATACCTTTAAAATTTCTTGAGCATTTTCTTCATCAATAAAACGAGCAGGAATACATATAATATTGGCATTATTATGTTGCCTTGCTAAAGCGGCCAATTCTGGCAACCAAGCAATAGCTGCTCGAATTCCGTTGTGTTTATTCGCTGAAATTGCTACGCCATTAGCAGATCCACAAATAAGAACACCAAAATCTGCTTTATTTTCTAAAACATCTTTTGCTACAGCATGAGCATATTCGGGATAATCTACACTTTGAGAATCAAAGGGACCTATATCTGAAAAAATATAGGAATTCGAGTTTTTTTCAATTAAAAAAGATTTTAATTGAAATCCAGCATGATCCGAACCGATACTAATATTTAACATAGTTATATAAATAATCTAAATAATAAGAAAAAGCTTAAAGCCAAAATTATTGAAACCGGTAGCGTTAAAAGCCAAGCAATAGCAATGCTTTTAATCGTATTTTTTTGAAGATTTTTTACCCCACCTTTTGCCACCATACTTCCTGCAATTGCTGAAGACAATACGTGTGTTGTACTAACGGGTAGGCCAAGTGTCGTACTTAATCCAATGGTACTTGCAGCTACGAGTTCACTAACGGCACCTTGTCCGTAAGAAAGATGGGATTTGCCAATTTTCTCTCCAATAGTAACTACAATTCGTTTCCAACCGATCATGGTACCAATACCAATTGATAATGCAATTAACATAATCGCCCAATTAGGAGCCCAGTCGGTGTAAGATTTCATAAATTTAATTTCAGATTTAATCTCATCCCTAACGGATTTATTTGGTAAGAATTCTGGATCTTTTACAATAATTTCTAATGACTTTGTAATCACTTGTATTCTTTTACGAATCTCAAATTTTTGTTTTGCTGTAGAATCGTTATTATTGTATATATCGGTTTTTAAAAGGTCTATATTTGAAATCGTATTATTAAACTCTTTTTCTAAAGGACTAGACGTTTTGTAATTTGTCAATATTTTTTGAATATTATCGAGATGCTCAATAGTTTGAGTATCTCCGAATTTTTCATTTAATGAAAACTGAAGTGGCATAAATGTCATTAAAATAATCATCATCAAGCCTAAACCTTTTTGTCCATCATTACTTCCATGAAAGAAACTAACCAAACTACAAGTACCAATCAATAAGGCCCTTGTTTTAAATGGTGGTGCGCCTGGATTATTTGGCTTAAATAAATCTTTTTTCTTTAGTACGCGTTGCGCTAAATACATCAGTATGATAGCCATAGTAAAACCAAATGCTGGCGAGAGTAATAATGACATACCGATGTCTCCAGCCTTACTCCAATTAACACCATCACCTTTATGAATTAATTGATATCCAAGTCCTGCTCCAAGTAGTGAACCAACTAAAGTATGACTGCTCGAACAAGGAATTCCAAAATACCATGTGCCTAAATTCCAAATAATGGCCGCAATTACTACAGATCCAACAATGGCAATATTTTCATAAATACCAATATTCATCATTTCTCCTAATGGAAGTAGTTTTATAATTCCAACTGCAACTCCCATTCCAAAAAGATAATTACTAAAAATTACACCTAAAAAGTTAAGTGTTCCGGATAAAACCACTGCGATTTGAGGCTTTAAGCTTTTCGTGTATATAACAGTTGCTACAGCATTTGCAGTATCATGAAAACCATTAACAAATTCAAAAAAACAAATGGCTATCATACACATTACAAAAAGCCAAAAAAGTGAGCCTTCTAATTGCCCAAAAGTTGAAGTAAAGTCCATATTAATTAATTTATTTAAGTTTATTTAATGTATTTGAATATCCAGTGTATGTATAAGGAGTTATTTGTTTTAAATGAAGCTTTAGACTTTCTTCAATATTTAATTCATCAATAAACAAGTCAAAATCCGCTTGATTTGGTTTATTATTTTTTCTTGAAAAGTCTTTAAGCAATTCATAAGGTTTATCCACGCCATGAATTCTTAGAAGATTTTGAATCGCTTCGGCGATAACAATCCAATTGGCTTCAATATCTTGATTAATTTTATCTTGATTTAACAATAACTTCCCTAATCCTTTTTCAATCGAATTTAATGCAATAAAGGTATGTGAAAAAGGAACACCGATATTTCTTAAAACGGTACTATCTGTAAGATCTCTTTGTAATCTTGAAATCGGTAATTTACTACTTAAAAATTCAAAAACAGCGTTAGCCATCATCAAATTACCCTCCGCATTTTCAAAATCAATCGGATTTACTTTATGAGGCATTGCACTACTTCCTACTTCATTTTCCTTTATTTTCTGTTTGAAAAAATCAAAAGAAATATAACTCCAAATATCTCTACATAAATCAATAAAAATATTATCAATACGTTTTATAGTATCAAAAATATGAGCCATTCCATCATAATGTTCTATTTGTGTTGTCGTTTGCTGTCTTTCTAAACCGAGAAGATTAACAAAATCGTTTGCAAACGAAATCCAATTCGTTTCAGGAAACGAAACTTTGTGTGCATTTAGATTTCCTGTAGCTCCTCCGAATTTAGCGGTATGTTTTGCATCTTTTAAGATATCCAACTGTATTGAAATTCGTTCTACAAAAACCCATAATTCTTTACCCAAAGTGGTTGGAGATGCTGGCTGACCGTGAGTTTTAGCAATAATAGTTTGATCTTTCCAATCTTTAGCTAAATCCGAAATATGATGAACAACATCTTCAATTTTAGGAATAAAAATATGATTTAAAAATCGTTTTAACATCAAAGGAAAAGAAGTATTATTAATATCTTGAGACGTTAAACCAAAATGAATCAACTCTTTATTAATATTAATATTTAAATCATCTACTTGTTCTTTAATAAAATACTCAACCGCTTTTACATCATGGTTTGTTATTTGCTCAATATCTTTAACTTTTTGAGCTTGGTCTATGTTGAAATTTAAATAAATCTCTCTTAACTTTGAAATCTCATTATCATTTAAAGCATTTAATTTTAACGATGGTTCTTCGTGTAACGCAATTAAGTATTCAATTTCAATCTCAATTCGATGCTTGATTAATGCAAACTCTGAAAAATACTCTTGAAGATTTTGACACACCTTAGCATAACGACCATCTATAGGAGTGATATTGAGAAGATTAGACATTGGAATTATTAAAAAATTTTTACAAATCTATATGAATTAAAGTTAATTTAATGTTAATTTTTTGTTAAGTAAAATTTTAAGTTACTATTAAACAATTATTTTTAACTTTGTCGCAAAATTTGTTATAAAATGCTAAAAATTCTAATTGCAAATCGTGGAGAAATTGCACTTCGAGTAATGCGAAGTTGCAAAGAAATGGGAATTAAAACGGTTGCAGTTTATTCTGAAGTGGATCGATTAAGTCCACATGTACTATACGCCGACGAAGCCGTTTGTCTTGGTCCTGCGCCTTCAAATCAATCTTATTTATTAGGTGATAAAATTATAGAAGTTTGTAAAAAACTTAATGTTGATGGAGTGCATCCTGGATATGGTTTTTTAAGCGAAAATGCAAATTTTGCAAAAAAAGTAATTGAAAATGGAATTAAATTTATAGGACCCAGTCCCGAATCTATAGAAATAATGGGAAGTAAGCTTATGGCAAAAAACGCTGTAAAAGCATTTGATACTCCATTAGTGCCCGGTACAGATCAACCAATATCTGATATTGAAGAAGCTAAAAAAATATCTGAAAAAATTGGATATCCTATTCTTATTAAAGCCAGTGCTGGCGGCGGAGGAAAAGGTATGCGTATTGTAACAAAATCCGAAGAATTTGAGGAGCAAATGGAAAGAGCACAAAGTGAAGCCAAAAATGCTTTTGGTGATGACAGTTGTTTCATTGAAAAATATGTAGCTTCTCCTAGACACATTGAAGTTCAAGTGTTGGGCGACCATCATGGAAATTATGTTTACGTTTTTGAAAGAGAATGTAGCATTCAAAGAAGGCATCAAAAAGTAGTTGAAGAAGCGCCGTCTTTTGTAATAACTCCTGAATTAAGAAAAAAGATTGGTGAAGCGGCTATAAATGCAGCAAAATCATGTAAATATTTTAATGCTGGTACTGTAGAATTTATTTTAGATGAAAATTTAAATTTCTACTTTTTAGAAATGAACACACGGTTACAGGTTGAGCATCCTATTTCTGAGCTTATTTCGGGTCTTGATTTAGTAAAAGAACAAATAAAAATTGCAAGAGACGAAAAAATTAGTTTTTCTCAAGAAGATTTATCTATAAATGGTCATGCTATTGAATTGCGCGTTTATGCCGAAGATCCTCAAAATAATTTCTTACCCGATATCGGTACATTAATCGAATATAAAAAACCTGAAGGCCTTGGTATTCGAGTAGATGATGGTTTTAGAGAAGGCATGGAGATTCCAATTTATTACGACCCGATGATCGCAAAATTAGTTGTATGGGGTAAAGATAGAACCGAAGCGATAGAACGAATGAAACGCGCCATTGATGAATATCGTATTAAAGGGGTAAAAACGACGCTTCCTTTTGGGAAATTTGTTCTTAATCATCCAAATTTTATTTCTGGTGACATTGACACGCATTTTGTAGAGAAATATTACAATTCCGATTTATTAAACGAAACCATTAATGAGGAGGAAATTAAAGTAATATCTGAATTTATTACTATAAAAAATAAATTACTTTTTGAAAAAAATAACACCCAAAAATCGATATCATACATCGAAAACAGTTCATCAAATTGGAAAAAAAATAGACCTCAAGCCGTTTAAAAATTGAAAAATTAAATTTATGAAATTTAGAATTACATTATTGCTTTTATTTGCATTTGAATTTGCATTTGCTCAAAACAAAGACCAAAAGTGGCAATTTAACGCTGGAATGCATGGAATGGTATATCGAAACCAGTATATACAATGGTTTCCAAAAAACTTTATGCAATGGGAACGTGTCAATTGGGCGTGGCCTCTTAGCGAAGTTAGTTTATCTAGACATATGTTTTGGGGATTTTCCTCAGAAATATATTTTGGAGCCAATCAGGTAGCTGAAAATCCAGATAAAGAAGTTGCAAAATATTTCACAGCACTAGGACTTTGGAATTTCAAATACACGCTGGCAAATGGTTATTTATTAAGTACAAACTCTTTTATAGAACCTTATTTTAAAACAGGTATTGGATTTACTTATAAAAACCAACCAGGTAACAAATTTTTTGTAACTAAAAGTTTTGGAGCTGGAATCGCATTTTGGCTTAATAAAAGAAAAAGTTTTGGAATTCAGTTTCAAGAAATGTTTAATATCAATGAAGAGCTAACGTTGCATAACGAGAACTTCTTTAATCATTCTATTAATTTATCATATCGTTTTGGTAAAAAAGATCGAGATAAAGATGGCATCGTTGATGAAAAAGACGAGTGCCCGGATATTAAAGGTCTTAAAAATCTAAATGGCTGCCCAGATAAAGATGGTGATGGCATTGCCGATCAAAAAGATGAATGCCCTGATGTACCCGGTCTTGCCGTATTCAAAGGATGTCCGGATACAGATGAAGATGGAATTCCTGATCATTTAGATGACTGTCCGACCGAAAAAGGACCTGAAAGTACAAAAGGATGTCCGGATAAAGATGGCGATGGTGTAATTGATTCTAAAGATAGCTGTATTGACAAACCTGGTTTACCTGAATTTAATGGATGTCCTGACACAGACTTTGATAGTATACCAGATCATTTAGATAAATGTCCAGAGGAAAAAGGTAAAATTGAATTTGAAGGATGTCCGGATACTGATAGTGACGGGCTTCCAAATCATAAAGATAAATGTCCTATGGTTCCTGGCCCGCTAAGTAATGAGGGATGTCCTATAGAAAAAGTTTCTAATGAACAATTAAATAATCAAATAGATGAAGCGATTGCTTTCCATGCGAAATCTATATTCTTCCAAAATGGCAAAGCGGTCATTCTGAAAGAATCTTATGCTCGACTGGATGAAATTGCTAAAATTATAACATCAAAACCAGGATCTACTTTTTATGTTGAAGGACATACCGATAATGTAGGAGGTGAGAAATACAATCTTGAACTTTCAAGAAAAAGAGCGAAGAGTGTCAAAGATTATTTAATAAAACGAAGTGTATTAGAAAATCAAATTATTTCAGAAGGATATGGCTTGAAATATCCATTGTTTAAGAATAATAGCAAAGCAAATCAAGCTAAAAATAGACGTGTTGATATTTCAATAAAACGAGATTAATTTCATGAATATTCATATTGTTGAAACCGGATTTTTCAAGTTGGATGGGGGAGCGATGTTTGGTGTCGTTCCTAAGAGTATGTGGAATAAACTAAATCCTGCCGATGAAAACAATATGTGTACTTGGGCCATGCGATGTTTATTAATTGAAATTGATCAACGATTAATTTTGATTGATACCGGAATGGGCAACAAACAAGATGACAAATTTAGAAGTCATTTTTATCCCCATGGCAATGATAGTCTTATTGGATCATTAGCAAAACTTGGTTTTTCAACAGATGATATTACAGATGTTATCCTAACGCATTTGCATTTTGATCATTGTGGGGGCGCCGCTTATCGTTCGGAAAACGGAGCGCTTCTTCCTCAATTTCCTAATGCAAAATATTGGTCGCATTCCGTTCATTTAGAATGGGCTTTAAAACCTAATGATAGAGAAAAAGCGTCTTTTCTTAAGGAAAATATAGAGCCTTTAGTTTTATCTAACCAATTGTATTTTATAGATAAAGATTCATTTGGATGTGATTCGTTTGAATTTGATCTTGCTTATGGGCATACTGAAGCTATGATAATTCCTAAAATATTATACAAAGGAAAACGAATTATTTTTGCAGCTGATTTAATGCCAAGTTCTTATCATATTCCTATGCCTTATGTAATGTCTTATGATATAAGACCTTTGGAAACATTAAAAGAGCGCGAAAAACTTTTGACAAGTACTTTTGACAATCAAGATATTATATTCTTCGAACATGACCCGATTCATCAGTTTGGTACACTAAAAAAACACGAAAGTGGACGTATAGTTCTTGAACAAACTTTTAGTATTGAAGATTTAAAATAACGCCTAAATACCTTCAAATTGTTTCCATTGCTCTAAAATATTAGAAGGAATTTCAATTGTTTTTTGTTGCTTTACATCATACATTACTTGAGTTGTTTTGCCAGTGGCAGCTATTTTTTCAATCCCATTTTTCAGAAATGTAACCGCATAATAAAAAGCAAAACTTTTGGTTCCTAGATCTGCTACCTTTAAATAAACCTTAACATCATTTGGAAAAAAAAGAGGTCTTAAATATTCAACCTCTGCCTGAGCTATTATAAATTGATTCAAATCCCAATCCCAATGATTAACTTCTTTACAATAATAAAAACGAGCTACTTCAAAAAAAGTAAGATAATTTGAATTATTAACATGGCCAAACTGATCGATATCTTTCCATCTAAGCGGTATAATTGTATGGAAATTAAAAGAATCTAATTCAATATTTTTATTCATATATTTAATCTAGTATCATACCCGCACCTACAGTAACCATCGTGGATTCATCAATCAAAATAAAACTTCCTGTATTTCTATTTTTTTTGTATCCATCAAAAAATATTGGTTTGGTTGTTCTAAGTTTTATTCGTCCTATATCATTCATCTGTAAAGAAGTTTCTTCGGATAAACGACTCAAATTATTGATATCCATTTTATAATGAAGTTCTTTTACAATTGCTTTTAATTCATTACAATTGTGTTTAATAATAAATTTTTGATTTAATTCAAGTGGTTTTTCACCCATCCAACAAATCATCGCATCGACATCTTGAGTACTTTTAGGCACATTATTTTCCCTTACAATCATATCGCCTCTCGACACATCAATATCATCATTTAACAAAATACTACAACTTCTTGGCACCACTGCCTCATTCCAATTTTCTTCTCCAAAATGAATTGCTTTAATTGTAGAGCTAAAACCCGAAGGCAAGACTTTTACGGAGTCGTTAACTCTCAAAACGCCACCCATCATAATTCCAGAATAGGCTCTATAGTCATGAAAATCATCAGACTGCGGTCTAATTACATATTGAACATTAAATCGCGCGTCTATAAAATTATGATCATTAGCGATATGAATATTTTCAAGCATATACATTAAAGTCCCTCCTTGATACCAGCTCATATTGGTTGACTTTTCTACAATATTATCGCCATGAAGCGCTGAAATAGGTATAAAATGAAAATCTTTTATCTCCAGTTTGGTTGCAAAATCAGTATATTCTTTTTTAATTTTTTCAAATGTTTCTTCATCATAATCAACTAAATCCATTTTATTGATACAAACCAAAATATGTGGAATACCAAGAAGTGAGGCAATTAATGAATGTCTTTTTGTTTGTTCTACGATACCTTTCCGAGCATCAATTAAAATTATAGCTAAATTAGCCGTACTTGCACCTGTCACCATATTCCGCGTATATTGAATATGACCGGGTGTATCGGCAATGATAAATTTTCGTTTAGGTGTAGCAAAATAACGATATGCAACATCAATTGTTATACCTTGTTCTAATTCTGCTTTTAATCCATCGGTAAAATAAGCTAAATTTAAGGTTTGCTCGCCTTTTCGAATACTTGTATTTGTAATAGACTCTATTTGATCTTGAAATAATGATTTTGAATCATATAATAATCTACCAATTAATGTACTTTTGCCGTCATCAACACTTCCTGCAGTAGTAAAACGCAACAACTCCATTTTTAAATAATCCTCTGAATTAAAACTTACATCCATATTTTTAATCTATATCTATTTATCTTTAAATTTTAATTTCTCTTTTGTTGGAATGTGTTGAAAATAAAAACATAAATGTTCCATATAACAATACCGATAAAACTGTACTTAAAAAAGATTTAAGCACAACATAAAAAATATTATAAAAATTACCGACTTCAGTGAAAAAATATACGATATGGTATATAAAAAGTGAGATAAATAAATAACGCAAAATAAATTTCATACCTTGAATTTCTACAGAAATAATTGGTGTTTCTGAAGCGTCTCTATTATAAATTAACTTAAGTATAAATGGCTTAAGAAAACAAATTAAAACAGATGGCACGATACTGACACCTAGATTTACAGAAAAAAAATCAATCAGGAATGCATATAAAAAACCTACTATTAGTAAAAAAGAAGTATTAAAACTTCTTGGAAAGAGCAGAAAAAAGATAGGGAAAATTTGAGGATTAATTAGCTCAAAAAAATTGATATTTTTGGTAAACAAAACATGAATAAAGAAAAGTAATAAGCCGATTAATAAAATACGTATTGGTTTATTTTCCATTTGGTTTAATTTGAGTTAGAGAATCTAAATTTTTCAAAACTCCTTTTAATTCTTTTGAATTATTATTTTTAATAACAAATACATGTTTTAATTTAGAAAAATCATTATTTAATTTTACATAAACTTCGGCAAAATCTTTTTCTGAACTCAAAGTTTGCTTAACCACGCTACCAACTTCAATGCCTTCGGGAAAATAAGTAGAATGTCCACTCGTTTCAATAATATCACCTTTTTTCAATTTAACATGTTTGGGTAAATCTTCAATCATACCATATTGAACACCAGGGCCGTGCCATTTTAAAACCCCAATTTGATTAGACTTCTTAACTTTAATACTCAAATTAGCATCTTGATTAATTAAAGACATGCATGTTGCATAATGTTTAGAAACTGACAAAACAATTCCAATAGGACCATCTTGACTGATGACGCCCATCTCTTCTTCTATCCCATCAACCGATCCTTTATTTATTACAAAAAAATTACGGGTATTTGTTAATGAATTATAAATAATTTTTGCACTAAAAACTTCAAAATTAGACAAAGTAATATTACTTTTAATAATACGAATTGCTGGAGTATCCAATAATGTATTTAACTGACTTTTTATTAAAAAATTCTCCGTTAATAACATCGAATTTTGTTGTGCTAAATCATTGTTTAATTGTTTTAATCCAAAATAACTTCTAACTTCTTCAATACTATTATACCATTTACCAATAAAAGAATTAGAACGGTTCGTAATATTTGCGTTGTAATAAGGATTATATCTTGATAAAATTGCGAATGCAAGAATTTCTAAACAAAGAAACAAAAGAATAGGGAATATTCTGAATAAAATGAAAATAATATTACCCATAATCTAACTAAAAAATTATTTTAGTACTGCTGCAAAATCTTCCATATTCTTAAGTGCAATATTGGTACCTCTAGCAACGGCAAGAAGGGGATCGTCAGCTACATGAACCTTTAATTTTGTTTTGTCACTTAATCTTTTATCCAAACCTCTTAACAAAGCGCCTCCACCTGTTAAGTAAATACCTGTTCTAAAAATATCAGCAGCCAATTCAGGCGGCGTCATTTCTAAAGCTTTAAGGATAGACTCTTCTATTTTTTGAATTGACTTATCTATTGCATCTGCTACTTCGTGATACGAAATAACAATTTGTTTTGGAATACCCATAACATTATCTCTTCCTTGAACTGGATAATCTGGTGGTGGATTATCTAAATGCGTCAATGCAGAGCCTACATTCTTTTTTACCAATTCGGCAGTTGGTTCACCGATATTAAGATTATGTTGTGTTTTCATATAATCCATAATATCTTTTGTCAACTGATCTCCTGCCAAACGAATAGATTGATCACTAACGATACCCGACAATGCTATTACCGCAATTTCAGTAGTTCCTCCTCCTATATCGATGATCATATTGCCTTCTGGCTCTTTAACGTCTATACCAATACCAATAGCGGCTGCCATTGGTTCAAAAATCAACTTCACTTCTTTTCCACCTGCGCGCTCGGCACTATCCACAACGGCACGAAGCTCTACCTCAGTAATGCCCGAAGGAATACAAATTACCATTTTAAATGTTGGGGGAAATAAGAATTTATTTTGTTTTGTTATTAAACCAATCATGCCACGAATCATATTTTCTGCAGCATTAAAATTGGCGATTACACCATCTTTAAGTGGTTTTACAACCTCAAGATTTCGATGTTCTTTACCTTGCATTAATTGAGCCTTTTCTCCAATTGCAATTACTTTGTCTGTAATCTTATCAATCGCCACCATAGAAGGCTGATCGACAACGACTTTATCATTGTGCATGATAATGGTATTCGCGGTTCCTAAGTCTATTGCAATCTCTTGTGTGAGGAAGTTAAATAATTTCATTTATATGTAAAATATTCGAATTTTAAACAATTTGTGTTACCGCTACAAAGGTACAATTTGTAAATTAACTTGTCGCTTTTTTTTGACAATATTTAAAAAAAAATTAAAAGGCTGCTTTAAACTGATTTAAAAAGCGAATATCATTTTGCCAAAACAGTCGAATGTCGTTGATTTGATACTTGAGCATAGCGATTCTTTCAATGCCCATTCCAAATGCAAAACCTGAATATTTGTTGGAATCCAATTTGCAATTTTTCAAAACATTTGGGTCTACCATACCCGATCCACCGATTTCTACCCAGCCGCTTTTTTTACAGACATTACATCCTTTTTGATTACAAATAAAACACGAAATATCTATTTCGGCACTAGGCTCGGTAAACGGAAAAAATGATGGTCGAAATCTAACATTTTCACTTCCAAACATTTCTTTAGCAAAATAATAAATACATTGTTTTAAATCTGCAAACGAAACACCTTCATCGATATACAAACCCTCTACTTGATGAAACGTACAATGGGCTCTTGCTGAAATCGTTTCATTTCGGAATACTCTACCCGGAGTTAAAATACGCAAAGGTAAGTTTTGATGCTCCATCGCTCTTATTTGAGCACTAGAAGTGTGCGTTCTTAGTAAAAATTCTTTATCTTCCGTCAGAAAAAAAGTATCCTGCATATCTCGAGCAGGATGATCTTTTGGTGTATTTAAAGCAGTAAAATTGTGCCAATCATCTTCAATTTCGGGACCTTCAGCAACGACAAAACCAATTTTTGAGAAAATTTGAATAATTTCATTTCGAACTAAAGAAATGGGATGCCGAACACCTAAATTTTGTTTGGTAGCAGTAGCCCAAAAATCAATATTTAAAGACTTTGGATTAGAACTAGTTCCTAGATTTGTTTTGTAATTTTCAAATAAAGATTCGGTAAACGACTTTAGTTCATTTACAGCTTGTCCAAAAATTTTCTTCTCTTCATTAGGTACCTCTTTCATAAGCTGCATCACATCTTTAAGCTTTCCTTTTGTACCTAAAAATGCGATTCGAAATGCTTCTAAACTTGATGCATCTTTAACTTCAAATTGATTTATGATTTGCCTTAAATCTTCTATTTCTTTATTCCAACTGGTCATTATAAAATTTTCTATACTAATTTAAAAATCGAAATTATCCGTTAAATTGACAAATTAATCCACCCATGATAGCTGAAACAAAAATCCAGAATCCCGAATGAATCAATACATACTTCCATGATTTTCGTTCAAAAATCGAAATAACACCAATTATCGACATACATATAAAAAGTCCATGTAAAAAGCCATGTAAAAAGCCATGTTTAAATGTCCTAAAGCTAGATCCATATTTATCAAAAAAGTAAATATAATCTTTATATGCTGCACCAGTTTGATCTACAAATCCAACTTCTTCAGATAAAATACTAATGATATGGTATTGATGAATGACGCTAAACTGAAGCGAAAAAGCAAATAGAAAACTTAAAACATAAAGTAGTATGAATTGTTTAATTCCAAAATTTGAAATATGCTCTTGAACGATTTTAGCTTCACTTTGCCAAATTTTCCCAAAAATATTAGGATGATACCAAGCATAACCTAATACTATAGGAACCAACGCCACTAATAAAAATAAAAAATAATTAATTGGATACATAATTTCAAATTTATGGTGCGAAAGTAATACATAATCATTAAGTTTTTTGAAAAAACATAGTGAATTCAAAAAAAAAACTTGCATTAAAAAAAAAAGATTACTTTTGCACTCTCATTTTTAAAGAATGAGTATGGTGCGGTAGCTCAGTTGGTAGAGCAAAGGACTGAAAATCCTTGTGTCGGCGGTTCGATCCCGCCCCACACCACAAAAAAGCGACAACTTATTGGTTGTCGCTTTTTTTGTTATAGAGATTCATTTCTTTTCCAACTTTATTTTACCCGTCAAATTATTTCAAATGCTTTAATTTTGTAATTATCAAATCTAAAGTATGAAGAATCAATTAATCGTTTTGGGCATTTATTTATTTTTATCTTTTGCCTTTTTTAGTTGTGCTTCGAGCGAGGCAAAAAATGAAGCGACAACAGCATCTACGATAAAAGTTGATGGTAAAATGATTTACAGCGAACGATGCGTGGCTTGTCATGGAAAAGACGGAAAACTTGGTTTTGCAGGGGCAAAAGATTTAACCAAATCGGTTTATAAATTAAATGAGATTATTCATCAAGTAACCAACGGAAAAGGAGCGATGACACCGTTTAAGAATATTTTATCCGCAGAAGAAATTCAAGCAGTAAGTGAATACACTTTAATGTTAAAAAACAAATAAGTAACGATGAAGGATTTTTACTCAATAGGCCTGATGTCGGGCTCATCATTAGATGGGTTAGATTTATGTTACAGTAAAATATCCAGCAAAGACGAAAATTATAATTTTGAAATTATCACATCCGAAACGATTCCTTATGATAATGACGTCTATGAAAAACTAAAAAAAGTTAGAGAAATTTCAAGTTTGGATTTGCATTTTTTTGACATCGAATTGGGCAAGTTATTTGGTGCATATTGTAATTCTTTTATCGCAAAAAACAATATAAAACAAATCGATGCCGTTTCAAATCATGGGCATACTGTTTTTCATTATCCCGAAAAAGGATTAACACTTCAAATTGGAAATAATAACTGGATTGCAAAAATGACAAATATTCCAATTTTTGGTAATTTGCGTATGCGGAATATCACTCATGGTGGCCAAGGAGCTCCAATTGTTCCAATTGCTGACAAATATCTTTTTTCGGAATTTGACAATTGTATCAATCTTGGTGGCATTTCGAATATTACAATAAAAAAAGGTGCGAATATAAAAAGTTTTGATATTGGCATTTGCAATCAACTACTAAATCATATATGTAATTTAATAGATAAAAAATATGACCAAAATGGCAATATTGCAGCTACGGGAATTATTAATCTCGAATTATTAAATGCATTAGAAAAAATCCCTTTTTATCAAATAAAGCCTCCAAAAAGCATTGATAATGGCATGTTGAAAGAAATTGTTTTGCCCATTTTTGATTCTTATAAAGATTCCGTCCCTAATCTTTTGGCAACGGCGGTGGAGCATATTGCTATTGAAATATCAAAATATTTAGAAAAAGATTTCAAAACAATAATTACAGGTGGTGGCGCATATAATTCTTTTTTGATTTCAAGAATTCAGTCGATTTCAAATGCAAAAATCACAATTCCGAATCTAAAAATCATCGAGTTTAAAGAAGCTTTAGCAATGAGCTTTATGGCACTGCGTAGTATAGAAAATAGACCAAATACCTTATCAAATACCACGGGCTCCGAAAAAGATTGCATTTCGGGAGATTGGATTTATAATTAGATATACTTTCAATTAAAATTATTGTATTTTTGCAAAAATGTAATTCTTCTATCACTAAACAAATTGTAATTTGAAAATCGCATTATACAGCAGAGGAGTAAAACCAGAACATTTTTCTTTTTTTCAATCTATAATACAATTATTTGAAACGCGAAATATTTCATTTTGTGTATCTGAAGAAATGTTTGAAACACTTGATTTTTTGAAAATCAACACACCGCCAACAATTTATAAAAATAAAATTGAGTTAGATTTCTACGCACCAGATTTTATGATTTCATTTGGTGGCGACGGTACAATTCTTGACACGGTTTTACTTACTAAAGATAGTTCCATTCCAGTTTTAGGAGTCAATTTAGGCCGACTTGGATTTTTAGCGAATACGAGCATGTCTTCTTTTTTTGAAATTTTTGATAAACTTGAGCGTGGCGCCTATAAAATTGAAGACCGAATGTTGTTAGAGGTCAACTCGAATATTCCAATTTTTATAAATGAAAACATAGCTCTAAACGATTTAGCCTTTTTAAAAGCCAATTCCTCTTCGATGATCGAAGTAGAAGCATTTGTAAACGGCGAATACCTCAATACATACTTTGCCGACGGACTAATTGTTTCAACATCAACGGGTTCTACAGGATATTCATTAAGTTGTGGAGGCCCCATTTTACATCCACTTACAAATAGCTTTGTAATCACTCCTATTGCACCTCATAACCTGAATATAAGACCTATTGTACTTCCAGACTCAGCAATTTTGAGTTTTAAAGTTAAAGGACGTTCTCCCGAATTTTTATGTACATTAGACTCTAGAAATACCCACATAACCTCTCAAAATGTATTATCTGTTCAAAAATCAAACGATGTTTTTAAATTAATTCAAATTGATGATGATTATTTTATCAAAGCATTAAAACATAAATTACATTGGGGCAAATAGTTATATTATAAAATGTATTTTGAATTGCGATAATGAAAATAAAAAATTATTTTAACACATACTGTTTATTCCTCATATTTTGGTTACCTCAAAAATCTTTTGGACAATTTGTACCAAAAAAAGATTCTTCTAAACTAGTGCCTTTTGAGTCTTTTAGCTTTTATTATCCCAATATCGACGACTCGATACCTTTTATTCAACATTTAGAAAAAAATCATCTGACCACAAAATCAAATGAGATTGCAGATGAGCGAATTTTATTGGGGAATATCGGCTCTGAATTACTTCCGATTGGTTATAACGCTCAATTTCACGAAAGATTACATAGTGGTAGAAGTTTATTTGAAAATTATTTTTTTAATAATAAAACTATTCCTTTATTTAATCTAAACAAGCCTTTAAGTCAACTAGATTTTACATTTTTTGGATATGGCGTTGAAGTTTTTGAGGGAATGCTTGCTCAAAATCTGAGTAAAAAAACAAATATAGGAGTTGGAGTTAAACAAATGAACAATAAAGGTTTTTTTAGTAATACTGCAGTAAAGCATTACAACTATTATGCCTATTTGACACATCAAACCGAACGATTGAGAACGCATATTCAATTTTGGTATAATGATATAAGCAATCAAAATCAAAGTGGTTTTGTAGAAGACTTTTTACCAACAACAAAGCCATCCCTTTGGAATAGCCAAACGACTAAAACGCCAAATGCTGTAAATCAAGTTTCGGATGGCGCATTATTTATCCGAAATCGATTTTTGATTACAAAAGATTTTAGGAGAGACGACAGTTCTTGGTTTTTTAAAAACCTACATAGACCTTTACGATCCTCATTTTATTTAGATAATGAATTTGGATATCAACGTGAAACTTCTAGTTATGAAGACACTAAACCCAATTTAGTTTATTATCCAAACTTTTTACAACAAGATGATAAAACATTTGGCTCCTATTTTAGAAACAATCGATGGAGCAATACGTTTTCCATTTTTTATGAATTACAAAAAAACAGAAAAGAACTCTTTTCTTTAAAAGGATTTTTACAAACCGATCTAAATCAAATTGCAAGGGGTTATAAAGCAGATTCAGCGATGTATTCAAATAATTTTGTAATTGCTTTAGGAGGCGTTATGCAATCAAAATTGCCGCTAAATTCTCAATTAGAAAATAACGCGTATCTTTCTTTATCTGGTTATACGCAAGGCGATTTTAAACTTAGTTCAAAATTGGTATCCAATCAAAAATTTGCTCAAATTGAAGGGCAAATTCAGCTTTTTTCACAAAGACCGGGATATTTTCATAATTATTTTGAATCAAAAAACACCTCGTTATTTTTCGATTTAAGAAATCAAAAAACCTTGGATGCTTATTTTAAAATGAACATTCCTAAATACAATATGAATCTAAGAATTGGCTACACAAGGGTAGAAGATTTCTTTTATTTTGATGCGAATTGGAACCCAAATAGCATGATTATGAGCGGATTGAATGTTCAATTGGAAAAAGAACTTAGTTATGGGATTTTGTATTCGAATCATCGATTGATTTATCAAACCGGTATTTTTGAAAAAATGTGGTATAAAGGAACTTTTGCATTAAGAAACAAAGCATTTGATTCGCATTTGACCTATATGATTGGAGGAAGTTTAAACATTATCGCGTCGCACCGACTGATGAACTACAATCCAATATTTATGCAATTTACAGATGTAAATAACGCCTCTAAAGCCAATATATTCCCACTTGTCGATTTATTTGCCACTGCAAAAATTAATACCGTTTTGGTTTCGCTTTGTTATGAAAACTCAATGACTTCAATACTTGAAAACAATACGTATTCCGCTCAATTTTTTCCATTTACGCCCTCTGCTTTTTATCTTAAAATGCAATGGCGATTTCTAGAATAATTATCTTAAACGATCTGCGCCTTCAACCAACTTTATATCTTTTTTGATATAAAAAATACTAATTACGGCTAATAGGATAATTGATAAAGGAAAAATATATGAAAACAAATTATTATGAAATCCAATGATTGTATAAAATTCATAAATCATTACCGTACTACATAAAATTAAAATCCACAATGCTCTAATTTGCATTCTTCTTCTCTTAAATAAAATTAATGCTAAAAATCCAAGAAGCAAATTAAAAATTATAGTGCTAAATACTAATATATTATCCGAAATTTTATGAACAACATCATTAGCATCTTTATAGGTTAAAATTAAGGTAGCTATTGTAATAACTAAAATAATAACAATAAATAAACTTTGAACTCTTTGAATCATGAAAATAGACTATTTTAAGGTTTTAAATACAGTTCAATTACCTCCGGACTTTTACGATTCATCGTTAATATTTTGAATCGATAATCCTCATTTTCAAACTCTTCACCATTTTGTGGCAAATTTTCGCTTAATGTGGCAATATAACCCGACAAAGTTTCATAGCTTTCATCGGTAGGAATGGATTTAGGCAAAAAGGAATTGATATCATCCAAAGAATTTAATGAATATACTCTAAAAACATCCTCTTTAATTTTTTCTACAATGGCCATTTCATTATCATGCTCATCTTGTATATCACCTACCAATTCTTCAAGAATATCTTCCATGGTAATAATACCAATTGTTGCTCCAAATTCATCAACAACAACACCAAATTCCGTTTTCTTTTTTTGAAACGAACGCAACAAATCAAGGACTCTTTTATTTTCGTTTACATAATAAACATCTCTTTTGATGTCACTTAATTTTTTATTATTTTTATGTATGGCACTCGACAAAACATCTTTTGAATGCACCATCCCAATCACATTATCTAAAGAACCACTATAAACAGGGTATCTAGAATAACCTTCATGAATTACGATTTCGGTAGCTTCTTCAATCGTACTTTCAATGGGAATGCCTGATACTTTACTATTGTGATTAAAAATTTGTTTCACCAATCGATTATCAAACTCAAAAACGTTTTGAATCAATTCACGTTCGCTATCTTCGATCGCTCCTCCATCAGCACTTTCGCTTATGATTAATTTCAACTCTTCCTCCGAGTGAATATCCGAATCGTCTAAGGCACGCATACCTACTAATTTTAAAATAGCATTAGCAATACCATTAAAAAAAGAAATAAACGGCAAGAATAATGTTCTAAATATTTTTAGTGGAGGTGCCACTAAAAGGGTTGTTTTGAATGGGCTTCGAATCGCAATAGATTTAGGAACCAACTCACCTAAAACAATATGAAGAAACGTGATAATAAAAAAACCTATTGGTAGTGCTATTTTATTGGCTAAAGCTATTGCTTCAAGAGGCGGAAAAACATTTAAAGCTACTAAAAATTTAACAATAATATGATGCATCGTGGACTCTCCTACCCAACCTAATGCTAAAGAAGCCAAGGTAATTCCGAGTTGTGTTGCGGCTAAATAGGCATCTAAATGTTGAACCACTTGAATGGCAATTTTGGAGCCAACGCTTCCTTTTCCGAGGGATTCTAATTGAGAAATTCTCACTTTAACGATAGCAAATTCAGCTGCTACAAAGAAGCCATTTAAAAAAACTAAAAAAATGGTAAGAAAAATATTAAAGTAACTGACCGGGTCGGTGTCCATAATTTATAATTAAAATTAAACGCAAATATAATTCATTATTCAGATAAATATGTTTTTTTTTCAGTTTCTAAAAACTATCTCAAAAATTCATAGATTTCTAATTGAATATTTGAAAAAATTTCGGAGTTTTGGTCATAATTTGCTATACCAATAACTAACGTTTTCCCATTATGAAAAATCGTAAGCAAATCGTCAGAACTTATTTCATTAAAGATTTTAATTTCTAAATCATTTAAAATAGAATCCATAGCTTCAATAAGTGCTAAAATAGAATAAATACCATCTTGAGTTGAAAAATTAAAAATCAACTCTACTTTTGGTTGTGTTAAAATGGTATTAAACAGTTTTTTTTCAAGTTTAAGAAAACGCTTAGTACGCTCATAAACTAAAAGTTCTTCTTGAGAAAGAGATGTTAAGAATGAAGTTAAGTTGAAATAAGGCTCCGACATTAAATGATCTTATTTAACATCAAATGCTTTAAACATAATATCATTAACTTCATCAATATGCTGCTTTTTATTTCCTGTTGCAGGAGAAGAAGATGTCTTTCTAGAAATCAATTTAAAGAAAGCTTCTCCTTTCATACGATATTGACGATCTAAAAGATATGTCCAAGCACCCATATTAGCTGGCTCTTCTTGAACCCAACATTTCTCTGCAGATGCATATTTTTCAAATGAATTTTCTAATTGCTCAATAGGAATTGGATATAATTGCTCTAATCGAACGATGGCTACATCTTTTCTATTTTCACTTTCTTTTTTGGCCAATAGCTCATAATAAATTTTACCAGAACAGTATAAAACACGTTTTACTTCTTTTGGATTAGCCTCTTTGTCATCTATCAATTCTTGAAACCCTCCTTCTAAAACATCTTCAACAGGGCTGATGCACTTTGGATGTCTTAAAAGCGATTTTGGAGACATTACTATAAGTGGAATTCTAAAATTACGAGATAACTGACGACGAATGGCGTGGAAATAATTTGCAGGCGTTGTGATATTTACTACTTGAACATTAAATTCGGCACATTGCTGTAAAAATCGTTCCATTCTAGCGCTACTATGTTCCGGACCCTGTCCTTCATATCCGTGAGGTAATAATAAAACCATACCCGAATTCACTTTCCATTTAGTTTCACTACTCATCAAAAATTGATCAATAATAATTTGTGCGCCATTATTAAAATCTCCAAATTGTGCTTCCCAAATCACTAAATGTTCAGGAGTTGCAATAGAATATCCAAATTCATAACCCAAAACGGCATATTCAGACAATAAAGAATTAAACATTCTAAGTTTACCTTGATTTTCTTTAATCAAACTCAAACGATTAAATTCTTGATTCGTATTTTGATCAAAAAGAAACGCATGACGATGCGAAAATGTGCCTCGTTTTACATCTTCACCCGTAAAACGAACATCTTTTCCATCATTTAAAATAGAAGCATAAGCCAATAATTCTCCAGCTTGCCAATCTAAGACTTTTTGAGAAGTCATTTTTGACTTCCATTCGTTCATTTGTTTTTCAATTTTCTTTAATGGACTAAAACCATTTGGAATTGTAAAAATAGACTCTGTTAATTTTTCAAAATCAGCTTTAGAAATCGCTGTATTTGGACTTTTTGCAAAATCTTGACTTCGGGCTTTCATCATTTTATGCCAAGCTTTTTCGCTTGGACGATACACATATTCCGAAATTTCTTCTTTTACTTTATTTAATCGGTTTTGTAACTCATCATACAATTCTTTATCTAATTGTTTAACAAGTTCCGCTGTATTTTTTCCTTTTTGGGCTAAATAATCCGCATAAATATCTCTTGGATTTTTCTTTTTTGAGATTAAACTATACATCTCTGGTTGTGTATATTTGGGATCATCACTTTCGTTATGACCGTGTTTGCGATAACAAACCATATCTACATACACATCTTTTTTAAATTTCATTCGATAAGCCGCCGCTAATTCGCAAGCAAACGCGACATCTTCCGCACTTTCGCCATTTACATGAAATACAGGAGCGTTGGTAATACTAGCGATTGCTGTAGAATAATCACTACTTCTAGCGTCATCAAAATCCGTAGTAAAACCAATTTGATTATTAATTACAAAATGAATGGCTCCAAAATTTCGAAATCCCTTTAATAAACTCATCTGAGCAACCTCTTGGCCGATTCCTTGACCAGCAACTGCGGCATCTCCATGAATAATAATAGGTAAAACTTTTGAGTAATCTTCTTGGTATTCGATATCTGATTTTGCTCTTGCAAAACCTAATACAACAGGATTAACCGCCTCAAGATGCGAAGGATTCGCCAATAAATTTAAATAAACTTCACCGTGAGGAGTTGACCGCATTGATTGATAACCTTTATGATACTTTACATCACTATCTCCGGCTACTTCGTCAGCTTTTACGCCTTCAAATTCGGTGAAAATTTCTTCATAGGTTTTGTTCATAATATTAACCAAAACATTCAAACGACCTCGATGCGCCATTCCAATCATTACTTCTTTTACGCCAAGTGACGCACTGTGATCAATAATGGTTTCTAGCGCAGGGATTGTATTTTCTCCACCTTCAAGGGAAAATCTTTTTTCTCCTATAAATTTTTTACCTAAAAATTCCTCAAAAACAACACCTTTATTTAAAGACCTTAATATTTCTGTTTCGCGTTCAATTGATAAATTGGTTGAGGGATATTTTTTTTCAATTTGCTCTAACAGCCAAGCTTGCTCTTCGGTATCTCGAACTTGATTGATTTCAAATCCAATTTTACCGACATAACATTTATCAAGATGAGCAATTAAATCTTTTAAGGTTGCATTATTAAGCCCAACATGAGCAGAAACTTGAAATTTTCTATTTAAGTCAGAATCTTTTAATCCATATCGAGATAAACTTAAATTAACCCCACGATCTTTTCTTTTTTTAATGGGATTGGTATCCGACAAAAGATGTGAATAATTTCTGTATGTATTGATCAAACTAAAAACTTTGAGCTCATCGCCATCAAAATTGCCTCCTGATGCTGCTTTAGGCATATCGATAGCCAAATCAAAACCATCAAAAAACTTCTTTAACTCTGGGTCGATGGAAGTCGGATTTGATTTGTAATCATGATACATTGCTTCGATAGCAGCAGGATGAATATTTGAAATAAAAGATTGATAGCTCATATTGTAGTTAATAATTAATTCACAAAAATATACTTTTTTTTAGAACTCAATGGCACGATTTTAGTTAAAATAAAATAGTTTTTATTTATTTAGTCATTACAACCCGAGTTTGAGCCACTGCAGGAACTAATCCAGCGCTCAATATTATTTTTTGACCATACTCACCCGTTAAAAAATTAGTAAAACCAGAGCCTAATCGTGCGCCACCTTCTTTTACGGCTACTTGAATTAATCTTCTTAATGGGTATTTATGCAAAGCAATATACGCTTGTTGAGGTTTATAAAAATAAGGACTGTTATCTTCTCCAATTTCTACAATAGCTAATTTTTCTGTAAACTTTTGGCTATTTTCGTCCGATTCATCACTAATCCAGCTAACTCCAATGACCCCAAGCGCATTAGTATTACTTGAAACATATTCCATAACTTCTTCATTCGAATTTTGTGCATAAGCATTTGCATTAAAAGGTTTTCCTTTTAAAATTTCATCTTGCATATAAATTAACGTACTCGATTTATTATTATCAAAAACTAAATTGATTTTTCCTGAATATTTAGAACCTTTGATTTGTGAAAAATCGGTTATTTCTCCAGAAAGAATTTTCTGCAATTCTGAAACTCTTAATTGAAGTCCTTTTTTTGAATTATGGGTTACAATTGCCACTGCATCTTTACCAACCGCCACCGTTTTTGGCTTAAACTTATGTACCGTAAAGAAATTATTCAACGCATTTGTATCTGGAACTATTGAAGAAATTAAAACACGAAACGAATCATTGGCAAAACCTTCCATCACTTCTACAGCTGGTCGGTAAAATAAATTGACTTTAGCCTCTTTGTAGTGCGATTCAAATATCATTTTTTCTGAATCAATTAGTGGCTTATAGGTTTCGTCAACCAACACATTTATGGTTCCTTTAATGGGTGTATCCGATTCTTTTTTTGAAGAATTACAGGAAAAAATAAAAAAGAGCGATGTAAAAATTATAATTTGATATTTCATAATGGATTAATTATTATTAATTTCTTGATTGTAAAATTGCTTTACTCGGTATAAACGAAAAATACCATAAATAATTACGAGTAATGAAAAAAGATTCATATTAAGAGATGGAATCTCAAATTTGTCTTTTACAAAAAAAGCGACAATTCCTAAAATTATAAACGCTAAAGCAATAATTAATTTGAAAATAAAAAGTGTTTGAACGGGTATATTCATAAATAAAATTTAAACATTACATTGGTTACAAAATCCGCTAATCGTAAAATTAGTTTCTTTAATTTCAAATCCATCAGGTAAGACTACTTTTGGCTCAATTTGATCTAGACATATGAGCATTTTGCATTTTTGGCAACTAAAATGTACATGGGTATGAAGCTCTGTTTTTGGGTGATTACATTGATGACACGAAGCATATTTTATCGAACCATCTATATCTGCTATTCGATGTACTTTTTTTTCAGAAATCAATCGATCCAAAACTCTATAAATCGTAACTCGATCACAAATCCCTTGCAATTTTTCGTTAAGTTGCGCATGCGACAACGCACATTTTGCTTCGCTTAATGCCAAAAGTATAGATGTTTTTGCTTGTGTATTTCTAAAAGTTACTTTAGTTTCCATTATTTTTATAGAAAGGTATTTTGATCTGGATAAATGGTATAATTTCGTGGCGTTTCATACAATTTGATTTGAATTTCAAATTGGTTTTCAATTTTTTTACGCAATCGATTATAAATAACAACCGCAATATTTTCTACCGTTGGGATTATATTTTTAAAATCTTCAGTATCTAAATTCAAATTACGATGGTCGTAATTTTCAATAATTTCTTCGTCAATGATTGCTCTTAATTTGGCAATATCATATACAAAACCTGTTTCAGAATCTATTTCTCCTGATAGTTTTACATGAAGCTCATAATTATGTCCGTGATAATTTGGATACGCACATTTTCCAAAAATTTCTAAATTTTCTTGATCCGTCTTATCTTTAATAAAAAGGCGATGGGCAGCATTAAATTGGGCTTTTCGAACAATACTCGATTTCATATAATTAGTCTATTAAGGATTTGATGGACTCTTATTGATTAAACGCAAAAAAGCTTCAAAAAATTCCTTAGATTGGATTGTCCCTACAGATTCTGGATGAAATTGAACGGACAAAATTGGCAAATTGCGGTGTTTAAATCCCATGATTTCGTTGGAATCATTAATGGCGATGGTAATTAGAGGCGATGATTCTAATGGATCAACTACCAATGAATGATAAGGCATAACTTCCGTTTTTTCGAAAGGAAAAATATTATGATTCTTAAATGAAACGTTTATAGGAACTCCGTGTATTGGATCTTTGGCTCTTTTAACAGAATGACCATAAAACGCTCCAATGATTTGATGCCCCAGACAGATTCCAATAATTGGGATTTTTTTTTCAAAAAATTGAATCCAATTTAAAATGTTTGGATAATTCGAAGGATTATAAGGGCCGGGCGATAATATTAAGCAATCAATCTTTAAATTTTTAATATCTATGTTATGAATATCTTCATAACTAATGATATCTAATTTCAATCCAATTTGCCTAAATGCTTCCCAAAGATTAAGGGTATATGAATCTTTAAAATCGATTAATATTCCTTGCATGAATCAAATTATTTGAATGGATTACTAAATTGCGGATCTTTAATAAAATCAGGGTCATCCAACGACAATAAAAAGGATTTTAACTCGAACGCTTCCGAAGGCGATAGATTGACGCCGCCTTGTTTGCTAAACTCCATAAGAACATCTAGCGAAGGACTTTCTTTAACGCCTACACTATAATGCTGAATGACTTCGTCGATTGTAGCAAATCGTCCGTCGTGCATAAATGGACCTGAGTAACTTAAATTGCGCAAAGAAGCCGTTTTAAACTTGCCGTTATCTTGCGAATTTTTAGAAAATCCGCCAAAACCAAAATCTTTAAATCCAAACAAATTATTAGTTAAATCCAAACCATTATTTCGCATTTGATTATCTGTAAACAGCCAATTATTGGCCCCACCATGACAGTGAAAACAATCCGCATCTTCGTTTTCAAACAATGTTTTGCCTTTTCGAGCTGCTACGGACAAATATTTCTCAGGATCCCCTTCTTTTTTCCCTTTATCTAAGGTGGAATTAGCGGAAACCATTGTTCGTATGAATGTTGCCAAAGCCTTTACGATTTGATCTTCTGTGATATTTTCGGTTTTATAAACCGTTCCAAATAACCGTTTGTATTCATTACGTTTCTCGATTCTTGGTTTTACAAATTTAAAATCAAATTGCTGCTCATCGATAAGTGCGTCAAGGCAAGTCGCTTCAAGCGTATTGGTGCGCCCATCCCAAAAAAATGAATTGGTAAAGGCCAAATTAAACAATACCGAACTATTTCGTTTTGTAGAGCCATGTCCTACTTTTTTGCTTAGCGCTTTATTATCTCCAAAAGCAAATTGCTGCTCATGGCAAGAAGCGCAGGAAACCGAGCTATCTAATGATAAAATTGGGTCATAAAAGAGCATTCTTCCTAATAATACTTTATTTTCGGTAAGCGGATTATCCGCAGGTATGATTGGTTTGGGAAAATAAGATGGTACATTGAGATTATATGCTTTATCCGCAGGATAAGCACTTGAAGGATTTGGGTCCTCACAAGCAACCAAACCAAATAAAAAAATCACAAAAAAAATACTTATAAATGGGCTTCTTTTCATAAAATTCTGAATTAAGCAACGTAATACCTACAAAGATAAAACTTTTTTAGTAAATTAAATATAATCTTTCTTTTAAAACTTCATGACATCTGGGCAGTACATAATTTCTTTTTCCGAATTTGGAGCTAAAGACGTGTCATCACCATTTAATAAAAACCGAATGCCAACTTCATGACTTCCTCCGCTGTAACTTTTTAGCGCATTCGTTACGACATCATAACTGTAAGAAATTCTTATATTTTTTAATGTAAATCCAGCGATCAATGAAATAGATTCTAAATCATTAAAATTATGTCTAAATCCAAGCCCTGCATTAAAAATGTCATATCCAAAAATGAAATTTCCTACCAATTTTTGATATCCATATTGTCGGTCAAACTGAAGAAGTGGCGCAAAAACATATTTTTGTTCTGGACCAAATCGCATATGAGCACCGGCTTGAAGCGAAATTAACGTATGCGCAAATCGGGACGTGTGCTCTGAAGAAAAGAAATCTTTTTTTGGCAATAAATTTCGAGCACTTATTCCAAAATAATAATCATTTGTAAAATAAAGCATTCCGGCATTAAAATTAAAATAGGACGTATTATAGGCATCCGAAACTTCTTCATTTGTAGCTAAACCAGAGCTAAAGCCTAAAATGGGATGAATTTGATCAAAAAAACGCAAATTGGAATAATCAATTTGTTGACGGTTGTAATTTCCTGAAAGACCAAATCTTATGGCATTTTTCGGACTCAGTTTTAGCTGATACGCATACATAAGTTCTAATGAAAATCGACTCATTAATCCGGCTCCAAACCGATCGTTGAGAATTTGAATACCTAAACCTGAATTTAATGGCGAAATAAATTGATCATAAGAACCAAAAACGGTATTAAAGCCTGAATTAACTTCAGCTCCTATTCTTGGATATTGCGAACGATAGTGTAAAACCACTCTTGGACCATACATAATTCCTGTAAAAGCAGGATTAACCGCATTTTGAGTTTGACTTAATTGGGAAAAATGAGGATCTTGCGCATTTAACTTCATCCAATTAAAAGCACCAAAACATATTATAATAAAAATTATTTTTGTAAAACGCATCGCAAAAATTTAATGGTGTTTATAAAAATAAAATTGAATCATAGGCGTTAATTAATATGTTTGTTTTTTTGATGCAAACCAATTAAAAATTAATTTATATCTTTGAATTTTAATATAATTTATGCGTACAAAAATAGAGTATATATCTAAAAAATGTAAAGTAATTCTTATTTTATTGCTACTTTGTATTAATAACGTTCATTTTTCTCAAAAATTACCTACAGTAACATCAAGAGCTTCAAATTCTTTAAAATCAGGAAATTGGTATAAAATTGCCATTCCACAAACAAGTATTTATAAAATCGATTTTGATTTTATGACCAAAAACCTAAAAGTGCCGTCCAATGAGTTACGATTTTCAACGTTTGGTGTTTTTGGATACAGTGGTGGGGCATTAGAAGAAGACAACGCGGCGCCTTATTTTGAAGATTTACCTGAAAATTCCATTCAAATTCAAGATGCAAATAATAATGATATTTGGGATTCCGAAGACTTTGTGTTATTTTTTGGCAAAGGGCCTTTCGCTTGGAAGCCCGAAAATAACCAAATGAAACACACTTCGGCGTATTACGCTGATTTTCAGCATTTTTTCATCACAACCTCAAACGGAAGTAAAAAAACAATATCAACGCAAAGACTGAGTGGCTCACCACAGCGAATATTTAGTACATTTAATGACTTTGGTGTTTTTGAAAAAGATTCTGTCAATCCAAATAAAACCGGTAGAACTTGGTTTTGCCCAGCTATGACCAATATAAGAAATGAATATCAATTTTCCGTTCCGATGCAAGGATTAAGCGCTGGAAGCAATTGTATTGGGCGATTTTCTTATTATACTAAAATGACTTCGGCGGTACTTTCTGTATTTATAAATGATGTTTTTGCGTATTCAAAAAGCATCAGCAATAGCCCAAATCTTCAAATGGACACTTTTACATTTATAGCTTCCGACAAATCTGTAAACGTAAAATTTAGATTAAATACCAGTTCACCCGAATCCTTTTATTTAGATTATTTTTCAGTAAATGCAACAACTCCTCTACGATTTCAGAGCGAGCCTTTATATTTTTTGACGACGGAAGAATTGGGTAATAATAAACTTTTAGAATTCAAAATTGATTTAGGTGGCAAAAATATTTCCGTTTGGAACGTTACGGATATTAAAAATATCCGAAGTATATTAGATGGAAATAGTATTCTTTTTAATAACAATACACTTCAAGAGTTTATTGCTTTTGAAAATAATAATGTAAAAACACCAATAGCAATTGGCAAAATAAAAAATCAAGACATTAAGGGATTTTCTGCCGCATATCATACCATTATTGCACCTCAAAATTGGATTGAAGTGGCGCAAAAAATTGCAAAATTTCATGAAGAAGAACGCGGAATTACAACCAATGTCATTGATATAGATGCTATTTATAATGAATTTAGCAGTGGTAATAAAGATATAATGGCAATACGAAGAATGATGAAATACTTCAAATCAAAAGGGAATCCAAAAACATTATTACTTTTTGGAGATGCCAGTATTTATCAAAAAGATCAAGAAGATTTTATTCCAACATATGAAACGATTTCTCCCGAAAACTATTCAACTTCCTATTGTACAGATGATTTTTATGGACTTTTGGATGCAAGCGAATCGACTTTAGATAAAGGTGGCGACTTGGATATCGGAATTGGAAGAATACCAGCTAATTCGCTTACCGAAGCCAATTATGCATTTGAAAAAATTAAAGCATATAAATCGGCAGCATCATATGGCGATTGGCGAAATTACACCTCTTTGGTTGCGGATGATGTCGATAATAATTTTGATGTCGATTTCTTATTCCAGTCTGAAAGTATCGCAAATCGATTAAAAGATAGTGTTAAAACGCAAGTTGAAAAAATTTATTTAGATGCTTTTCGTCAAGAAAATTTTTCTGGCGGTCAACGTTATGAAGAAGCCGATAAACTCATCAAAGATCGTATGATTTTTGGAGGATTATTGATGACGTATATCGGACATGGTGGGCAAAATAACTTGGCACAAGAACGTGTACTTTCTATAAAAGATATCGAAACTTATAAAAACATCCATAATCTCCCATTTGTAACTACCGCAACTTGTGGATTTGCGCCATACGATCGCCCCAATAACGAAAAATCGGCTGGAGAAAAATTCTTGATGCAACGCGATGGCGGTGCTATTGCGATGATGACTACAAGCCGAGAAGTATATATTACCGATCAAGAACGATTTATGAATACGTTCATTGAAGAATTTTTCAAAAAAGATGGCCCAAACAATGAATACAGAGACTTTGGCGCGATAGCAAGAAATACAAAAAATAGAAACAACTTAAATATTAATTCTCAAAAAATTGTATTACTTGGCGATCCGGCATTGATTATAAACAAACCCAAATTTAATGTCATTACAACCAGTATTTCAAATGGAACCGATGACACCTTGAAATCTTTAAGTAAAATTACGCTAAAAGGGGCGGTTACTAATTTAAACAACACCATCATTCAAGATTTTAACGGCGTTTGTGATGTCACAATTTTTGATAAAAAAAATAAAGCATTAACGAATGACAATGATGGCACATTGAACAAAAAAGATACGTTTGAGATCCAAAATAATCGAATATTTAGAGGTAAAGCAACGGTTATAAATGGTCAATTTTCAATAACATTTATCGTTCCTAAAAATATAAATTATGCTATTGGAAAAGGTCGAATTGTTTATTACGCTTCGGATATAAGACAAAAACCATATCGCGATGCTTCTGGGTTTGATGATAATGTGATTATTGGTGGAAGTAATTTGAATGCAGAAAAAGACAACAAGCCACCCATCGTAAATGTATTCATGAATGATGAAAAATTTGGTTTTGGCGGCACCACAGATGCCAACCCAAGATTATTTACTAAATTAAAAGACGAAAATGGAATTAATACTTCGAATACAGGTGTTGGTCATGATATTGAAGCATTTTTAGACGAAAATACGAAATCACCTATTGTCCTTAATAATTACTACCAAACCGAAGTTGACGACTATACACAAGGACGCGTTTTATTTCCATTCTATAATTTAGCTGAAGGAAAACATACCTTGCGTGTGCGGGCTTGGGATGTTCAAAATAATATGGGTGAAGGCTATACCGAATTTTATGTTTATGCCAACGAAGAATTGGTCTTGAACCGATTATTAAATTACCCAAATCCATTTACAACCAATACGTATTTTGAGTTTGAACACAATCGACCAGGAGATTTATTAGATGTAACCGTAAATGTGATGACGGTGTCTGGAAAAGTTGTAAAAAGTATTCATCAAAAAATTACAACGGAAGGATTTCGTTCGAGCAAACAGATCCAATGGAATGGTTTGGATAACTATGGCGATCGAATCGGGAGAGGTGCCTACATTTATCAATTAACCATTCGTGACAGCAAAGGAAAAACGGCAAGTAAATACGAAAAATTAGTTGTTTTACAATAAAAGTATTTATTTTGCGTTTCATAACAATAAAGATATATCAAAATTAATGAGAAATAAGAGAGGCATTGCATTTTTTATCATTTTATCAATAAGTATTGGAAATTTAATAGGGCAAGGTGTAAATAAAAAAGGATTGACTCAAACGATTACTACTGCAGTTCCATTTATTAGAATTTCTCCTGATGCGCGCAGTAGTGGTATGGCAGATGTTGGTGTCAGTACAAGTCCTGATGCGATGAGCGGTTTCCATAATCCTGCTAAATTTGCTTTTGCCGAGAGTGATTATGGCGCATCTCTAAATTTTGCACCATGGCTACGACAAATCACAAATGACATTTACCTAGCGACAGCCAGTGGATATAAAAAAATAAATGAAAACCATACTTTTGGTGCGGGATTTCGATATTTTACACTTGGTGAAATTCAATATACCAATGATCAAGGAGGCCCCAATGGTAGTGGCAAACCTAATGAGTTTGTTTTAGAAGGGCATTATGCATTTAAATTAGCCGAATTTTTTAGCATAGGAACATCCGCACGTTTTATTTATTCGAATCTATCGAGTGGCCTTCAGAATAATGATGTATCTGCAGGAACGGCTTTTGCTGTCGATTTTTCTACGTTTTATTCAAAACCTTTAGAAATAAATGGATTGGAAAGTTCAAGATTAAACATAGGATTTAATATGAGTAATATTGGCTCTAAAATGCAATATTTAAGTGATGGAGAAGCGGATTATCTTCCAGCAAATTTAGGATTTGGAACCACTTTTGAAGCAGGTATTGACGACGCCAATAAAGTTAGAGCAACCTTAGAGTTTAATAAATTATTAGTACCAAGTTTAAGATATGTAAATGGTCCGAACAATACGCCAATTTTAGATCCCGAATATCGTCAGCAATCTTCTATCGCCGGTGTATTATCTTCTTTCGGTGACTCTGAAGATGGCATGGGCGGTGAAATCAAAGAAATCATTGTTCAAGCTGGCATTGAATATTCTTATATGAAAACCTTTTTCTTAAGAACAGGCTACTTTTTTGAACCTGAAAATGCCGGAGGACGAAATTTTGCAACTGCAGGAGCAGGTTTTAGATACAAAAAAATGATGCTTGACTTCTCGTATTTAGTTCCACTAAAACAACAACGAAGCCCATTAGATAATCAAATGAAATTATCTATAACATTTGATTTAGGTATAGAAGAAAGTCAATTCAATTCTGGATTTTAATGCAATTCAAAGACTTTTGTTTTAGAGTTGTTTCTTATTTAAAATATTGGTATAAAGCTCAAAACAATTTATATCTTCATACGCCTTTTTTATTTAACTTTTACAATGAACTACAAAAATCAATTCCTAATGATATTGCTTTTAACATTGGAAGTTATCGCAATTACTTAAGTGAAAATCATGAAGAAATTAGTTTAATAGAGTTAGGTAGCCATCGTCATGGTAATAAAAAAATTAAAATTTCTGCCCGTTACAAAAAAACCAGTATCAACGAAAAAATTGGCCAAATTTTATTTAATTCGGCTCAATATTTTAATGGAAATGTATTAGAAGTAGGGACTTCACTCGGAGTAAGTTGTTTGTATTTTAGTCAAGCTTTAAAAAACAAAAATATAACAACTATTGACATCAATGCAATTAAAAACATTATCGAACCTTATAATCATTTATTTGATCATGTGAACTTTAAAACAGGTGACTTTGATGAAGAAATTCCTTTGTTTTGTAATAAAAATATTAAACAAAAGATTGTTTTTTTAGATGGAAATCATACCTTTGAAGCAACGACTAAGTACTACCGCTTGATTGAACAACTATTAGAAAAAGAAAGCATTGTCATCGTCGATGATATTCGATATAATTCGGAAATGCATTCCGCATGGAAGTATATTTGTGGAAAACATCAATATAACTACGCCATAGATTTAGGTTCGATTGGAATGATCATTAATGCTGACAATAAAGCACCAAAGCAATATTTCTATATAAAAATTTAAGTACGATTTTTATCTTATATGCATTCAATTTTAAATGATTTATATTAAAAAATTGAACAAGAAAATAAAAAATATAAAATATTGAATCATAGAAAATTGCAATAAAAAACAAACAAATAAACGTAAAAATCTTTGTTTTTGTATCTCAAATTTACTAAGAAATATTCTAAAAAAATCATTTTTTTATACAGAAATATTTAAAATTAACTACTAAAAAC
>JAFEIJ010000031.1 GCA_017495115.1 Chitinophagaceae bacterium | reverse complement strand
GATTTCAATTAAATTTAATAGTACTAAAGAAATAAAACAAATTTTAATTATTGATAAAAGATGATTAGTAGATTTTTTTAATATAGCAAACATTATTAATGAAAGGACAAGAATAAAAATAAAATAAATAAGATATTTATTGCCTAAGTTTATATATGTTGATAAAATATTTTTAGCAATTTGTTTATAAAAAATGAAAAATTGAAAAATAGAAATTATAAATAATCCATATATCACTCCTTTTTTCTTTTTTAAATAAATAGAAATAAAATAAATTATAAAACTTATAAAAATATGTATAAAGAAATGTATAAAGTTATCTGTACTTATTTCATTAAGTCTTGTTTCTGTTTTATTTAAATTGAAAAGAAAAAAGTATAGTTGAGTAAGTATAAATAAAGTCCAATTATTTTTATATATTTTCTCTATCATCTCCTCTCCATTTTAAACAAAACTCTATCAAAACCATCGATAGGAGTTTCTTCGTGAATCATAAAATAGGTTTCAAAAGCTGTTTTAAACTCTTCAATAGAATAGGTAGAATATACATCTTCCTTTTTGGAAAGTAGTATCTGAACTTTAGGATCTTTTTTGTCTACGTATTCTACAATTAAATGTTCTACGCAGGATGCAAAAAATTTAGCTTGAAGTTCAAAAGGCACATTGTTTGTGATTCGAAGATGATGGGTAATAGCTAATGCAGTTCCTAAATTTCCTTTAAATCTTTCAAAAAAAGAAGTTCTTTCTAATAGATTCCATCCTATAGCCGGCGTGGGATTGTGTAGTTCGGCATGAAAAGGCGTTATGCTAGAATCTTTCTCTTTTTTAATGGAAAGATAGAGCGCGTCTACCGAGTCATAATCAATATCGGTAGCTAATACACTTTCAAACTTTGTCTTCAATAATTTTGCAAAATAACCATTGTTTGTCCCAAAATCTATAGCCGTATGGGTTGAGCCTTTGTATTCTTTAATCCAATTTTGTATCAATTGAGTTTTGGCTTCAAGATAATTATTCTCAAGAATGGTATGGTCATAATAGTCGTTCCAAGTAGTCAATTGTTTGTGTGGACGCATGTTTTTGATAGCATCAAATAAAAATTCAATCAGTTTTATTTGTTTTTCAAGTGAAAAATTTGGTTTTTCACTATGGCTAGTTCGTTTATTTTTATTGATCCATTTGTATGGCACGATAAGGTTGATCAGATGATAAATATTGAAATACGCTTTTGTAGGAAGCATCGATATATAATCCCGCAATTCAAAACCATCTATATGCGATATCAAGTCTTTAGATAAGTTTATGGGTGTATATTCTCTTACTGCTAGAGGCAGGTAGAACATTTTCATAAATTGCTCAAAAGCAACCCAAGGTTTATTGGCTTTATATCTTTCAAATGAAAAATAATCTACAAAAAAAGGCTGATATCCTTTGAAAACAATGTTAAAAGGGGTGGCATCTTTGAGGCTATAACCATAAGTAAGTGCAAGTTTCTGAATTTTTAAGGTCAATAGCGCTGCATCTTTTAATTGGTGAAACGTCCATTCATAAGGATATGTAATAGGATGTATACGTTCCGAATAAAAAATGGTAGCATCTTGCTCTTCCTGTATAGATTCAATGTGCAAAATATATTTTTTTTCAAGCAACGTATTGTATAGTGTTGAGTTATAAAATTCAATAAACTCGTCCTTATACGCACCCATTACTTTTCGGAATATTTTAGAATTATCAGATGATTCTATAATATGTCCCATTGGGTCTTTAAATGAATTTTCTAGCATCAACTATTGTCTATTTTTTTAATTATCTATAGTTTCATTTTCCTCATCGCTTTTTTTGAAAAACGATAAAATGTAATTCTTTATAGTTTTAAAAAATACAACTATTGTAGCAAAAGCAACTACAAGTGCTTGTACTATAACACTCCCACTACCTGGATCTATGTAACCTAATATCATAATTTAATTCTTTTAATATTTTACTCCCCATCCCCAAAAACCAATACGCCACCAACCCATACGGTACAGATCAAAAACCATATCGCAAATCCAATGACAAAAATAATAGTTGGCATTGTTATTTTTTTATTGAGGACTAAGGGAGAAGCTTTAAATATAATGTTTTCTGTTTGATAGCCTGTAAGCTCATACATAAGGCCTGTCTTACGAGCTAAGATGTCATTTAAACTTTTGTACAAGTCGTTCATCACCATCATATTTCCGGGCATGTTCATTTTGTTTTTAAACGAATTTCCCGCTTCAAACGCAACGCTTACTAAAGAATCAATTTCAGCGATAGCTTTTTCTGTTCTTTTTTTCCCTTCTATAATATCATTATCTTGACTTGCAATTTCTTTAATTTGATTGATTACTATTGCAATTTTTTCTATTTCAACGGTATTTGGTTTTTCACTATGAAACGAAATTAGTTTGTAATATTTGGTTTTATCATCTTTGTCAGGACTTGTAATGTCGGGTTTAATTTCAGAGATTTCAATTTTTACGATATTACAAGACATAAGAACATCATATACATTTTTAGTAATAGAAGTGTCTTCTTCTTGTATAGCTGTGTTAAACTTCGTTATTATATTTTCCAATTGATCTTTTCGTACAAAACGACTTTTTAGCACCACTTCGCTTTTATAGCTGGGTTTTATCATTACTTTAATAAAATATGCTATACTAAGTCCCATAATTATCAATAGCATAGTTGTAAAAATCTTTTTTCGATTCTTAGAGATAAGAATTACTTTTTTTGCTAATTGTTTTAAATCGATTTCTTCGGAATATTGATTCTTTTCCATTTGCGATGATTATATTTTTTTAGTTTAATCTACAAAAATACGAAATATAAGTGTATTTGCCTTTAAAATTTAATAACTTAGTTTTTTAAATCTTGTATTTTTGTTTTTTTGCTTGTTAAAACAAACAAAAAATATAAAAAATGATTGCCATAACAAACAATTTTGTATCTTTGCAGTCAAAATTGTGATTATGAATCAAGTTATGCAATTATTTAGAAGTCTATTAGCTACCACAAAAACGGATTTTGTGCGAAATTATCTGCATACCATTCCTTGGGGAAGTCGATTGATAGGAATCAAGGGCGCACGTGGCGTAGGGAAGACCACCCTGTTGCTGCAATATATCAAACTACATCTTTTGGATCAGCTGCATCAGACGCTCTACGTAAGTATGGATCATATTTATTTTTATAGAAATACCTTGGTGGATTTGGCAGATGAGTTTCATCGAAGTGGTGGAAAATATCTGTTTTTGGATGAAGTGCATAAGTATCCCAATTGGTCAATAGAAATTAAAAATATCTATGACCAATATCCAACTATGCAAGTTGTTTTTACAGGATCTTCAATGTTGGAAATTATTAACTCTCAAGCTGATTTAAGCCGAAGAACCATAATTTGCACAATGCAGGGGCTTTCGTATCGCGAGTATTTGAATATGAAATTGGGAATGGATTTGCCTATATGGACGCTTGACGATATATTACAGCGCCATACGTCTTTGACAATGGATATAGCCGCACAAATAAATCCGCTTGCGCATTTTGGGAATTATCTCAGCAGTGGTTATTATCCTTATTTTTTAGAAGACGAACTACGTTATGTATCAAAGGTGCAGCAGGTGCTTCAGCTCATTATAGAAGTAGAACTGCCTTTGCTCCGCAATGTCAAAATGTCCTCTGTACACCAGCTCAAGCAACTTTTGGCGTTGATCTCCGAAACGGTACCGCTTACGCCCAATGTATCCAAAATAAGCAGCCACATTGGCCTGAATCGGGAGACCTTGATACATTATTTTTATTATCTACAGGAAGCAGGAATTACGCAGATGATGTACTACGACCCTACACATATATCTTCGCTCCAAAAGCCAGATAAACTCTTGCTCGATAATACAAATCTTCAGTTTGCATTGGCCAATCAGCAGCCCAATAAAGGTACTATGCGTGAAACATTTTTTGTCAATCAATTAAAAGTTGTGCATCGCGTTCATTTATCTGATTTTGCGGATTATACTGTAGATGGGCTATATCATTTTGAAATAGGAGGGGCGTCTAAGTCAAAAAAACAAATTTATAATAAAGATAATGCCTTTGTAGTAAAAGATGATATGGAACATGGCGCTGGAAATGCTATCCCTTTGTGGGTTTTTGGCTTTATGTATTAATTTTGCTTGTTGTAATCAACAGTTTTTATATAAAATTGCTTGTTGTAACAAGCAAAATTAATTTTTTTAATGTAAGACAATGTATTTCAATTGATTACAACTTGTATTTTTTTTAAATTAACTTGAATTTCAATGTCCACTTTTTGAGCTCGCGGATAAATTTTTCAAAGTTCAATAGAAATTTTAGAAAAATTTTCCGAGATGACGTATTCGGGTCTTTCGTTCCCGAATCCTAAGTTCTCGAGACCTGCAGCATCCTCGAAAATTTTCAGCAACAAAATAGTATGTAACTAAACTAAAACTAAATTGAAAATTTATCGGGGATCTCTGTGCCTTTTATACCAAACTTACTTATAAAATAGTCCAAACTATTTTGTAAGTTTAGTTTGGTAAATGCCGTCATAACAAGCAAATAGTACAATCAAGAAAAACTAAGATTGGACTATATTGATTGTATGAACGGTATTACAATGAGATTCCGCATATTTTTTTTAAAGGTTATTATAAAATCAAAAAAAATTGCGGAAAGACGGTAAGTTGTTGTGAGTTAAAAACATCGGGGATCTTTTTTCTTCTGATTGATGAGATCACGGATAAATTTTTCAAAGTTCAATAGAAATTCAGGGAAAAAATTTCCGAAATGACGCAAATTTTACTTTTCTCTTTTATAGAAAGTAAATCCATTTTTGTTGTACATTTTATATGTTTTGGGACCCATTGAATGATCTAGCTTGGCAGTATCTATCGTGCGCAAAAAGAAATAACAATCTTTTTGTATAGGCTGATATAAGTAATGAAGATGCTTAAATGTATCTTCCACATTCTCAAATGGTTTTCGTTCGGAATAATAAAACATCGCATAGCTTTTCATATACAACGCACACTGATTGGCATCTTCGGTTTTATGTTCTTGACAAAATTCGATTAATGCGCCCTGTACCATTTTTTCTATACGAGGAATATAATACAGCATTACGATTTGGATACAAAATACACAAGCTACAAAAAGTAAGATTACAGCCTTTTGAATTTGTTTTTTTCTTAAAAGAAATAATCCGTAGAAATAGATGCCCGCAAAAATAATACCAAATAAACTTGCCCAGGCATTCCATTCTATAGGCGTTTCTAATTGGTTTAGGAAATTGGCATCGTGTATGAAGGGTTTGATTTTTTCTATATTAAGACCCGCAAATGGCGTGAATATCAAAGCAATACTCCAGATGCATCCGATAAATCCCAATAAAAAAACTTGTATTTTATTAAAAGATAAGGATTCTTTTGTCAAATAAGCTAGCCCCAAGGCCGAGAAAAAGGTCATAGGATAATAATCCATAGAAGAATAGTGAATAATCTTCGTTTGAACTAAACTAAATACGACCAAAACAACAATAAAGCAGGATAACATCACTTTGTACAAAATGTTATTGAACTGCGAGGTTAAAGGAATATTTTTTTTGAAGGCACTCCACATAAATATACTAGCCGGAAAGCATCCTAAAAGCAAAGCTATAGGGTGAAAAAGTAGGGTGCCGCCGTGTTTGGCGTCTTCTGTCTGGAAAAGTCGGATTTGATAGGTAATGAACTCATTCATATATTTATTGCCGTGCAGATGGGTTTCGTATGCAAACCACAGTCCACTCAAAAACAACACCATCGGAATCCAAAGTATGGTGTAGCCTATGTTTGGAAGATTTTTGAATTTGAGCAAAATCCATGCAAACCCCAAAGTGCCTACAATGAGGATAATAGCCACAGGGCCTTTGGTCATAACGGCTAATGCGGCGAAAAGTGCCGAAAGAAAGGTTTGTAGTATATTCTGACGCGTCGAATTTTCTTTCCAAATAAATAAATAGCAAAAACTGTAGATGGCATGAAAAATAAAAAAATTAAAAACGGGGTCGATTAAGCCTGTTTTGAAATAAAAATGGGGCGTGAGCGAAGCGCCCATACTCAGTACCCAAAACCAAGCCATACGAGCAGAGAAATGCCTTCGTCCAATAATAAATAGACTACAAAGAACAATAATTCCAAAAAGAGCATTGGGAAAACGTGCTGCAAATTCATTAATCCCAAATACCTTCATCGAAAGTACCTGCAACCACATAAAAAGTGGTGGTTTTTCATAGAAAGGCATGTAATTGATTTGTGGCTGCATATAATTATTGCTGGCAATCATTTCTCTTGAGATTTCGGCAAAATTGACTTCATCCCAGTCAAACAAATGCACTTTTCCCAAAAAAGGAATAAAAAATAATCCTGAGATTAGGATTATAGATAGAATTGGATTTTGATTGAATATTCGCTTCATGCTACAAAAGTACATATTTTTTTACTACGTCAAATTAAAAACAGGATTATAAAATAGAAATCTCAAAAATTTCAATGCCAATAAATACTTTTTATTAAATTTGTCAACATTAAATAAAAGGAATGGAAGTTTATCATCAGTTGCTTCAAGAAATATTACATCAGGGTACGGATAAGTCGGATCGAACAGGTACAGGAACAAAAAGTATTTTTGGTTATCAAATGCGATTTGATTTACAAAAAGGATTTCCTTTGATTACAACTAAAGAAGTGCATTTTAAGTCTGTTGTTCATGAGTTAATTTGGTTTCTAAAAGGAGATACCAATATTCGATATTTGGCATTAAATAATGTTCGCATTTGGGATGAATGGCCTTTTAAAGCATATCAAAATAGCTCGGATTATCAAGGAGAGACTATTAAAGAATTTGTTCATAAAATCAAAGATGATGAAGCGTTTGCAAAAAAATATGGCGATTTAGGTTTTGTTTACGGTAAACAATGGCGAAATTGGATTGGTTCAGAAGGCTTTTCGGTTGACCAAATTCGTGATGTGATGCATAGTTTAAAAAACAATCCAGATTCAAGAAGGCATATTGTTTCCGCTTGGAATCCTTCAGAGATAGATAAAATGGCGCTTCCGCCTTGTCATTGTTTATTTCAATTTTATGTAGCTAATAATACATTAAGTTGTCAATTGTATCAAAGAAGTGCGGATGTTTTTTTGGGTGTTCCATTCAATATTGCTTCGTATGCGTTGCTTACGCATATGATGGCCCATGTTTTGGGTTATGAAGTAGGAACTTTTGTTCATACGCTTGGCGATGCACATTTATATTCCAATCATTTTGATCAAGCGCAATTGCAATTAACTCGCACGTTTTATCCTTTGCCACAAATACAATTTAAACGAAATGTCAATGATTTGTTTGATTTTACTTATGAAGATATTGAATTAATAGATTACCAACACCATCCAAAAATTAAAGCTGATGTGGCTGTATAAACGAATGATAAACAGAAATTTATATTTACTTCTTTTTGTACTTTTTTCTACATTTAGTAGTTTTTCTCAAAAAGCATCGCATCGTTTTAAAATAGATACGTCTAGAAGTCCGATAGATTACATCAAATTTTTGATGGAGCAAAATGAAAATATTAAAATCAATAACGTAAAACTTCGTGGTTTAAGGACGGCTATTGGCGCTTTTAAAGTAGATACGAACGTATTTGGTTTTAAAGAAGGTTTGGTTTTGAGTACTGGCGATATCTTTACAATTCAAGGACAAAATAAAACCCCCGGCACAAGTGGTTTAGCTTGGGATAATAACTATCGATTTCGGTCGGATCGCGATTTGAATCAATTGGCAAAAGGTCGAGTCGCGGATCAAGTTATTTTAGAATTTGATTTTATCCCTCTAGAAAATCATATTACATTTAATTACTTTTTTGCATCCGAAGAGTATAAGGAGTATGTTGGTTCTAGATTTAATGACGTTTTTGGTTTTGTAGTTACTGGTGACGGTAATTTTTCAAAAAACATTGCAATACTTCCTGAATCGTTACTTCCTGTTACCGTAAATAATATTAATCATGTAAAAAATAGCCATTTGTTTGTCAATAATAATTGTTTTGAAAACTTTAATTTGAAAAAAGAAATCGATGAGTTTGAACCTCGGAAGCCATTTATAAAGAGTTTTATTGATAAATTGTTTGGCTCAAAAAACAAGGATTTTAAAGTAAATACGGAAGAACGTAAAAAGTTAAATACATTTTTGTTTAATGAGTTTGAATTTGATGGTTTAACAAAACCGCTTACGGCTTCCATTTTTTTAGAGCCTTATAAAGTATATCACATGAAAATTGCTTTAGGAGATGTAGGCGATCCGATGTTTGATAGCGGTGTTTTTATTGAAAAAGGTTCATTTACTGCAAAGAAAAATAAAAATGCACCACAGTTTAAAGAATATGCTGATCGAAGAAATGAGATAGATTTTGAAACGATGTTTCGATATAAAGTAATGAATCCAATTAAAATTGATTCTCCGGCACAAATTGAAGAAGAATTTGAAATTACAAATATAAATTTTGATTCTAATAGAGATATTATACCAGATAGTAGTCATATTGATATTAGAGCTTTAGCACATTATTTAACCAAAAATAAAACCTATCGCGTTCATATTTTAGGTTATACTGATAATGTAGGTTCTGTAGAATTAAATCAAAAACTAAGTGAACGAAGAGCCAAAGCCGTTAAAGAATTGTTAGTTAAATCTGGAGTGGAAGATCAACGAATTAATTATATTGGAAATAACTTTGAAAATCCGTTGGCTCCTAATAATGATGAAAAAAATAGACAAAAAAATCGCAGGGTAGAGATTTTAGTATTAGAATAATTTTTTATTTTTTTATTTTTTTTTAATAATTGTATATTTGCAATAAATTATATTTTATGAAAAATATTTTATCAATTTTTACTTTTTTATTTTTTGTTTCGGGTTCAATATTCGCGCAAACTCCAGATAAAATAGTTACTTTTTATGATAATTATGATATTCAGCAATTTAAAGGTGTGGAATGGCATAAAAAATTTACAAAAATTAGCGATATTTCAAAATATTCTAAAGCTGTTTTAGTTGTAGAATTAGGTTGCGCTTCCTACGGTTGTTGCGCATGGGATTATACATTTAGAGGTTTTTTTGGACTTCCTCAGCCAGGAATGGACAGTGTGTTTGAAAGAACGGTTATTAATGGAACGGATACAACTAAAGAATTTAGATATTATCAAAAATCTACAAACTATGAAGTTGGCCGATTGATTACACCATATAGCTCCTATATGCGTTTGAGTTCAAATGGATTTAATCCTAAATGGCGTCATCCTTATGTTTATGATGTTACAGACTTTTTACCTATAATGCAAGATAGTTTTGGCTTTGTATCGCTTACTGGTGGATGGGATGATCAAGGGAAATTTGGTTTTAATATGAACGTTAAGCTTTATCTTTATAAAGCAGAAAACCCTTTAATGCCAAAACGCGTCTTGAATGCGTATAATCGTTCTTTTGTGTTTAAAGCCGAAGATTCATTTAGAGCCATTACTCCAGAATATCGTTTTAAGCTTCTTCCTAATGAGACTGCTGCAAAGTTCCGAAATATCATTACAGGTCATGATGCCGATGGCGAATTTAAACCAATTACATATCACATAACAGTAAATAATCAGATTGTAATGTCAAAAAGATTATGGCGAGAAGATTGTGACAAAACCTATATTCAGCCTCAAAGTGGTACTTGGGTTTTTAGTAGAGCGAATTGGTGTCCTGGTGAAAAAATTCAAGACGAAGAGATCGATATTACACCATTTTTAAAACCAAATGATAGTAATGTGGTAGATATTTTTATGTCTGATATGGAAGGATTGACCGCAGCGCCAAAAGCAAATTATATTATAAGTGGCCACGTAATTACTTATGAAAAAATGCCAGAATACGACATACAATTAGAAGATATTATTGCTCCAAATAGTGATCCTAATTATTTTATTAGTAATGCAATGTGTCAAAATCCAAAAGTGCGACTTAAAAATTTAGGAAGTAAAGTAGCCAAAGAAGCTTATATTGATTATTGGGTAAATGCTACAAATAAAACAACTTTTGTTTGGAAAGGAAGTCTTGAGCCGTATCAATCTATAGATGTTGAAATGCCTGCTTTTCCTTGGACAGGAATTGATACTTCAAAGCCAATTTTCTTCGCATCTTTACAAAAAAGTCAGTATAATCGAGTATTAAATAATGATACCTTACAACGTACCTTTAAATTACCAGCTTATTATAATACAGAAAAAATTAAAATTGAAATTAAGTTGACAAGTGGTGGTACACAATCTCAAAATAAATTAACGGTTTATGATGAGTTAAATACCCCAATATTTGAAAAATCATATACGGGCGATGCCAAAACCTACACCGAAGAAATTAATGTACCGGAAGGATGCTATAAAATGGTATTAACTGATTTCTTAGTGCCATATGCTTGTGGTGACGGACTTCGTTTTTTTGTTAGTCAAAATCAAAATATAACGCCTGGAACTATTCGTATTCTTAATGCAGTTGGAAATGGCGTTCTTCGAACGTTCAATCCTGATTTTGGAGGGTTGATTATGCATCAATTTACTACTAAAAAGAGATTTGGGGATTATTTTCCTATGTCAGATTATAGCTACAAAGAAGCTCCAAAAATTGTAAATAGTATTGAAAGTAAAAATTCGACTACTTCGTTTAATGTTTTCCCAAATCCATCTTCATCAAAATTGTTTTTTGAAATTGATAATGCAATAGGTCAAAAAATTAATTATCAGATCACAAATATTGAAGGTAAAGAGATTTTAAATGGAAAAGTTAATGTTTCAAAATTAAAAACGGAAGGTATAGATATTCAAAAATTAAATAATGGGTTTTATATTTTAGTTATTGAAAATGATAATAGTAAAATATCAAAACAGTTTCAAGTCGTAAAATAGACGTTTGCACATGTTAGCAAACTATAAAAGAATACACTTTTTAATTTTTATTTTTTTGTTTTCTGTATCATTTGAAAGCCTGTTTTCACAGTGCCCAACAATTGATTCGTTAAAACTTAATAATAAGATTACTACTTCTATTTTTTGCAGTTCTGATTCGATGCGTTTTAATATCGATGTCAGAAATACCTTGTTAATTGACAGCGTGGCTTTATATTGGGATACGATTTCAAATTTTAATCCCTATAACAGTCAAGGAAATTTATTTGCATCCGCTCCTGTTAATGTCAAGTTGGCATCAAATCCTTGTGAAGTTTGCCCAATTGTTCAAGCAATATTTATAAATGCATGTAATGGTTCTGGAAATGAAAGCGATAATGAGTTTATTATATTCAACTCTGGGTCAGGATTTTTTGCGAATCATTTACAGATTAAATACAATCAAAATAACTCAGGGCAAGATGCTCATATAAACTTTGGATTTAATGCTTGTGGACTTCAAAATCCAACTAATGATTTATTGACCCGTATTAAAAGTAATTTGTTTTGCGACTCTTCAAATGTAATTCCTATTGGACCAAGTGATACAATACCTGCAAACGTATCTGTTTTTTTATTTCATAGCAATAATGTGACACAAACCTATGATTTTTCAAATTTTTGTGCTACTGGAAGTACACTTTATGTAATGCAATCGAGTTGTAAAAGATCGATTGGTGCCTATGGAAATGCAGAAAGTGGTAATACCGATAGTGTCGTATTAAGTCTTTCCAATTGTATTTGTAGAGATGCTTTTAAGTGGAATCGTACAAATATGGCAGTTCAAGATGGCGTTTTTGCTACCCGTCATGCTTCAGGAATTGCTTCTGTTGCAAATGGAGGCGTTCAAAGAAACACTTCAAATCCTTGTGAAGGGCCTTTAACAAGTTTTTCGCCATTGGACATCGTAGTGCCACCCATTGATTTTTTAATCAAAGAAAAGTCTCAAAATGATGCCCGTTTTAATATTTGTGGATTTGATACCATTTATATTAAAGCCATTTTTAAGAACCATCCAAATAGTTTTAGTTGCCCAAACTCAAGTATAGAAGCAACAAGTAATACGATAAAGGTATTAATTCACTGTCCTGATATTAAAATTATTGGAGATACGCCACTTTGTGGAAATTCAACCAACCGCTTTGAAGCCAAGCCATTATATAATTTACCTTTAGGTAGCAAAAGTTATCAATGGCAAAATGGAAGTAATGATACCTTTTTAAATGTTTCTCAACCTACTATTTTAAAATTAGTTTATCAGAAAGAAAATTGTAAGGATTCTGCACTTTTAAACGTAAGAAACAATAATAAAATCTCTAAAGAAATCAATATTAATTTAGATTCTTGTATAAGTATAGTTTATAATGGTGTTACTTTTGACAAAGATACACAGTGGGTCGATACGTTTAAATTTTCAAATTCAACCTGTGATTCAATTTTTGAAAAAGTTTTTATAAAAATAAATAAAAATCGAATAATTGAAAATACCAAATGTATAGTTTCAGGGGATACTGTACTTTTTTACGGTCAAAAAATTTATCAACCTGGAACCTATCAACATATTGTAAATATAGGCAAAAAATGTGATTCAATATACCGCATAAACGTAGATACCGTAATACCAATGGAACGCCTTCTGCCTCAAGTAATTTCTTGTCAAAGCTATACGTATAAAGGCATAGAATATAAAGAATCTACTACTATTATAGATACGCTGCGTTCGATTTTTAATTGTGATAGCTTGTATCAAAAAAAACCTTTAAAGTTATTTAAAACAATAATTCAAAATCCTATCGAAATCAAAGCTTGTGATTCATTTCTAGTCGAAAATAAAGTTTTTTATAAAGATACAAGTTATATTGTTCGTATTCCTTTTCGTCAAATTGCCAATTGTGATAGTCAGCTTATTACGTATCAAATAAAAATAAATGAAACACTTCCTAATCAAATAATTATATCAAGCAAGCCTCCTTATTATATTGGAGATAAATTAACGCTAAGTGCCTCTTTAACTTCTAAATCATATTTATGGAATTATAAAAATGATACAAATAAATCGATTGCAATCATAGCTGAAACTCCGATGTGGTATAAATTAACATCATTAAATTATGATTTATGTAGTTATACCGATTCTATTTTTATCAATCCTCAAGAAAGGGATCCATTTTTTTCATTACCAACAGCATTTTCTCCTAATGGAGATTTTAGAAACGATGTTTTTAGGCCACAACGCCAAAAAGATATTACGTGGATTTCAATGACTATTTTTAATCGACTTGGTGAAATGGTTTATAAATATTTGGGTGATTATCCATCATGGGATGGTAACTATAAAGATGAACCGCAGCCAGAAGGTACTTATATAGTTGTATTTGAGTTCTTTCAAAACGGTCAAATAAAAGCATTTCGTTCCAATCTAAATTTATTTAGATGAATCAAAATTTGAAAGACAATATTAATTGCTTTATTTTATAAAAAATATCTATTTTTGCCATTTATAATAAATAAAATATCCAATGAACTACAAAGAAATTATATCAGTTTCAAATAAAAGTGGCCTTTATTTAATGCACAAAAAAAGAAATGATGGTTTGATTATCAAATCAATTGTTGACGACTCTACATCATTTGCAAGTAGCAGAATGCATACGTTTACGCCTTTAGAAAATATTACAATCTATACCAAAAATGAACCTATTGAATTGTATGAGGTTTTTAAAAGTATCAAAAATAATATTTCTAAAAATCCACTTCCAAGCGTAAAAGCAAAAGGAGATGAATTGCGATCTTTTTTTGAAGTAGTTTTACCTGAATATGATGATGAAAAGGTATATACAAGTGATATCGTAAAAATTATAAAAATGTTTTCGGTATTAGATTCAAAAGGATTGATTTCTTTAGAAGATAAAGTTGATTCGGAAGCTCAATCTGAAACGACTAAAGAGAATAAAAAAGCAAAAGCAAAAGTTGAAAAAGATACAACCGAGACGAAAGAGGTTGCACCAAAAAAAGCAAAAGCAACCAAGAAAAAGGACGCTTAATTAGCTAAATCTATTTTTAATGGATACGAGTGTCATTATTTTATGTGTTTTTATATATTTTTTGATACTTCTATCGATAAGTTATTTTACTTCTTTAAAAGCCAATTCAAATAGCTATTTTGATGGAAATAAAGAAAGTCCATGGTATGTAGTGGCTTTTGGAATGCTCGGCGATTCACTTAGTGGTGTTACGTTTATCTCTGTTCCTGGCGCCGTTTTACTAGCACATTTTGGATATTTTCAATTGGTTTTAGGTTATTTTTTTGGCTATTTAATCATATTGTCAGTTTTATTGCCCTTATATTATAAATTAGAATTAACTTCGATTTATAGTTATTTAAATTCCCGTTTTGGTCAGCAGGCGCAATATGTTGGCGCTTTTTATTTTTTATTATCAAGACTTTTGGGTTCGGCAGCAAGACTTTTTTTAGCGGCCACGGTGTTTCAAATTTTCATTTTTGATGCTCTAGATATTCCATTTTGGATAACAGTCTTAACGATAATTTTTTTGATCTGGATTTATACCGTTAAAGGGGGTATAAAAACGCTAGTTTGGACCGATATGTTTCAATCGTTAATGTTGATTTTTGGAGTTCTTTTTTCAATTATTTCAATTGTAAATCAGCTTGATATTTCGTGGTATGATGTTCCTAAGATTGTATATCAAAGTCCTTTAAGTCAATTGTTTGAATGGGATTGGATGCATAAAAATAATTTCTTTAAACAATTTCTAGGCGGTATTTTCATAGCAGTAGCGATGACCGGTTTAGATCAAAATATGATGCAGAAAAATTTAAGTGTCAAAACATTAAAGGATTCGCAAAAAAATATATTTTGGTTTAGTGTAGTCATGGTTATTACAAACCTTATTTTTCTATCACTAGGTGTACTGTTATTCTATTATGCTGATTTATTACAAATTGAATTACCTCTTAAAAATGATGGAACGGTATTTACGGATCGTGTTTTCCCTACTTTAGCTTTAAAATATTTAGGCGTTGGGGCTTCAATTTCATTTATTGTTGGGTTAGCGGCCGCTACTTTTAGTAGTGCTGATAGTGTATTAACAACGCTTACAACATCGTATTATGTTGATTTTTTAAAATTAAATCCATCAGAAGATAACAAAACGTTAAGACGATTGTTGCATTTATTGTTCGCTTTAATATTATTATTTTTGATACTAATAATTAATTCATTACAGCAAACAACGATCATTGACTTAGTTCTTAAAATAGCAGGTTATACCTACGGGCCTCTTTTAGGTTTGTTTTTCTTTGGAATTTGGTTAAAAAGAAAAATAAATGATTTTTGGATACCTATTATTGGAATCGCGGCACCCATTTTAACTTGGATTATAGATAATGAAATTGCTAATATATTACAATATTTTGTATCCAATTCTAATTTTCAGCTAGGTAATTTAGTTTTATTGTTAAATGGAACAATTACTTTTTTGTTACTTTATTTGTTTAGTAATTCCAATAAAAAATAGTGCATTTCTTTGCTATCTTGTAAAGAATTGTTAAATTTAAATTTGGCTTAAACATTTTTATTAAATTTACATCTAAATTACAAAAGAGCGTTTAAAAAAAACACTGTATTTTTAACAATAAAATTTCGGATTATGAAAAATGTATTTATTTTATTTTTGATGTTATTTACTTCTTTTGTTTCTAATGCGCAGGATGATGTATATGATCCACCTCAAGCAAGCAGAGTTAGAGTTCAATCCAATGTTTCTTCTTCATTTAATCAAAGTCGAAATACCGGAACGTATGATTATAATGAAAATAATATAGACGCCTATGAACAAGGTTATGTTGATGGTATGTATTCCAATCGTTTAAGAAGGATGTATGCCCCTAAAACGCTTTCTTTTGGGATGGGTTTTGGGAATATGCACATGATGCCATATGCGTATAATAATATGGGTTTTGGATTTAATAATTTCTATGATCCTTGGGCATTTAATAGTTTTAATTCGTTTAACTCATGGCATCATCCGATGATGATGGGATTTGGTAATCCATATCAGATGGCTTTTGTAAATCCTTACATGGGTTGGAACTCTTGGGGACATAATCCTTATATGGGTTGGAATTCTGGATGGGGCTTTAATTCATGGGATAATTGGGGATGGCGAAATCCAAGACCAAATTACGGAAATAATTGGGGAGGAAATAGAAATCCTGCTCCAAGGCCTAGAACGGATAATCCAAGAGGTTTTGGAAGATATGACGAAACGTATCGGCCTTCTCCAAGTAGACCCGTTTCGGAACCGTCTAAACCATTTTTTGGAAACCCAGGAAGAAATCGTGAGCAAAACACTAGATTTTCTTCTCCAATTGAAAATAGAAATTCAAATTCAGGCTCTTCGCCAAGTAGACCAACTTTTGGAGGAAGTGGAAATAGCGGTTCAAATTCTGGCGGAAATGTTGGTGAAGGCTCTAGATCGGGAGGCGGTGCAAGAAATGGAAATAATGGCGGCAAAACAGGTCGTTTTTAATTATTTGATTTGGAATTAAAAAACAACTTTTAAAAATAAAATAAATGAAAAAAATATTTTCTATAATATTTGTGCTATCTTATTTGTTTATTAATGCTCAGTATGACTACATCGGAACAGAAATAGGACTCAATAGATTAATGGGAACGGCACGTTTTGTGGGTACTGGAGGTGTTATGGGAAGTGTGGGTGCCGAAGTGTCGGCATTAAGTACCAACCCTGCTGCAATAGGTATGTTTTCAAGATCCGAATTTAGTATTACCCCTACGGTTCAAGTAAATAATACAGGAACAGATTATATACTTTTTGGAAATGGATCACGATTTGTATCTGAAACGGAAGATGTTAAACTTAAGTTTTCACTTAATAATTTAGCGTATGTCATTGCAAATCGAAAAGATAATGCCCCTTATATCAAAAATTCAAATTTTGCAATTGCTTTAAATCGTACTGCAGATTTTAATAGAAAATTTTCATTCTATGCTCAAAACAATATTTATACCTATGCGGCTTCTAATGCGGATTATTTAACATCTCAATATCGTTTAGATGTAAATTCGTTTCCAAACAGTTCTAATGTAAACTCAAATGATTTTGATTATTATGGTGCGCGAGAAATGGGGGGGCTTTATACCGAGTTGTTTGAAACGAAACCAGCGGATACAAGTGTTGTTTCATACGCAAGCAAATCTGTATTGCAGCAAGGTCAAAGAAATATCTGGGGCGGTATTAATGAACTTTCCTTTGCTTGGTCGGGAAGTTTTAAAGATCGAGTTTATTTTGGGGTATCTTTGGGAATTCCTTTCTTGAATTATACCATGGCTACTTCGTTCTCTGAAGAGCATCTTGGAGATATAAGCACTTCGGGTTTACATCCAAATAATGGACGATTTATTAGCCATCGATTTAATGAACGCATTGATCATAGTGGGGTAGGAGTGAACTTAAAACTGGGTGGGCTTGCTAAAATTAATCATTTTTTGAGGGCAAGTGCTTTTATTCACACACCTACGTATTATGGAATTACAGAAAACTATTCAATAACCTATCGAACAGTATTTCAAACTGCAAATAACTCAGCAACTTATGAACGACCTGAATTTGAGTATAATGCACTTACTCCTGTAAAAATGGGGCTCGGATTATCTGCAGTTTCTAAATATGGATTTATTGGTGCGGAATATGAATACAGTACTATGAACACGCAACGTATATTTTTTAATGACATGCCATATAATGAAGGTATTATAAATGATGTATTTAAATTTGAACGAAGAGGAACTCATACCTTTAAATTAGGAGGAGAATTGGCTTATGAAATCTTTAGATTACGCGCAGGATTCAATTATAGAACAACTCCATACGTAGATGTTTCGCCATTAGATAACCTAGATGTTATAGTTGAAGGTGCGGATTTATCATCTAAAACATTTACTTTTGGTTTTGGTTTTAGAGGCAAAGCTTTATCAATTGATTTTGCAGCTATGACGACACAACAAGAAGAATTTAACTCGTTTTATACAAAGAAAAATGAATATAATGTTGGTATAAAAAATAATATACAAAGACAACATTATATGATGACATTAAATTATCGTTTTTAAATTGAGGCAAATTAAATTCAAAATACTATTTTTGTATTTGTTTTAACAAATAATTATGTTATCAAAAAAATGGAATGATTTTTTTAAAAATTTAAAGTATAAATATCGTTTGGTTATTTATAATGAATCCACATTTGAAACCGAAGGTAGTTATTTGTTATCCAAGTTGAATATTATTTTAGCCATTAGTTTGATTTTTTTAATAAGCGTTATTTTTTCAATTTTACTAATTACATACAGTCCTATCAAATATTATATCCCTGGTTATGGCGATGCGGGTATGCGAAAACAGCTTAGGAGTATAATCAATCAAACGGATGAAATTCAAGACAAATTAGAAGAAAATGATTTATATTTCAAAAATATTCAACAAGTCCTAAAAGGAGATCTTCCTTCTAATAAGATTTTTGATCCAACAAAAAACTCTGAAGATAGTATTAAATAAATTAAAATTTTCTTCTTTTTTGTATAACTTGTTAGGAAAATCATTTATATTTGTGCATTAATTATTAAATAGGAAGTATGTTTGGAAAAAAAGAAGATGTTATGCAAAGTAGCATAGCTAATTTACAATCTTTAAATAGTATTGGTGTTGGAACTATTATTGATGGTAATATTAAAACGGATGGTGATTTTAGAATAGATGGAAAAGTAAATGGAAATATATTTACCTCAGGAAGATTGGTTTTAGGGGCATCTTCTCAAGTAGTTGGGGACATTAATTGTATTAATGGGAATATAGAAGGATTTGTAAGAGGTAATATACAAGTTAAAGAAATTCTAAAAATTTCAAAAAGTGCCAATATTGATGGTAACATTACAACAAATAAGTTAATTGTTGAAGAAGGTGCTGTTATTCAAGCTAAAATCTCGATGAGTTCAAATAAGTCAGTTGTCAATCAACCGATTCATCCGACTCCAAGTAAATAAAATGAATTCAAATCCAAAAAGTAAATGGAATCGTTTAGCCAAATATAGTGGTTTGGCATTTCAATTATTGAGCTATATTTTAGTAGGTTTTTTTATTGGAAGATGGATTGATAATTATATGAAAAATCAAGAACCTTATGCGGTTTTGGGTTGTATTACTTTTTTTTTAATTGCAGGTTTGATAATGGTTATCAGAGATGTTACAAGTATTAAGTAGTTCGTCATTATTACGTTTTTTTGTATTTTCAATAATCAATATTTCATTTCTTTATTATTTTAGAAATGAAAATGCGTTATTTGAATCTTTGATTTTTTATTCTGTATTTACAATAGCTTTTATTTTTTATTTTATTGTTTATTACTTTTTTAAAAATAATAAAAACTTTATTTTTATTGCCATTTCTACCATGTTTTTTATCAAATCAATAGCCATTTTCTCCTTATTATTTTGGATAGGTTATAAGAAATTACCATTTAATGAAAATTCAAAAGTTGGATTTTTAGGTCTCACTTTATTTGCATTTATATATCTTGAACTTTATTTTTTTAACAAGAAAAAAATATAAAATGAACCGTATTACAAAATTATTTAACATCGAAAAACCCATTATTCAAGCTGGAATGATTTGGTGTAGCGGTTGGGAATTGGCTTCGGCAGTCAGTAATGCTGGTGGTTTGGGCGTGATCGGTGCGGGAAGCATGTATCCCGAAGTGCTTCGAGAGCATTTAACCAAAATGAATCAAAATTGTCAAAAGCCTTTTGCGGTTAATTTACCTCTTTTGTATCCCGATATTGATAAACATATTGAAACCATCATTGAATTTAAAGTTCCAATTGTAATCACTTCGGCAGGAAGTCCAAAAACATATACGTCCATTTTAAAATCTAAAGGAATTAAAGTCGTTCATGTTGTCAGTAGTTCTTTTTTTGCTCAAAAGTGCGAGTTAGCTGGAGTTGATGCAATCGTAGCTGAAGGTTTTGAAGCAGGAGGCCATAATGGAAGAGAGGAGACAACCACGTTATGTTTAATTCCGCAAGTGGTGGATTCTGTATCTATACCCGTAATCGCTGCAGGAGGTATTGGTTGTGGAAAAACGATGCTTGCCGCTTTTGCTCTAGGAGCAGAAGCCGTTCAAATCGGTAGTCGATTTGTTGCAAGTGAAGAAAGTAGTGCGCATTTAGCTTTTAAGGAGCGTGTTGTAAATGCTAAAGAAGGCGATACAAAGTTAATGTTGAAAAATGTCACTCCCGTTCGATTACTCAAAAATGAATTTTATAATCAAGTAGAAGAAGCCGAACTTCGTGGTGCGGATATAGAAGAATTGAAACATATTTTAGGGCGAGGACGCGCCAAAAAAGGAATGTTTGAAGGTGATATGCAGGATGGTGAATTAGAAATAGGTCAAGTTTCTGCTTTAATCAACGAAATTCTTCCGGCGGCTAAAATTCTTAATAATATTTGGAACGATTTTCTAAAACAAAAGGATATTTTAAGTAAATTGTCAATTTAAGGAATGTCTTATATATTGTTTACTTTAAACAGTTTTATTCTATAATGAATAATGAAAATAATATTGATGAATTATTTGTTATTATAAAATAAAATTTATAAAATCAGTAGGGCTTATTATTCTAACATTCTCTAAAGTTTTAATTTCTAACAAATCTTTATCTCCTGTTACTAAAAAATCCGCTTTAGCAGTTACAGCTAAATCCAATAAAAAATTGTCTTTTAAGTCGCGGCATAGAGTATATTTTTTTTCAATATTTTCTACAAAAATTGCAAAATCTCCTAAAAAATTTAAAATTACTTCTAAGTCATCTAATGAAATAAACTTACGAAATTTATCTCTTTGAGTTACCTCAATAAATTCATTTAACAACTTCTCGGAATATATTATTTGTATTTTATCAGAAAATATCAACGTATCCCATTGATTATTGTTTTTAGATATTAAATAACTTATCCAGATGTTAGTATCTAAGATTATTTTAATTTTTTTCATCATTAAAATCCCTTTCTCTTATCATATCTACTTCTTTTTGAATTTCTTCTAAAGTAATTTTACTGTCACTTTTACTTCTAATTTTAGATAAAACAAATTTGAATTTTTCTTTTGAATTAGGTAGAATAGAAATTAATTTTAAAGATTCAAACTCTTTTAAAATGGATTCCATTTTAGGATTTAAAATATTTATTGTGACCGTTTCCATTTCTTTTTTTTACAAAAATAATATTTTTTTTCTTGAAATGAATATATTTTTTGTTTAATTATATTATTGTCTACTGCAATTAAGTATGATAAAAAAGTAATTAGCTTATATAAAATTTATAAGTTTCAATTAACCCTCTCTGCCATTAAGATTCCGTCTCGAATTGGAATGATTGTCGTAATAAAATCCGTATCTTCAAACAGCATTTTATTGGTTTCTAATATGGCTTGTGTATCTTGATTTGGATTTTCTTCAATAATTTTACCATGCCATAAAACATTATCAATGAGTATATAGCCACCATTTCTCATCTTTGGTTTAAGTTGTCTTACATATTCAGGATAGTTTCGTTTATCTGCATCTATAAAAACTAAATCAAGACTTTCATTTGATATTTTGTCAAAATAATCAAATGCCTTACCTTTAATTGGTTTTATTAAATCCGAAACTCCACATTTTTCAAAATACTTTTTGGTTAGATATTCAAGCTCTTCATTCGGATCAATAGTTACTAATTCACTATCTTTTTCCATACCCATCGCCATACAAATTGCAGAATATCCGGTAAATGTTCCAAGTTCTAAAACACGTTTTGGTTTTAACGATTTTACAAATAAATATAAAAAAGTACCTTGTTCTTTACCTGAAATCATATTGGGTAAAAGGACTTTTAAATATGTTTCTCGCTCTAAAGCTTCTAATTCGGGCGTTAAATGTCGCGAGTGGTTTTCAATATATTTTTCAATATCTTTGTTAACAATTTCCATTTTAATTGTATTGAATTTCTACTTCATAACCACTGTGTGTGCGAACATTAAATACATGTTCCTCATCAAAAATTAAATATTGTCCTTTGATTCCTGTTAAAACACCTTGAATATGCGGTGCTTTATCTAATTTGATGGATTTTACCGATTTGTTTAAAATTGTTGTTGGAAATTCTAATGCATAAACCGTGTCATCTTCCGAAATATAAGGCTTTAATTCTTCGGGTAAAAAAGAAAAGACTTCTTTTTTTGAAGTATATAAGTCCACATTTTCATCTTTGATATTTTTGAGCATCGTTCTCCAATTGGTTTTGTCGCTGAGATAATTTTTTAAATGGACTTCAATTTGACCAGCAAGTTGTCTATAAGGTGTATTGCATAAAATAATGGCTTCGTCGGCACCTTGGTCAATCCATCTTGTTGGGATTTGATCATTGCGCGTTACTCCAACTTTTAATCCGCCGGAATTAGCTAAATAAACGATATGCGGTTGCATATGATTTCGGATTTCCCATTCGACATCTCTTCCATTTCCTATATGTGCCTCGCAAAGTTCGGGATTAATAATACAAGGAGAATTTAACGCCGAACTCATCGAACAAACATAACAAAGACCTTGGCCATAAAATTTAGAAACACTTTTTTTGCAATCCAAGCAGATTCGTTTTTCTGTAAATTTTATTGATAACGCCGAACCAATCCATTCATTCAAACATGTAGCTTCATCATTGATTTTTAAAAAATAATTAACTTTTTTGTCTTTTAAAGTTGCTGGAATTTTATCTAAAACTAAAGTAGAAATCATTTATAAAAATTTGATAAAGAATAAAATAGCAGAAAGGATTAAACAAAATAATGCGCCTTTAAATGCATATAATTTGTCAAAATAATTAAAAATTAAGCAAGATGGTAAAATGGATAAAATACTTAATTTTAAAACAGGAGAAAGGAATTCATTACTATAAGACCACAGTAAACTCAATGAATAAAATCGGATTTGAAGCCAAAATCCTAATCCCATTGAAATACCAGCAATTAAAAATCCGGTAATGACGTTATCTAACCAGTCGTAACCGATATACTTTTTCCAATTTTCCATTAATTTTGATTTACTAATTCAATAAAAATTTTGTTTAACGAAGGTAAATTCTCACGTATCGATCGAAATGAAACTTTAAAATCTGCCAATTCATGAAGCATTTCTGGATATGTAGAGGTTTCTTTAATTTTTAAAGTAGCAGATTCAGTTTGATGCTCTATTAAATCAAATGTTTTTCCTTGATTTAAATTGGTTAAATCATCACCTTCAATGAGGTATTCATTTTTTAGAAACATTTTCTTGGCACTTTTTACATCGCTATGCAAAAGCATTTTTCCTTGGTTTATTAATACAATTTGCTGACAAATTTCTTCAACTTGCTCCATTCGATGCGTACTAAATAGTATCGTAGCACCATTTTTTGCCAATTCGTAGATTTCATTTTTAATTAAATCTGCATTTAAGGGATCTAAACCTGTAAATGGTTCATCAAGAATAATCAAACTTGGATTATGAACAACAGTACAAACAAATTGAAGTTTTTGTCCCATTCCTTTGCTTAGTTCTTCCAATTTTTTATGCTTCCAAGCCTGCATTCCGAGTCGATCCATCCAAAAGGAAACCTTTTTTTTTGCTTCGGAATACGTCATTCCTTTTAATTGCGCTAGATAAATGGCCTGTTCTTCAACTTTCATTTTTTTATACAAACCTCTTTCTTCGGGCATATAGCCAATTGTAGCGCTGTTTGACAATAAATCGGTTAGTTTTCCATCTATTTTTACAGTACCTTCATCTGAAGCAAAAATACCTGTAATAATTCGCAATAATGTTGTTTTTCCAGCACCATTTGGGCCTAATAATCCAAAAATACTTCCTTTTGGTATGTTAAAAGAAATATTATCAAGCACTTTTTTGTCTTGATACGATTTTGAGATGTTTTGAATTTCTAGTCGATTCATATTTTAGTAGAATGAATTTTTTTAGCAATTTGATACGTGTAATTTTCAATAAAATAACTTCCATTTGAAGCGTCATCAACTAATGATAAATAAGATTCTTCATGTAATAAATGAAAAATATTTCGAGCCATCCTACGGTCAAAATTAATATTTTCCGTTTGAATTGGAGGAATGATAATTCCGTCGGTAGCTGAAACAAAACCTGAAATGGCTTCGGTCGTATGCTGAATAAGCATATTTACTTTTTCTTGGTGAGGATTTTGAGAACTTGTTTTGGCAACTATTAAATAATTCAATGGGAAATCATTAAGTTTTGTATAGTTGTCGATTAAAATTTTAAATGCTCTTGATTTACATAAATCCCAATAAAAGTCGCCATTTAATTCAATTTCTATTAAAGTTTGTTTTTCTTTACGGATTTGGTTTATGATTTGGCAAGACAATTCATAAAAATGTTCATTCTTGATTGTAAACGTATCAAAGATTAACTGATTTTGAGGCACTTCGTATTTTAATACACTTAAGTAATTTTGAAATGTATTTAAAGAACTTGGATTTAGATATTTAAAAACTGTAAAAATATAATCCAATCGAATTTGATGGAATAATTTTTCAAAATCTTCTTGAAGTATAATTTCCTTTTCTTCAAACTCTAAAATCACCCCTCCGGTGCCTTGCTCCAAAGCGGATAATATTTCTTGATTTATTATTTCAAAATTGCCTTGAATTTTAAAGTTTTCGAAGTATGTAAAATAATCGGTATTGCGCTCTAAATTAACTTTATTATTTTCTAAATCTTGATAAATGGGTTCAACAATTATTCCTTCAGAAGGTCTAATTAATTTATCTTCAAATGATTCATCCTTGAGTTCTTTTTGAATAAAGGTTTTTAAGGTTTCAATTGAAGGTTTTTCAAAATTCATGTGCCGTGTATTAAGGAATACAAATATATACTATATCTGATTTTTAAGAGTATTTTTTTTAGGTTTCAGAATTAATAATTTATTTATAATAAAGTTGTTTTATATTTGCCATACTGAATTTAGAAAAATTTACTCATGAAAAAATATATCAGTTGTTTTTTAATTTTGTCTTACGCGTTGTCGGCGTTTTCTCAAACCAAAACAAAAGGTGTTTCCGTGGCACCGAGCGTTATTAATTTTTCGGATACGTCCATCCCAGATTTTAATCCTCAGCTACATAATGTAGATATAAAAACAATTCCTGCTGCCGAATATGCGGATAAAAAGGAGATATTGCACAAAAACAGAATGGCGTATCTAAAAAAAAAGGAAAACCTTCAAAAAGGCCAATTAAAAAGCGCTCAAGAAAACGAAATCGAACCCAAAATTGATCTTGGATTTCAAGCAAATATTCCCAACGGACATCCTGCGGATAATGATGTAGCAGTTTCTAATGATTTAAAAGTAATCAGCGCGGTTAATACTAATATTTTAGTTTCAGATTCTACAGGGAAGAAAATTATTGAAAAAAGTTTGACAAATTTAGTTGCTCAAGCGGGTGTTTTTAATTCAACTTCCGATCCTCGTGTAATTTATGACCCAAAAGAAGACCGATTCATTTTTACTTGTTTTTCAGGAAATTTAAGTAAAAATTCAGTCATTTTAGTAGGATTTTCAAAAACAAATGATCCTGCAGGAGCTTGGAATTTTTATAAATTAAATGGAAACAGTTTTAATGACAGCACGTGGAGTGATTATCCAATCATTTCAGTTTCCAACAACGATTTGTTTATAACCTTTAACCAAGTTAAAGATAATGTGCATTGGTCCGTAGGATTCAAACAATCTGTGATTTGGCAAATTGATAAAAACACTGGATATAAAGGCGATTCTTTAAAGAATGACCTATGGAGCGATATCAAACATAATGGAGTATTTCTCAGAAACATTTGTCCTGCCAAATATCAAACAAACGATTTAAAAGAAAAAATGTATTTCTTATCAGTTAAAAATGTTTCTTTTTCTAATGATACCATTTTTTTGTTAGAAATTACAAATTCGTATAAATCTAAAAGTGCCAAAATCAATCAAACCATATTAAAATCGCCTATTAAATATGGATTTCCGCCAAATGCCTTACAAAAAAAGAATTCAATTGGAATCACGCAGCAATTAATGACCAATGATGCAAGAGTTTTGACCGCAATTTATGAAAATGACCATATCCATTTTGGTTCAAATAGTATAAATCCTAAGTTTCAGAATGCAGCCGTATTTTTAGGGTCTATTTTAAATGTTTCGAAGAATCCAAAAGTGGAAGCAAAACTTTTAAGTGATGAAGATTTAGAATTTGGTTATCCATCGATGTCCCACATTGGTCTTGAGAATCGACCAAGACAAGTACTGTATACTTTTTCTCATTGTTTTACGGATAGTTTCCCTGGAACGAGTATGGTTTATCAAAATGCTAAAGGCGAATTTTCAAAGATAGTTTCTGTAAAAAATGGGAATAATCGTATAGATATGGTTTCGGATTCTATCGAGCGATGGGGTGATTATACGAATATTCAAAAAGTGTATAATCAACCAAATATAGCTTTTTTAACAGGTTCTTTTGGCGGTCCATTGGGCAATTCATTTACAAGAATGTTGTCTTGGGTTTCTAAAGTGCGCGTTGAAGATACCACCACATTATCTTCTTCCGTTTCTAATGTCATAAAAGAAAATCAACCCATTCAAATTGCACCGAATCCGGCTAAAAATGTGTTATCATTTCAGTTTGAATTACAAGAAACGCAAATTTTATCGTTTGAAATTTGGAATTTAGAAGGAAAAAAAATATATCATATTTATAATCAAAAAGCGTTTCAAGGACAAAATAATTTTCAAATCGAAATTGATCAAATGCCAGCCGGAAATTATTTCTTAAAAATAAATGGAAATAATGGTTTTGAATTTTCAGAACGCTTTAATAAGTTATAGAACAAATCTATTTTTATAAAAAATGAAGGATGTTACTTTTTTCATTTTTTAAATCTTTTTTTTAATAATTGATTATATTTGTCGTTCAACTTTTTTGAGTTGCTACATTTAATTTTTTAATCCTATATATAAAACCTTACAAAAATGAATCATTCTAAACATTCTAAAAGAAAAAACGATTACGAATCGGCATATAGCTTTAGTTCTAACTTAATTAATACCATGCACAATGCCATTAAGTCTCGAAAAGTTATCACTATTGAATATCACTCAAGAGAAAAAGGGCTTACAAAACGAGAAATTGAGCCAATGGATATCATCACTCGCGACGGACGGACGAATCTTGTTGGATGGTGCCGATTACGAAATGATTGGAGAACGTTTCGTATAGATCGTGTCAATTTTGTTGCCATTCAAATGCAAAATGATTTTGTACCAAATGCAAATTACAAAAGAGAAGATTTTGCAGATGAAAATAGTCGTCAACATGAACCAATTCAAGAACATACGCAAAAAAATAACACGCAAAACGGACGCCCAAATAAAGAATTAAATATGGAAATGGGCTTTGGAAAAACAATGACGGATAACAAACTGAAATTGAATTTGGATTCGGAGATTGTTAAGTACAGTGAAGATGAAGATGATTTAGCTTTATAATTTCCGTTAATTTAGTTTGTTTTGAACGCAGAGAATTTTAATAATAAATTACCGCTTGCTTATGTAGAACCCGATATTTACAATTGGGGACTTTATAAGTTAAGCCTTAACAAACAAGAATTTTTGGGTGAAGTCATTGAAAACGTCTATTCAAAATTAAAAGCGGAGCTTAAAGATTCTAAAAGTATTTATGAGGAAATTGCGCATACGTTATATCAAGAGCGGATTCGAATTTCTTCAAGTCGATGGAAATCCGATCCAAAAGATGATAAAGATTTTTGGAATCATATTAAAGGCAGTTTAATTTCGATTAAGAAAAATAAAAATTGGCAAGAAGAAGAATCTATAGCTTTAGATGCTATTTTTAAGAAAATTCTTTATCGATATGCATATGAAATTGTAGGAAATTTTAATCCAACCGTTTTTAACACCGTTCAAAAGTTTTTACCGGGCATTTTTTCATTTTTTTTGAATAGCCAAAGTGGGTATCGTTTTAAAATCCCTTTTTGTAAAAAATTACCTTTTTACGAAAAATTTCAAATACAAGGTGATTTTGAACATATTAGAAACTTAGCAAAAATTGGAAGTGTTATAATTGTCCCTACCCATAGTAGCAATATAGATTCACCGATAATTGGTTGGGCGTTAAATGCCATAGGATTAGAAGCTGTAACATATGGAGCAGGCGTCAATTTATTTGGAACCCAGCCACTTTCATTTTTAATGGGAAACTTAGGCGCATATAAAATAGATCGTCGCAAAAAAAATAAAATTTATTTAGAATTACTCAAAACATATTCAAAAATAGCCATTCAGCGCAATACGCCTTCATTATTTTATCCCGGAGGAACAAGAAGCCGAAGTGGGATGCTTGAAACCAAATTAAAGTTAGGTCTTTTGAGCACTGCGGTTGAAGCACAGCAGTATAATTTTAAAAATCAAGGTAAAAAGATTTTTGTAATTCCTGCGGTTCTAAATTATCATTTTAATATTGAAGCATCTAGCCTTATTAATCAATATCTAAAAGAAATTGGAAAAGAAAAATATGTAGCCGATAATTTTGAATATTCATCAACCTATAAAATGATTCGTTTGGTGAAGCAACTTTTTGCTTCTAATCCCGAACTTATCGTTACGTTTGGTGCCCCAATGGATGTTATTGGGCATCTTGTTAATCAAAAAGGAGAGAGTTTAGGTCCTCAAGGTCAAATTTTTGATATTAAAGGTTATTTTGAAATAGAAAATAAAATTGTAGATGATGAACAACGAAATTTTGAATATACTAAAATTTTAGGTGATAAGATCGTATCAAGCTACTATAAAAATAACACGTTATTAAGTTCTAATGTGGTGGCATTTACGTTGTTTGAATTAATCCAGCAAAAACATCGAAACTTATCTATTTATGAACTATTTTTATTACCTGTAGAAGATCGAATGATTGAAAAATCAAAATTTAATGAAAAATTAAATCGGTTAAGAGAAGGTATTCGAAATGAAGTAAATAATGGAAATGTAAAAGCGACACATCGAATACTTAATGAAGATATCGATACCATCATCAAACATGCTATTGATAATATTAATATTTTCAGTTCAAAAAAAATAATCTTTATTGATTCGGATCAAAATTTGAATAGTGAAGATTTAAAATGTTTGTTTTTTTATCACAATAGATTAAAAGGATATCAATTTGAAAAATATTTATCAACTCACTAAGCCCATTGGAATTTTAGGAGTAGGCAGTTTTGGAACTGTTTTGGCTAATATTATTGCAAAAAAACATAATGTGTTGGTTTATGCACGTAAAGAAAGTTCTTTAGACGAAATTAATATAAAAAAAACACATCGTGGTATTAATATACATCAAAATGTAACTGCTACCAACGACATTAATCAAGTTGCAAAACAATGTGATATTATCTTTCCTGTGGTGCCTTCATATGCATTTAAGGCGGTTTTACAAGAGATTTTGCCAAGTCTAACGTCAAATCATATCTTGATACACGGTACCAAAGGATTTTCGGTAGAGAAAAATGTGGATGAAAAAAATGTGAAAATTTTTCCGAATGATATTTCTACAATGAGTCAACTTATTGTAAATGAAACGCCTGTTTATCGTGTTGGATGCATTTCAGGACCTAATTTATCTAAAGAAATTGCTAAAGGTCAGCCAGCGGCTACTGTTATTGCAAGCAAATATAAAGAGGTTATAGAAATCGGAAAATCAATCTTACATAACGATCTTTTTCAAGTTTTTGGAAGTTTTGATATCCGAGGGATTGAAATGGCAGGCATTTTTAAAAATTATATTGCCATAGCTGCGGGTGCTAGCGCCGGAATTGGCTTGGGCGAAAATGTAAAAGCCTTATTAATTACTAGAGGAATTGCCGAAATGATTGAAATTGGCAATTTTTTGGGGGTCGATTCCAAGTCATTTTTAGGTTTAGCCGGAATCGGGGATTTAGTAGCGACATGTAATAGCCCATTAAGCCGAAACTATACGGTCGGTTTTCAATTGGCGCAAGGTAAAACCATTGAAGAAGTAATGGAAACGATGACCGAAGCCGCCGAAGGCCTAAATACCATTAAAGTAATAAAACATTTATCTGATACAATGCAAATTCAAGCACCTTTGGTTCAGATTATTTACAAAGTAGTTTATGAAAACTATCCACTTGAAAATGGAATTAAGCTATTAATGCGTTTGAATGCGGGTAATGATGTTTCATTTATCAAATAGGGCTTGCAGTTTAGCGCGTATTCAACTTGTTTTGAATTGGAGTAAGTTTATTTCATAAAGGTTCTATTTTATCAATTTGAAGCGTGTAAGTTATTAAAGCTATTTTATGATACAATTCCTATAAATTCATTATTTACCCTTGTAGAAAAACTTTACAAAATTCACTACTCCGAAATTAGTCATCTACTTCGTTACAGCCTATTCGTAGTATTTATATACGACTTTATAGTCTGCGCCTCGTGTATAACTAATTTCTGAGTTAAACAGCAAGCCCTATATAAAAAAAGCCAATTTACTTTGTAAATTGGCTACTATTTTATTCAAAATATATAGAATTATCCTTCCATACCACGAACAACTTGCTCACGGTAAGCCGCTTTAGTTACTCTATTTCTGTTCTGAACAGATTTTTTAGTGAAGTGCATACGCTTTCTCAATTGCTTGATAACGCCCGTTTGGTCAAACTTTTTCTTATATTTTTTGAGTGCCTTGTCAATAGAATCTGAATCTCTTGTGTCGATAATTAACATATATATACCTCCTTTTTTTTGGATTGCAAATATACATTTATTTTTTTAATGCGTTCATTTTAAATTGTATTGTTGTTTATATTTAGCTTGCTTTTTTTAAAATATAAATAATTTATTAAAAATAGTTATCTTTGCCATTAAACACGAAAATAAAATAAATGGCTTTAAAATCTTTATTTTTTGATTTAAATAACAGCACAAGCACCGCTAATGCTAATGCTTTCGCCAACTGGGGGTTTGCATGGTTCTGAAGGTAAACAAATGTTAGAAATGAGAGAGAAATTTAAAAAAATAGTATCCAAAAAAAAATAATAGCTGATGCTCTCAATTAATATTATACTAGTGATTTTATTACTCTATTTTCACATTAAAAGAATATATTTAATCTTAAAAATAGAGTTAAAAGATGAAGATAATTTTACACTTTTTTTATATGCAATACAACCATATAAATCTATAAAGTATATATTACCATATGAGAAAGGTAATTCTTCTCAAAATATTAAAATTAAATATTTATTAAATATTCAAATTTTAATATTTATATTTTTAACTGTAACAAATTTTATATTTTTAATACTCAATACTCCCCCCTCGTCCTAATTATAGCTTAAGCGGAAAATAGGACGAGAAGAGGTGAAATCTTTGAGTTTTTTGTACTACAATATCACATACCTACTCATAATGTCCTTTAGCAGAAAGAATAAATACAATATCTCCTTTTACTTCATATATTAGTCTATGTTCAATATTTATCCTCCTAGACCAACACCCTACTAGTGAATGCTTCAAAGCTACAGGCTTTCCTGTTCCTTCAAAAGGAGTTTCAACTACCTCATTAAGTAGTATAAATAATTTTTTTAATAAAATTTTATTGCCAGATTTTTTATGAAAATCAATGTCTAAGTCAGCTTTAGCTGAAAAATCTAATTTATAACTCAAGTTAGAGACCTAAATATTCCTTCAAATTTTCTTTTTCCACTCGAACAACTTGACCATTCTCAATTTGTTTTCTGCTTTCATTAATTTTTTCTACAAACTCTGAATTATATTTTTGATCAGTTTCTTGGAGGTTAAAATTAATTTTCAAAGAATTTAAAAAAGCTAAAAGTGCTTCTAGTTTTGATTTTGAATTAATTTGAACAGTGATAGTAGTCATTACTTCTAAATTTTACGATTAATCATTTTTAATGATTAATTTGGGTTTAATTCAAGAACAAAGATATTAAAAAAATATCAATAGATAGAATATTTTTACTATATTAATAACTTGTTGCATAAATTGTAATGAATTTAGTAGTTAATAATCAAATATTTATATGTTTCTATCTAAGTTTTGTAATAATTGCCTCAGTTATTATAAACTTTGGCTATAATTTTTAGTAGAAAAATCTCCCATTTGGCGCAAGCATTAGTGAGGCACGAACGGTACTTTTTAAATATTAAGCAAAAAAAAGAGATTGGAATTCCAATCTCTTTTTTAATTTTTTATTTTACATCTATCAATTCGGTATCGAAGATTAAAATTGCTTTAGGAGGAATTACCGGCGTTCGGCCTTGCTCTCCATAAGCTAACCAATAAGGAATAATTAATTTTCCTTTAGCGCCTTTATTCAATAAAGCGATTCCTTCTTCCCAGCCCGGAATCACCATGCCTTGTCCTAATGGAAACTCGATCGGCTGGCCTCTTTCGTATGAGTTGTCAAATTTGTTTCCATTTTCTAATACGCCATTATAATGAACAGAAACTTTTTGACCTGCTTTTGCATTTTCTCCAGTTCCTTTTTTCTCAATAATATAAGCCAATCCTGATGGAAGTGTCGTCGCATTTGGATAGTTTTTAGCCACAAATGCCGTAAATTGTTCTTTATCGGCTTTAATTCCCTCTTCTGCTTTTCGTTGCATTTCTTTTACCGCATTATCAATCACAGATTTGTCTGCTTTAAAAGCTTGAGCTGCCGCACCTTGACGAATAATCTTTACCGATTTAATTTCATCATTGGTTTTAATTTGATTCGCAATTTCCATTCCCGAAACAACTTTTCCAAAAACACTATGGCGATCATCTAACCATGGGGTAGGAACTACGGTAATAAAAAATTGAGAACCATTGGTATTTGGACCCGAATTAGCCATTGATAAAATACCTGGCGCATCATGTCTTAATGTTTTGTCAAACTCATCAGGAAACTTATAACCTGGATCTCCAGTGCCTGTACCTAAAGGGCAACCACCTTGAATCATAAAATCTTGAGCATCTCCATTTGCTTTTGTAATCACTCTATGAAATTTTAATCCATCATAAAATGGAGTTCCTAGAGCTTTTTTGTCATTTTCCATTTTACCTTCTGCCAAAGCTACAAAATTAGCCACGGTCATAGGTGTTTTTTCGTGTTCTAATTTAATTAGAACTTCTCCTTTTGAAGTGTTGAATTGTGCGTAAATTCCGTCTTGCATGATTTGTTTATTGGATTTAACTGCTGTTTTAGCTTTTTGAGAATATCCCACAAAAACCAAACACAGCAAAGTGAATAATAATGATAATTTTTTCATGTTTAAATATATTTATTTTAATAAATTCCTAATAGTTCTACCTCAAAAATAAGGGTTTCGTTTGATTTAATTACTGGAGGCATACCTTGTTCGCCATAAGCTAAATATGGTGGTATAATAAACGTCGCTTTTTCTCCTTTTTTTAATAATGCAATACCTTCTTCCCAGCCCGGAATAACCATTCCTTGACCCAGCGGAAAATCAAAAGGCTGTTTGCCTACAGATTGGTCAAAAACCTCACCATTCGTATGTTTTCCGATATAATGAACCTTAACTGTTCTTCCTGCCGAAGCTTGCTCATTATTCGTTTCTACAGATTTTACATAATATAAGCCACTTGGCGTTTTTATAGCATTTGGGAATGATTTTTTTACATATTCTTCAAAATATTTATATAAATCATTTTTTTGATAAATGGCATATTTACTTTTGATACCCTCAATTTTTCGTTGTTTGATGATTTCTTTTTGAGTTTCAAAGACCAAAGGTGCATTAAATGCTTTTGCATTTTCGGATTTTCTAACGATTCGAATACTGTCGATTTTATCATTAGTTTCGATTTGATTGAGTACGTCAAGACCTTTTAGCACTTTACCAAAAACCGAATGCACGCCATCAAGCCAAGGCGTTGATTTATATGTAATAAAAAATTGTGAACTGTTGGTGTTCGGACCTGAATTCGCCATAGAAAGCACTCCCGCTTCATCATGGGTTAATTCTTCATGGAATTCATCGTCAAATTGATAGCCCGCATTACCTGTTCCATTTCCACTAGGGCATCCACCTTGAGCCATAAAATCTTTAATCACTCTATGAAAAGATAAACCATCATAATATGGAACGCCTAAAGATTTATGTACATTAGAGATTTGACCTTCGGCCAAACCTACAAAATTAGCAACTGTAAGTGGTGTCTTTACATATTCTAAACCAATTTCGATATTTCCTTTTTTTGTATAAATAACAGCGGTTAAATCATCAGCCGTTTTAAACGTTTTTTTTGTGCTTAAATCTACTTCGTTGAGATTTTTGTCGTCATTATTACATGCTAAAAGAAACAATGTAAAAAAGAAAAAGATATTTTGAAGTTTAAAATACATTTTTTAAAAATTTGAAAACAAAAATAAAAGTTTTTATTTAATAAAAACGGAATAATCAAAAAATAATAAAGAACTAGGGTTTAAATGTATCTTTAAACTTTTCGAATGGTGTTGTTTTGTGCAAATCTTGACGAAAATAATTTAATGCCATAAACATCATATCAGGTTCAATATAACCCGAAATGTTTTGAATTTTAGATAAATCGCTATTTAAAATAGTGGTGCTTGGATAGCCCATTCTGCCATCAAGAAGCTTTACCGCCAGTTCATGCGTAGCTCTTCGCTCCGAAATCGGCATTTTATATGTTTTTCCTAAAAAAACGATAGAATCTTCGCGCTCGGCATTAAACTTAACGGCATGAAAATTTTCATTGATATATTTTATGATTTTAGGATCTTCATACGTGGCTTTATCCATTTTTTTACACCATCCACACCAATCGGTATAAAAATCAATTATAATTTTCTTTTTAGATTTTGAAGACAATTTGATGGCTTCAGACATTGAAATCCATTGGATTTTGGTTAAATCTACGTTGTTTTGTTTATTTTTTTTAAACTGTGAAAATCCAACTTGAAAATTCAACGCAAAAAGAACGATAAATAAAAATATTTTTTTCATATTAATTTTTTATAATTAAACGCTAAAATCGATTTGAGGTTTATTTTATTATTGTTAAAAAAGATAAAAAGTTATTTTTCTTTTCGTAAAACAACAATTTTTTGAGATTCTTCGGAATAATCTACAAAGAAATAATTATTTTCTTCAAGATCACCATCCAATATTTCCTCGGCAAGGGCATCTTCTACATATTTTTGGATCGCTCTCTGAAGCGGTCTTGCACCAAACTGGATATCATAGCCATTTTCACAAATATAATCAATGGCTGCATCAGAAATTTCAAAAGGATATTTTAAACCTTCCATACGTTCTTTTAAATCAGAAATAAGGATATTTACGATTTCTTTAATATGTTCTTTTTCAAGAGAATTAAAGAGAATCACATCATCAATTCGATTCAGAAACTCAGGAGAAAAAGTACGTTTAAGCGCTTTTTCCAAGACACTTTTAGCAATTTCGTCGGAATTTTGCAAACGATTTTCAGTTGCAAATCCCACACCACTTCCAAAATCTTTTAGGTCTCGAACCCCAACATTTGAAGTCATAATTACCAATGCATTTTTAAAATCTACTTTTCGTCCCAATCCATCCGTCAAAACGCCTTCGTCTAATAATTGAAGTAAGATATTAAAAATATCAGGATGCGCTTTTTCAATTTCATCCAATAAAACTACCGAATACGGTCTTCGTCTTACTTTTTCGGTTAATTGACCTCCCTCTTCATAACCAACATAACCCGGAGGCGCGCCTACAAGGCGGCTTACAGTGTGTTTTTCCATATATTCGCTCATATCAATTCGTACTAACGACTCTTCGCTTTCAAATAATTGATTGGCTATCGTTTTGGCAAGTTCCGTTTTACCCACTCCCGTTGGACCTAAAAAGATAAATGTTCCTATAGGTTTATTTGGATTTTTTAGTCCAATTCGATTTCTCTGTATGGATTTAGCAATTTTCTCAATCGCTTGATTTTGACCTTTTACCGCTTTTTTTAAATCTTCTGCCAATCCTTTTAATTTTGAAGATTCGTGAGAATGCACTTTACTAACAGGAATTCCTGTCATCATAGCAATCACTTCTGCAATGTGCTCTTCGGTAATAGGATATTTTGTATTTTTTGATGAAGCCTCCCATTTGTTTTTTTCAAGTTCAAATGTTTTTTTGAGCTCCATTTCTTGATCTCGAATAATTCCAGCTGCTTGATAATCTTGCAATTTTACCGCTTTTTCTTTTTCAACTTTTAGTGTTTCGAGTTGTGCTTCAATCTCTAAAACTTCTTGCGGCACTTTGATGTTTTTGATGTGCACACGCGCACCTACTTCATCCAATACATCAATAGCTTTATCGGGTAAAAAACGATCCGTAATATAACGATTACTCATTTTTACGGCAGCTTCTATTGATTTATCATCATAAGAAACATTATGAAACGATTCATATTTAGGTTTTAAATTTGTTAAAATTTGAATTGTTTGCTCTACCGTTGGTGGTTCGATAAGGACTTGTTGAAATCTTCGAGCCAAAGCGCCATCTTTTTCGATATACTGTCTATATTCATCTAGTGTAGAAGCTCCAATAACTTGTAATTCTCCTCGAGCTAAAGCAGGTTTGAATAAATTAGATGCATCCAAACTTCCTGAAGCGCCACCAGCACCAACAATGGTATGCAATTCATCGATGAATAAAATAACATCTTTATTTTTTTCTAATTCTGCCATTATGGCTTTTACACGCTCTTCGAATTGTCCACGATATTTTGTCCCAGCTACTAAAGCGGCCATATCAAGCATGACAACTCGTTTGTCAAATAAGATTCGAGAAACTTGTTTATTTACAATTCGTAATGCGAGCCCTTCTACAATAGCAGTTTTACCCACACCAGGTTCTCCAATTAAAATTGGATTATTCTTTTTTCTTCTACTTAAAATTTGCGAAACCCTTTCAATTTCTGTTTCTCTTCCCACAATTGGATCTAACGCGTCATCGGCTGCCAATTTAGTGACATCTCTACCAAAACTATCTAAAACCGGAGTTTTTGATTTTATATTTGTTTTTGGCTTCGAAGAAACGGGAGGATTATTAGGCGCACTCATCATATCTTCCCATCCATTATCATCATCATATGACGATTTTGTAGGATAATTTAAAGTACTTTCATAGACATCTCTAAAAAGTTTTTCATCGATGTCAAAATCTCTTAATGTAATTGCTACAATATTGTCTTTTAATCTTAAAATAGCAATCATCAAGTGAACGGTATCAATATTTTCGCATTTATAGTTTCGAGCTTCTAAAACAGCAAGTTTAATGATACTTTCAGCTTGACGTGTTAATGGATAATCTCCATTAAGATTCAATTGAGCGCCCGCTCTTTGACTTAATTTGCTTTCTAGCTGGACTTTGAAGTTTTCTAAAGGTAGATTGAGCTCAACTAATGTTTTCACTACATCATCTTCTTCGTCGCGAATCAAACTTAAAAATAAGTGTTCGGCACCAACCGAATCGTGATTCAGACGCTTTGCTTCATCTCTACTAAATTGTAATACTTCTTTTACTCGATCAGAAAATGGGGCTTTCATCTATAAATTTCAAATTTTTTAATAATTCTATGCAAATATAAATTCATTCAAAAATTAAGCCAAAGTTAAATTTCCACATTAAAAAATAATATTAGGATAAAATGACTACATAAATAGTCATTTTGTCATAAAGTGTTTTATTTGTATATAAAAAATTAACATATTGTAGTGTATTGCTTTTCGTTCTAGATATTACAACTATTTCTAGATTTATAACAATTTAAAAATCGTTTTATTAAAAGGCTAAATGATTTATAATGAAAAAAAACTTAATGAAATAAAATAAAATATTAGTTTTGCACCCTCATTTTTGTAAATAAAATTAAAATAAGTTATGGAATTTGCATTGTATTTGCCACCTGTATTGGCAATTGTTGGTTTGGTTTATATGTTTATCCTTAAAAGCTGGGTTCAGAAACAAGAAGCCGGAACGGAAAAAATGCAGCAATTAGCGGCTTCTATTCAAGAAGGTGCAATGGCGTTTTTAAATGCGGAGTATCGCATTTTGACTATTTTTGTCATTTTAGCATCTATAGTTTTATTTGGAATTTCATTAGTAGTTCCATCTACACATTGGTTAATTGTAGTTGCATTTGTTATTGGAGCTATTTTTTCTGCAGTTGCAGGAAACATTGGTATGCGAATTGCTACACAAGCAAATGTAAGAACAACCCACGCCGCAAGAACAAGTTTATCTAAAGCATTAAAAGTTTCTTTCGCTGGAGGAACGGTAATGGGATTAGGAGTTGCTGGTTTAGCTGTTTTTGGATTAAGTTTGTTATTTATATTATTACTTAAGAAATTTGTTACTCCTGGTGGCGATTTTTATCATGAAATGACCATGGTATTGGAAGCTTTAGCTGGTTTTTCACTTGGAGCAGAGTCTATTGCTTTATTTGCTAGAGTAGGGGGCGGTATTTATACTAAAGCTGCTGACGTAGGTGCGGATTTAGTTGGTAAAGTAGAAGCAGGTATTCCAGAGGATGATCCAAGAAACCCAGCAACTATTGCCGATAATGTTGGTGATAATGTTGGTGATGTAGCGGGTATGGGTGCTGATTTATTTGGTTCATATGTGGCTACAATTTTAGCAACGATGGTATTAGGAAACTATATTATTCATGATACCTTTGTTCATAATGGAACGGTTGTTGGATTTGGTCCTATTTATTTGCCAATTGTTATTGCTGGATTAGGTATTATATTTTCAATTATCGGTACATTTTTTGTTAGTGCAAAAGATTCTGCTAAAGAAGCAGAAGTTCAAAATGCATTAAATTTAGGAAACTGGGGTTCCATTATTTTAACTTTAATTGCTTCTTACTTTTTAATCAATTGGTTAATGCCAAAAACGATATTCATGAATTTCTTTGGTGAAGGTGCTATTGAAATTTCTCAAATTCGTATTTTTGGAGCGGTATGTGTTGGTTTATTTGTTGGAGCGGTAATTTCTGCAATGACGGAATATTATACAGGGTTAGGTAAAAAACCAATTTTAGCTATAGTTCAAAAATCATCTACAGGTGCTGCTACAAATATTATTGCAGGTTTGGCTACAGGTATGATTTCTACGGCTGGACCTATAATTTTGTTTGCAGCTGCCATTTGGGCTTCTTATGCTTTTGCAGGTTTTTATGGTGTAGCTATTGCTGCGTCGGCTATGATGGCTACTACAGCTATGCAGTTAGCAATTGATGCATTTGGCCCTATTGCAGACAATGCGGGTGGTATTGCTGAGATGAGTGAATTGCCAAAAGAAGTAAGAGAAAAAACGGATATTTTAGATTCCGTTGGAAATACAACTGCCGCAACAGGAAAAGGATTTGCAATTGCTTCTGCAGCTTTAACCGCTTTAGCTTTATTTGCAGCTTATGTTACATTTACAGGAATTGATGGTATTAATATCTTCAAAGCACCTGTTTTGGCTTCATTGTTTGTTGGAGGCATGATTCCGGTTGTATTTTCTGCATTAGCAATGAACAGTGTAGGAAAAGCGGCTATGGAAATGGTACAAGAAGTACGAAGACAATTTAGAGAAATTCCAGGTATTATGGAAGGTACTGGAAAACCTGAATATGGTAAATGTGTTGATATTTCTACGAAAGCAGCATTAAAAGAAATGATGTTGCCTGGTGCAATTACAATTTTAACACCAATTGTTTTAGTTTTCTTGGCATGGGCTTTAACCGATGCTAAATTAGCTGCTGAAATTTTAGGTGGATATATGGCAGGTGTTACAGTTTCAGGAGTATTATGGGCTATTTTCCAAAATAACGCAGGAGGTGCATGGGATAATGCTAAAAAATCTTTTGAAGCAGGTGTTATGATTGATGGTGTGATGACTTATAAAGGTTCTGATGCTCATAAAGCAGCTGTTACTGGAGATACGGTTGGTGATCCATTTAAAGATACTTCAGGTCCTTCAATGAATATCTTAATCAAATTAACTTGTTTGGTTGGTTTGGTAATTGCTCCAATATTAGGAGAAAAAATTAAACATAGTGCTTCTAACCTTGAAATTATTGAAGTTACAGAAAGTAAAGAAGTTATGAGTAGTAATGGTTTAAGCTTAGGTTCATTAGTGAAGATGTCTTTACCTAATAATTTAGAAATATCAGTTCCTGAAATGGGCGTTGAATCAAAATTAATTCAATATCTTCAAACGGCTCAATTTGATAGCACAAGTAATATTTGGTTTGATTTTGATCGTATAAGTTTTGCAAGTGGAAGTGCAATTTTAGATTCTTCATCTTTAGAGCAAATTGAAAATATTGCAAAAGTTATGGGCGCATTTCCAAATTCAGAGTTTAAAGTAGGCGGTTATACGGACAATTCTGGAGATGAAAATGTAAATATTAAATTATCGAACGAAAGAGCTTTAGCAGTAATGAATCAATTAGTTTCAATGGGTATGGATTCATATAAAGTAAAATCTGAAGGATATGGAAGTAAACATCCAATCTGTTCGGAAGATACCGATGATTGTAAGTCAAAAAATAGAAGAATTTCAATTAAAGTAACTAAAATTTAATTAAAAATGTTAGAGGTTAAAAATGTATGTCTTAGCATAGAAGAAAAAGAAATATTAAAATCTTTTAATCTCAAGATAAATAAAGGAGAAGTTCATGCAATAATGGGTCCAAATGGAACGGGAAAAAGTACTTTTGCGAGTACTTTGGCAGGAAAAGATGGGTATGAAGTATCCTCAGGTTCCATTTTATTTGAGGGTCAGGATATTTCTGAGTTAGATCCTGCAGAAAGAGCTCATTTAGGTATCTTTTTAGCGTTTCAGTATCCCGTTGAAATTTCAGGTGTTTCTACTACAAATTTCATGAAAGCAGCCATTAACGAGAAAAGAAAAGCCAATGGTTTGCCTCCAATGGAAGCTAAAGAATTTTTAGCATTAATGAAAGAAAAATCAGAATTGGTGGAGTTAAATCGTGAGTTTTTGACAAGAAGTATCAACGAAGGATTTTCAGGAGGCGAAAAAAAACGTAATGAAATTTTCCAAATGGCGATGCTCGATCCTAAATTGTGTGTACTTGATGAAACCGATTCAGGATTGGATATAGATGCGCTTCGAATTGTAGCGAATGGTGTAAATAAATTGAAAAATGAAAATAATGCGTTTTTAATTATTACGCACTATCAAAGACTATTAGATTACATAGTTCCTGATTTTGTGCATATTATGTATGATGGAAAAATTGTAAAAACGGGTGATAAGAATTTAGCTCTTGAAATGGAAGCTAAAGGGTATGATTGGATAAAAGAAGAATTGGCTTCTAAATAAAAAAAAACGAAGGTATTAATTTTTTTTTTTTACTTTTGCAGTCCTTTTAAAATAACTAAATATTATATATTAAAATAAATTCGATATTATGCCTAAGATGAAGACGAATTCTAGTGCTAAGAAAAGGTTTAAAGTAACCGGTACTGGAAAGATTAAAAGAAATAAAGCTTTTAAAAACCATATTTTAACTAAGAAAACTAAAGTTCAAAAGAAAAGATTAACTAAAAAAGGTTTAGTTGATGTAACTGATGAAAGAAGAATTAAATTATTACTAACAATATAATTATATAATAAGATGCCACGTTCTGTAAATAGTGTAGCCTCAAAAGCTCGTAAAAAGAAAGTATTAAAACATGCCAAAGGTTTTTTTGGTAGAAGAAAAAATGTTTGGACCGTAGCTAAAAATGCTGTTGATAAAGCATGGGAGTATGCTTATACGGGTAGAAAATTGAAAAAGAGAGATTTTAGAGCCATTTGGATTCAGCGTATCAATGCAGCTGTAAGACCATTTGATTTAAGTTATTCAAGATTTATCAATTTATTAAGTAAAGCGGAAATTGATATCAACAGAAAAACTTTAGCTGATTTAGCTTTAAATAATCCTGATGCTTTCAAAGCATTAGTTGATCAAGTAAAAAAATAATCAAAGATTTTTTTTAATATAAAGTGCTTCTTCTGAAGCACTTTTTTTTTGTCAAAAAAAACAATAACTTATGCATTTTTTTATATTACTTTTATTATCTATTTTATTTCAATATTCACTTTCTTTTTATTTTGATTTACATTGGAGTATTTTTTTAATACTAAATATGCTGATCTCAGTTATTACATTTCATAGATTCAACTTTACAAAAAAACAAATACTACTAAACAGCTTTTTAAGTATATTTATATTATGGATGTTTTACCTTTTATATATTGATCATTTCAATCAAAGTATATTAAATAATCGAATAGCAAATTTATTTAATTTGCCTAACAAATACATCTTAGTAATCGTACAATCACTTTTTGGTTCTTTATTGAGTTTGATGTCAGGTTTTGTTGTACTTTTATTTTGTGCAAATCAAAGAAAATTTTAATCATTTAAGTCTAATGCGTGAATTGGGTTTAAGTCAAATAGATTCGCGTAGTATTAATTTTTTAGCTTATATTTGCGTATTGTAAATATAAATTTTGGTATTAATAAAAAGAATTTTATACGTTTTAATAGTATCACTTTTACCATTTTTTGTAAAAGCAGACCATATTTATGGGGGTGAAATTATAGTTAATTGTATTGATACAAATAATGGCGTTTATCAAATTGATTTATTTATAAGGAGAAAATGTAGTAATACATTGATGCCCAGTCAACTTCCTATAAATGTTCAAACTTGTCTCTCTTCTAATACAACATTTGTTACAGAAAATATCAGTTCTAATTTTATTCCAAGTACTTGTAGTCAAGATAATAATTGCTCAAGTATTTCAAACCTTCAAAGTTTTGAAATAGTAAACTATCGAACAACCGCTTTGTTAGGCAAAAATTGTGGATTATTAAATATTTCCTATTTAGCGCCTTCAAGTCGTGTTTTTAATTCAAATCTATTGAATATATTTTCCGATTTTTATATCCATGCGGTTGTTAATTCTAATTTCCCAATAACATCTTCTATTGTTAAACCTTTAAATGTATATGCGGCATCAAGTAGTCAAAAGTTTCAAGATTTAATTACTCTTGTCTCTAAAAATTCAGATTCGATTTCCGTAGAATTATCTGCTCCATTTCTAAGTCAAGGTTCCAATGTGTTAAATCCGATTCTAGCAAATTTAAAATCAGGTTTAAATACTAGAAAGTTATTTTATATCAAAGATTCAATCATTGAAGTAAATAAAAACGTATGGTCATTTTCACCATCAATTCCTCAAAATGGTTACGTTAATTTTGTCGTAAAAGAGTATAAAAAGAACACTTCAAATCAATTTCAATTAATTCATCAAAGAAATATAGAAGAGTATTTGATTTTAAATAATTCTACAAATATTACTTCATTAATTGATGTTAAAAGTGATAAAAGTCAATTAAAAAAAGTAGATTCCAACTCTTGGATTTCATGTTCTTATGTTACTAATGATACGATTTCATTTCGTTTTCTTTTACCGAAAAGCATCAATCAATTTCGGTTTAAAAATAGATTATTTTATGAAAATAGTGTTTTCAAACCTATTGATTCCATTGTTTTTAATGGCGTTTTATTTGATACTTTAACGTATTCTTATTTACTTAAAAGTTTTAATGATAATCAGGCTCATAAATTTATATTTGATATTACAACATGTCAAGGTAATCAAGAGTTTTATAATTCTTTAGAAGTCAATATGCTTCAATTTGAAGAAGACGTTTTTAAAAGTGATTCTATAATTTCTTGTCAAAATGACAGTATTTATAATATTCCTTTAAATACTTTAAAAAGTGTATCTATAAATATAGATAGTTTAACTTTTTTTCAGTCAAATAAATTAACATTTGATTTTTCAAATCCAAAATCAAGTCAAATTTATGCAACGTATTCCATAATAAATCCATTTTGTAAAACAAAAGATACGCTTACTTTTGTTCAATCAAGTCCTATTAAGGATAGTTTAAATATAAAACATGTGAGTTGTTTTGGTTATTCTGATGGAAAAGTTAGAATTAATTTATCGGGAGGTAATCCTCCTTATACTTTAAATTGGCAGGCTATTAATACTTCAGTTTTTGATTCAATAGAAGATTTAAAAAAAGGAAGTTATGAGTTGGAAGTTAGAGATTTTAATACATGTACAAAAAAAGTAAAGTTTGAAATACAGGAACCTGGAGGAGTCGTTGCTCAGTGGAATACAACTTCACCTATTCTTTGTTTTGGAGATTCTAATGCTAAAGGTCATTTTTCTATACACTCCAATATTTTACCAACAAATTATTTTTGGAATCAATTTACCCATCAAGATAGTTTTCTTAGTAATTTAAGAGCTGGATTGTATTCAGGACAATTTTTATACAAGAATGTAAATGACGTAAATTGTTCGCAACCTTTCGAAGTTAAAATAATTCAACCAAAGCCTATTGATTTTTCAACATTTGTTAGAGACAATGAATGTTATCGAGATTCAAATGGAATCATCGCGGTCAATCCTAATGGTGGCAATGGTTTCTATACTTATTTTTTAAATGAACAACTTCATATTTCAAGCACTTTAAATAATTTAAAATCAGGAAACTACACTTTAAAAGTAAAAGATATTTCAAATTGTTTCTCTGAAAATAAAAGTATAACTATCCAATCACCAAATAAAATTACTACCAAAATTTTCCAATCCAATCCATATTGTGAAGAAGTTTCAAACGGCAAAATAGAAATCCAATCGTCATCAGGTGGAAACGGACAATATGTATACGCCATTGATTCGTTACCATTTGGCCATAATACCGTATACCATGATTTAAAAACAAAGCCTTATATAAAAATTACCACAAAAGATTTAAAAGGATGTATTTCGGATACCTTTGTTAATTTTTCGCCTTATTATAAGTTAAAAGCAAAATTGCATTTAAAAGATACGCTCAAATGTAATAACGATAAAACGGGTGTTTTAGATTTAGAAGTATTGAATGGTAGTCAGCCTTTTTATGTTGATATTTCTAATATTTCATATCGCTTAACAACGAATAAATCTTTAATACAAAATATGTATGCGGGTGTTTTTGATTTAAAAATAAAAGACAGCTTTGGTTGTCAATGGGATTCTTTAGTTACAATTAGTGCTCCAGATTCTTTATTTGTTGAAGAAGAAATAAAATCGCCAACTTGTATTAACGACAAAAATGGTTCCGTTAAAATTAAATTAAACGGTGGCGTCCCTCCTTATAAAAATATAAAATGGAATCAAAATCCAACGACAACATTAAATTTTGATAATTTAGTATCAGATAATTATATGTTTTCTTTTGAAGACGCCAATCATTGTTTTTTTACAAAAATAATTTCAGTCCCAAATCCAGAAAGTATAAATTATACTTACGATTGGATTCAAAAACCAAAATGTATTGATGATTCAAGTGGCGTTTTAAACTTAAATTTCAAAGATAAAAAACCAGAATCGGTTTATTGGCAGAATGCGTTATTAAAAACGAGTATAATTGAAAAAATTAAATATCGAAAAAACTATAATATTAAATTGATTGACTCAAATGGATGTCAATTTATGGATTCAATTCGTTTTGAAAAAGAAAATTATATTAAATCCGAACAGCTTAGAATTAAGAATCCGTCGTGTGTAGAAAAAAGTGATGGTATCATAAGTATAGACATATCTCCAGATTCGCTGAATAAGTATAATTTGAGTTTTAGTATCGATAATTTTATTTCTTCACAAAAATCACCTATTTTCTTTAATTTGATTACTAATATTACAAGTTTATATATTAAAGACACCTTTCAATGTGTTACAATTTTACCTTTAAAATTAGTTCCTTTAAAAGAATTAAAAGCAAACGTAAAACAAGATCGACTTGTTGTAAATCCTGGAGAAGTAATAGATTTGATTGCCCAAATTGATTATACTAATAATACAATTGCTTCGGATATAATCACTAAAAATTGGTCATCCACAAATAGAGTAAATTGTGATACCTGTATCGAAACCAATAGCCAAGTATTTAAAAAATCATTCTATTCCTACAATATTTTATATGGAAATCAGTGTTTTGCTTCGGATACCATTTTTGTAGATATCAATCCAATTCAAGAAATCTATATTCCAAATGCATTTTCGATAAAAAGTAATTCTGGAAACGCTTGCTGGTCTGTTTTTGGTCATTTTGTTAAAAGTATAGAAACAAAAGTGTTTAATGAATTGGGTGAATGTGTTTTTCAGTCCAATAAAAAAGATTTTTGCTGGAATGGAACTTATAGGAATCGAATCGTACTTGGAAATATATTTTATTATCAGATTTCGGTAATATACTATGATGATACAAAAAAACATTATGCGGGTGAGTTATTTATTTTGAAATAATTGAAATGATTGAGATTAAAGAAATTCGTTCATTAGAACATTTGGATTTATTGGCAAAAAAAATAGTTGAAGGCTACTTGATTGGGCTTCACAAAAGCCCATATCACGGATTTTCGGCCGAATTTAGAGAGCATCGTATTTTTAATTCGGGCGATCCTATAAAAAGCATCGATCAAAAAGTTCTTGCGCGCACCGATCGTTTATATGTTAAAAAATTTGATGAAGAAACCAATTTAAGATGCCATCTTGTTTTAGATGTTTCGCCCTCTATGTTTTACCCTAAAAATGAAAAAAGGAGTAAAGCGGATTTTTCAATGGTAGCTATCGCTTCGTTGATGCATTTGTTAAAAAAACAGCGCGATGCTTATGGTTTGATCACTTTTTCAAATCAGTTGCATGAAGTTATTGCTCCAAAATTAACGGAAAGTAATCGTCAACGAATTTTTGCGACTTTTGACAAATATATTGCTCAAAAAAATTTACCGAACTCATCGAATATATTAGAGTCTATTCATCAATTAGCGCATCATATCAATAAAAGAGGTTTGATAGTTATTTTTACTGATTTTTTTGATTCGAATGAAATTGAAGATTTTGATTTGCAATTTTCCAAATCAATTCAACAATTACTTTTCAAAAAACATGAAATTGTAATTTTCCATGTTTTAAAAAACAATAAAGAAGTTCAATTTGATTTTGAAAATAAACCTACTGAGTTTATAGATATTGAATCTGGTGAATCTGTTAGAATTCCATCAATGGCAATTCAAGCGGAATATCAAAAATCAGTTTCTTTAAAAATTGAAAAAATAAAGAATAAATGTAAGCAAATTGGAGTGGATTTTGTTTCAGTAGATATTGATGAGGATTATAAAAAAATATTAGAAACTTTTTTAAGAAAACGTGCAAAAATTGGATAGAATGATTTGGTTTAAAACATATACCGTAGAAGATTTGAAAAAACGTTCTAAGGATTCGATGAGTGATTTCTTGGAGATTGAATTTTTGGAAATTGGCGCTGATTTTTTAAAAGCAAAAATGCCAGTTATCAATAAAACAAAGCAACCTTATGGCTTTTTACATGGTGGCGCATCGGTAGTTCTTGCTGAAACATTAGGAAGTATTTGTAGTATGATGTCTATAGATACAAATCAATTTAATATAGTCGGGTTAGAAATAAATGCCAATCATATTCGAGGGATAAAAGAGGGTTTTGTTTATGCTCATTGTACTCCAATTCATATCGGAAAATCAACCCATGTTTGGAATATTCATATTGAAGATGAAGTACAAAAAACGGTTTGTGTATCTCGGTTAACGGTAATGATATTAAATAAAAAATAAAATTTTGAAAAAACAAAAAATAGGAATTGTTTGCTATCCAACATACGGTGGAAGTGGCGTTGTAGCTACAGAATTAGGAATTGCTTTAGCAGCAAGAAACCACGAAGTGCATTTTATTACATACAAACAGCCTTTTCGTTTAGAAGCATTTCACCCAAATGTATCGTATCACGAAGTAAGTTTTGAAAATTATGCTTTATTCGAAAATCCACCTTATGAAACGGCTTTAGCTTCGAGAATTGTCGATGTCGTTTTACACGAAAAATTAGATATTTTACATGTTCATTATGCAATTCCGCATGCTTCGGCAGCGTATATGGCGCAACAAATTTTATTAGCTCAAAATATTTTTATTCCTTTTATTACGACGCTTCACGGTACTGATATAACGTTAGTCGGAAAAGATAAATCATTTTTACCGGTTGTTCAATTTTCAATAAATAACTCCAATGCAATTACAACGGTTTCAGAATCTTTAAAAAAAGATACCATTTCATTTTTTGATATAAATAAAGAAATTGTAGTTGTACCCAATTTTGTTGATTTTAAGCGTTTTTCTAAAAAGAATAAGCCTCATTTTAAACAATTAGTTGCTCAAAATGATGAAAAAATATTAATTCATATTTCTAATTTTAGAAAAGTAAAGCGTGTTGAAGATGTTGTAAGAATGTTTGAAATTGTAAATAAAACAATTCCAAGTAAATTATTAATGGTAGGGGATGGTCCAGAAAGACAAAAATGTGAATCTTTAACAAGAGAGTTAGAAATCTGTGATCAAGTTAAGTTTTTGGGAAAACAAGAAGCTGTTGAAGATTTATTGGCCATTGCGGATTTAATGGTTTTACCTAGTGAAACGGAAAGTTTTGGCTTGGCGGCTCTTGAAGCAATGGCATGTCAAGTGCCTGTGATATCTTCAAATACTGGTGGTTTACCTGAAATTAATATAAATGGACAAACGGGTTTTTTAAGTGATGTTGGAAATTATGAAGATATGGCAAAAAATGCAATTTTTATATTGTCAGATAGCGCACGATTAGAGCAATTTAAAACCAATGCATTACTAAAAGCACAAGAATTTACTATTGATTTTGTAGTACCTCAGTATGAAAAAATTTACCGAGAAGTTCTAGAATCCAATGTATGAAATGGATTATTTTAATACTTTTATTCTATAATTTTTTAAATGGTCAAAAATTAGCGCCACCCCTTGATATTCCTTTGGAAGTTGCAGGTAATTTTTGTGAATTGCGTCCCGATCATTTCCATGCAGGTATAGATTTTAGAACGCGTGGTATTGAAAATCTAAATGTATACGCCATTGAAGAAGGTATTTTGCGTCGTGTAGTCATCTCACCTTATGGTTATGGAAAAGTTTTATATATAGATCATCCAAATCGAAATTTGACATCCGTTTATGCGCATTTGAATCAATTTAGTCCTCGAATTGAGTCTTTGATTAATCAAATAGTTCATCAAAACAAAAGTAATTATTTAGATACCACGATTACAGATTTAAATTTTCAAATTTCTAAAAAAGAAATTATTGGGCTTTCGGGTAATACAGGAAGTTCTATAGCGCCACATCTTCATTTTGAAATAAGAGAACTTATTTCCGAAAAGTTACTAAATCCGGAATCTTTTTTTGATATTAAAGATGAAATACCTCCGGTTTTCAATCATATTCTTTTGTATAATTTAGATATTCAACCCACTGAGTATACTCAAAAAATTGACTTACAAGATATTAATAACGGAATAGTTAAAGTTCCTTTTAAAAATATTGGTTTAGCTGTTTCGGCAAAAGATTTTTATACGGATTATAAAAATACGATGGGCGTTAATCAAATTCGCTTTTATAAAGAAAATCAACTGATTTATCAAATTAAGTTTGATCATTTTTTATTTTCAAATCAAAGCCAAATTAATGCAATCACGGAGTTAAAACCTCCACATCATCAAGAAGTCTATAAATTATTTAGCGAGCCATGTGGTTCACCTATTTTTAATTCAGTTACTGATGGCAATTTGCAACTAGATGAAAATAAAGTGACCAATTTAAAAATTATAATTGAGGATTTTGTGGGTTCAATAAATGAAATTAATTTGAAAATGCAATTCAAACAACTTAAATTGAAAAATCCAGTAAATTCGGAAGATGCTACATTATGGATTAATTGTGATGAAGCTGTAGAGATTTACAATCCTGATTTTGAGTTGTTTTTAAAACCAAAAACCATTCCTTCTTGTCGTTTTTTTAGCTATAAAAAAAATATTTTATCGCATTCAAATTCTTTTTTTCAATTAGAGCTTTTTGATCAATATACACCTTGTTTAAAGCCATTTCAGCTTCATTTTAATATAGAAAATGTCATCTCAAAGACTTTAATAACTAAAATCTATTTGAGTTATAATAATGAAAAATTAAAGAAAAAGTTTGTTGGGAAATTAAATTATCCATTTTTAGAATTTGAAAATTTAAAACATTTTGGAAACATAGAGCTTAAAGTAGATTCGAATCCTCCTGTAATCCAATTGGTTAAAGGTGATTTAAAAAAAAATGATGAAAATCGAATTGAATTTACTATCTTTGACGAAGAATCAGGCATTTCGGATTATCATGTTTTTATTAATAATAAGTGGGAAATAGCTTATTATGATCCAAAGAAAAAAATGTTATCTTTCGAAATTCCTAATTCAATAAATAAAAAATTAAATAGGGTTCAAGTTGAAGTAGTTGATCTGGTTGGGAATAGCGCAAAGAAAGAATTTGAACTGGTGTTTTAGTTTTGTTAAAAATATATTTAAAGTCAAAAATTTATGCAAAACGATGTTTTAAGTACTTTTTTTAATCACTTAAAGTATGAAAGAAAACTTTCTGAAAACACGATTATTGCATATGAAAATGATATCCATCAGCTTCAAGATTTTCTCAAAAAAACCTTTGATGTGCCCAATATTTTGGATGTAGAAGGTCATTTTTTAAGAAGCTGGATCATTTCTTTAATTGAAAAAAAAGAAGCACCATCGACCATTAATCGTAAAATTTCATGCTTAAAATCTTTTTTTAAATTTGCGATGCGGATGGAATGGATTTCTAAAAATCCTACATTAAAGCTTATTCGTCCAAAATTACCAAAACGATTAGCTAAAGATATCGAACTTCCTAAATTATTAGATTTAAAAGAGTATTTAAGAATACAATCGGAATCTAATCAATATGAAGATTTTAGAGACTTTACGATGTTTATGTTTTTTTATACTACCGGTATTCGTAGAAATGAATTGCTAAATCTAAAATGGGAAGATATTCGCTTGGAATCCATGCAAATAAAGGTTTTAGGAAAAGGAAAAAAAGAACGATTTGTACCTGTTCATAGTCAAATGCATTCTATTATTTTAAGATATAAAGAAATTTTTGATGCAACGATTAAAAAGGATATTTCAAATGTATTTCTAACCAACCAAATGGAAGCGCCTTATCCAAATTTTGTATATCGCACCATTAAAGAATATTTAAAAAAAGTAACGAGTCAGACTGGAATTGGTCCACACACCCTTCGTCACAGTTTTGCTACGCATCTTTTAAATAATGGCGCTGAGCTAAATGTTATTAAGGAAATGCTTGGGCATTCTAGTTTAGCTGCTACACAAGTTTATACCAATTCAAGTATCGAAAGATTAAAACAAATTCATAAAATTTCTCACCCTAAATCATAAAATTATGAACACCAAAATTCAAGCAGTAGGCTTTAATGCCGACCAAAAGTTAATGACTTTTGTTGACACTAAAACGAAGAAATTATTGACATTCTATGATAAAATCGTGGATACCGATGTCAATTTAAAATTAGATAGTCATACTAAAGTTAAAGATAAAATTGCGTTAGTTCGTTGTAATATTCCGAATGCAACACTCATCGCCGAACATACTGCAAAATCATTTGAAGAAGCGGTAGATGAAGCAATTGATGACATACGAAGACAATTAAAAAAGAAAAAAGAACAATATATGGCTAATAGAGGTGATGGAGGTACTGAGCTTTTTCAATTTAATGAAGAAGCCGATGACGAATGGGAAGATTAATTAGATATTTATATTATGCATTTATTAATAATTACGGGAACATCAAGTGGTATAGGATTTGCTTTGGCTAATGAAGCTTTAAAAAATAATCGTTTTAAAGTCTTAGGATTGTCAAGAACAAATCAGATTGAGCATCCAAATTTTATATTTAAAAGTATCGATTTTAGATATCCTAAGCAATTAAAAGATATTTTATTTCCTGAAGTAAATGGGATTCGAAGTATTACTCTTGTTAATAATGCCGGTGTTTTAGGTGAAATAAATACATTGGATCAATTATCTTGGGAATCTTTAGATGAAGCAATGACCGTTAATTATTTAGCTCCATTGTATTTGATAAAAAGGTTTTTAGAAGTTCATCAAGAGAGTAATCTTAACAAGACAATAATTAATATCTCAAGTGGCGCGTCTTCAAGTGCCTACGCTTCTTGGGCGAATTATTGTAGCAGTAAAGCTGCGCTTGAAATGCTGACTAAATGTATTAATGAAGAACAAAAGGAAAAAATATATCCAATTAAATGCTTTTCAATAGCACCAGGTGTTGTAGATACTAAAATGCAATCGCAAATACGCAATACTCCGGAAAAAGATTTTAAACTACAATCTAAATTTATTGAATTGTATCAAGAAAAAAAGTTATTTAATCCTGAGTATGTTGCTCAAAAATTATTAGAAGTTATAGAATTTCCAAATCAATTTGATTCTGTTTTTCGAATTTTGTAAATAAAAAAAACCCTCAACATTGTTGAGGGTTTTTTTATGATATGATAATTAGTTTTTAGAAATTATATCTTAATCCTAACTGTCCTTGCCATCTTGAAGATTGAACGCCATTATCATCAACTGTAAATAAACTACCTGTCGGTTTGTTGAAACGGTATTCGGTTTTGCCACTTCCATTATTTGGATTAGAAGCACTTAATACTGACACTTGGTCAAAATTGGTTTGATATCTAACTCCCCAATCATTATTTAATAAGTTTGTGAAATTAAAGATATCAAATGTGATTTCAAATGAATTTTTTCTTTTTCCTTGATCGTTATATCTTACAAAAAATTCTTGAGCAAATCGAACATCAACAGTAAATTGGAATGGGAGTCTATCTCCATTTCTATCTGCATATTGTCCTCTTTTGGAATTTAGATAATCATTTGCACTAATATATGCATCTAAGTCGGCCCACTGTTGAGCAGCTGTATATGTACTTCCATTAGAAAGTCTATAGTCTACTAAATTAATGTCAGATTGAGTAGCTGGAACATACATTAAGTCAGTACCGTTTGATGCAAAATTTCCAGAAATTGGATCTCCTGTATAAACCCAAGAAAATCTTCTTCCACTTTGACCATTAAAGAATAATGATATTGAAGATGCAAGGAAATTATTCCATTCTTTTCTATATGAAACACTTCCAAAAAAGCGATGTCCCATATCAAAATCAGAATAACTTTCTCTTAATCTATTATGATTAGATTGCGTTTCCATATTTGCCCAGTTTGAAAAATTAACAGAGCTTGTTGCTTCATTTAATACTTTTGAAACTCCAAATGTATATCCTCCATTAAACGATAAACCTTTACTTACGTTTCTTCCGATTGTAGCAGAAGTATTCCAAGAGTATCCAACTCCTGTATTTTTTATTACCATAATACTTGAAATTCTATTTGGTAATAAATCAGAATGTAAATCTCTAACGTCAGCAGATCCATTTGTTTGTTTTCCATTTAGTTTTAATCCATAATTATCTACCATATAGTTATTCAATATTTTAGAGAATGTTGCTTCTAATGTCGCATTCATATTCCACGGTAGTTTTTTGTCAATTGCTAAGCTCGTTTTCCATACTTGAGGTAATTTGAAATCTTTTTCAATAACATCAAATCCTAAAGGTCTGTTATTTGAAGAAGGAATAGTAGCTTCTGGATCTGAATTAAATGAAGTATTTGATAATCTTGATGATCCTCTTGTTAATCCATCACTTTGATATAATCCACCTATCCATACAAAAGGAATTCTAGAAGTGAAAACTCCAGTACCTCCTCTAATGATTAATGAAGCGTCACCATTAACATCGTAATTAAAACCAACTCTTGGCGAAAAGTGAATCGATGTAGAAGGCATTTGTCCACTTCGCGCACCAGCTAAATCATAGCCAGCAGCAGTTATTAAAGGTGAAACAGAATCATTAAACCAATTGTTTGTTTTTGTTTGTGTTAAATAAAAAGGAACATCAGCTCTTAATCCAAATGTAAATCTTAATTTATCTGAAACTTGCATTTCATCTTGAACATAAAATCCAAGTTGCATTGCATTAAAATTAGCAGCAGAAGCAGTATTATCATTAATTCCATTTCGATCTACTAAAGAAAAATCTTGTTCAAGTCGAGTATTTGTAGATAAGTTATTTAAAAATGCATTTAAATTGCTACTTGGTGTTGAACTTCTATAACTAAAACGACCGTTTGCATTATTTATAAATGAATTATAAATATTGTAAAATTCATTGTGTGTTCCAAAAACTATATTATGTTTTCCTTGTTGAACGGTTAGGTTGTTTGTTAAAGTATAAATATTTTGTTGTAATAAATTAACTGACGAAGAACGTTCTGCTCCAAAACGAACCGTAGAATTGTTTTGATCTAAAAGCTCAACACTTGGAAACATTTCTCCAATAATACCTCTGTCATCATTAACTTTAGTATATCCTAAAATTAGATTATTACTAATTTTATCACTAATTTGAGTGTTGTGTTCTAATGCTAAATTGTGCGTTTGATTTGGACGACTAACTAAATTGTTTGAAAAAACAATTAAAGTTCTATTTGAACGTGTTCTTTCAGGATTTATTGAATTAGAACCATTATAACTATATCTCAAAGATAGCTTACTTTTTTGTGAAATATTATAATCTAATTTTGTAATAATCTTCCAATTTTCAACAGTTGTATTGCTATTCATATAACTTCCTGGCTCATAACCATAGCTTCTTGCTTTATTTGCAATTTGTTCAATTTGGTTTTGATTAAAAGAGCCTCTATATGTTGAAAAATCAAAGGGTAATTGATATTCTTCTTTAGTGTATTCTACGTTTGTAAATAAAAATAATTTATCTTTTTCTAAAGGTAATCCAACTCGAGCTCCTAATGTCGTTGCATACGAATTTTCTAGTTTTGTTCTTAAATCAGCATTTGGTTGATTAGGTGTCGTTCCTGCCATATCTTGATTTCTGTATAGAAGGTAAACGGAACCTTCAACTTCATTTGTTCCACTTCGAGTTACTGCATTTATAGCTCCTCCAGCAAAACCACCTTGACGAACATCATAAGGCGCAGTTTGAACATTAAATGACTCAATGGCATCTATAGAAAAAGGAGAAACTCCAGATGAAGCACCATTTGTACCTGCTTCGGTAAGTCCAAATACGTCATTGTTTACAGCACCATCAATATAAATTGCATTATATCTATTGTTTGCTCCATTAATTGAAATTCCATCACTTGCATTATTTAAATTGGCTTCTGGAGTCAAACGAGTGAAATCATTTATACTTCTACTAATCGTAGGCATACTCATAATTTGTTCTTTTCCAATGTTTGTTTCAGATCCTGTTTTACTTCGAGCAGCTTGACTTTTAGCGCTAACTAAAACTTCTTTGACTTTATTTTCTTTATTAGATAAATTAAAGTTTTGTCTATTAGAACCTAAATTTAAGAAAATATTTTCTTTTGTGTCTTCACCTTGTCCAAGAATTGAAGCTTTAATTTTATAAGGGCCTCCAACCCTTAAACCATTGATTGTGAAGCTTCCATCACTTGTAGTCCGACCTCCATATTTAGTGTTTGAAGATTCATGAATAGCTAAAATAAATGCACCAGCTGCACCTTTTCCGTCAGTTCCAATTACTTTACCGGAAATTGATGCACTAGTTACACCCTGCGCATTTGCCAAAAAAGGCATTAATGCTAGCATAACTGCTAAAATTTTTGTGTAAAAATGTTTCATATTTTAAATATTTTTAATTAGATGCAAAAATATCTAATTTTTAATGAAACATTATTATCTTATTGTAAATTTTTCACAAAATGTTAATTCATTTTTAATAACTTAAAAAATATTAATTTTTATGCTATTGTGTTAAATGTTAACTTTGTTATAATCGAAATGCAAACTGATACGTATATGGCCTATTTGGATAAATACCTTCTAAAACAATGGTACCTTTTTCTATTTCTTTAAGAGCTTGAAGGATCTCTTGTTCGTTTTTTATGGGTTTGTCATTTATAAATCGGATAATAAAGCCTACTTGAAGTGCCGTACTTTTTTGAATGATTCCATCATTTAGTTTTATTACCTTTACTCCGTTTTGAATTCTTAATCGGCCAGCTTCTTGATTACTAATTGCTTCTACTTCAATGCCTAACTTTTTGAAATAGTTTTCATCTAATTTAATGATTTCTGTAGTGTTTTCTTTATTTTTAAGAATGGCATTTGTTTGCATTGTAATCCCATTTCTTAAATAGGTAATTTGAATTTTATCACCTGGGCGATATTTTGAAACTTGTTCCATGAGCTCCGAACTGGAATTAATTTCTATTTGATTGATTTTTGTGATGATATCTTTGGGTAAAATTCCTGAAATGTCCGCAGCGCTATTTTTCCCAACGCGCTCCACAATGATTCCTTTTACTTCACTTAAATTTAATTGTTTTGCGGATTCGCTATTTAAATTACTGATTTCAATACCCAAAAAGGCTCTTTGAACGGTACCAAACTGTTTTAAATCCTCAACAACTTTTTTTACTAAATTAGAAGGAACTGCAAATGCATATCCTGCATAAGCACCTGTTGGAGACGCAATTGCGGTATTGATTCCGATGAGTTCACCATTTAAATTAACTAGAGCGCCACCCGAATTTCCTGGATTTACAGCGGCATCGGTTTGTATAAATGATTCAATTGCCGAATTGCTTTTTCCATTGCGATTTAAGTTTAAACTTCTCCCTTTTGCTGATACAATGCCTTGCGTTACAGTGCTTTCTAGATTGAAAGGATTACCTACTGCTAAAACCCATTCTCCAACTTGAACGCTATCTGAGTTTGCCATATTCAAAGGCGTTAGGTTTTTAGCTTCAATTTTTATTAAAGCCAAGTCGGTATCGGTATCTTTTCCTATCACTTTTCCAACGTAAGAAACTTTGTTTCTCAAAATAACTTCAATTTCATCGGCATTTTGAATCACGTGGTGATTGGTTACGATATATCCATCGTTGGATACAATGACGCCCGAACCACTTCCTTCTTGAGTTTGTTCTGTAGGATTTCTATGAAAAAAATCATTTCCAAAAAAATCATAAAATGGATGCGTAACAACCTGACGAATTTTAGCTTTGGTTTTTATATGCACGACACAAGGAGTTGAAATTGCGGCTGCGGCTACAAAATTGATATTTCCTTTATTTGATGCATTGAATTTTTTTAAAGCATCCGTAAGATATTCATATGCTTTTTGTTCATTAATGTTGGATTCACTATTTTGTGAAAAACAACTTGAAATACTTAAAAAAAAGATGGATGTTAAACTAATAAAACAAAAAATATAACGATTCATATCAAAAGATTTTATGCAAAAATAAAAAGACTTTTTGCAATTGATGTTTTAAGATTCGTTAAATTAACAATATTTATATTTCGTTAATTCCTGTAAAAAATTACTTTATCGGACAACGTTCCATGCAGTCAAGCATATTGCTTACTTCTTTTAAATAAAGAGAGTAATACACAAATTGCCCTTCTTTTTTACTTTTTAATATCCCTTTATCTTTCATTTTAATTAAATGATGTGATAATAAAGATTGTTCTATGCTTCCCAGTTTTTCACAAATCTCGTTGACCGACATTTTTTCATGATGTTCAAGAAGCTCAATAATTTGAATACGAATCGGATGGCTAATAGTTTTAAGAATAATAGCCATAAATTCTAATTTATCTAATGGGATATTTCGCATGTTATTTTTTTTCTAAAATTATAAATAGTTCACTGTTTTTTCTTGGCAATATTGAATTATAGCATTTTTCAAATGTTTTAAAGTTGAAATTATTTGAAAATAATGTTTGATAGTCTTTTTGATTTCCTCCAAAAGGTGGACCAGATTCAAATTTTTTATCAAATAATAAACCAACTAACTTACCATTTTTTGATAAAAGTTCATGCATTTTGCTTACATATTGTTCTCTAAAACTTGGAGGTATGGCACAAAAAAATGTTTGTTCTATTACTAAATCATATGATGCTATATGTTCAAAAAAATCACCATGAATCATGTTAATTTGCTCAATATTTTGAAAGGTATGTTTTAGTTTAAGTACTAGTGTTTCAGAAATATCAATTACCGTAATATTTTTAAACCCTTTTTCAATTAAATATTTAGCTTCGTAAGCATTACCACATCCTGGTATTAAAATACGAATATTTTTATCTTCGAGTTGATCAATATAACATTTTAAAGGTTCCGAAATCGTTCCAATATCCCATCCCGTTTCTTGATTTTGGTACTTTTGATCCCAAAAATCAGCATCTATTTTTTTTATTTCATTTGATTTTAGCATAGAATTAATGGGGTAATTTATCTCTTAAAAGTCCATATACCCAAGTCCCTAAAATTGCACTAAAAAGTGTAATAATTATAACAGTGGCTCCAGTTCCAATTTGTGCAAATAAAGGTCCTGGACAAGCGCCTGTCATTGCCCAACCTATTCCGAACATTAATCCTCCAATAATCTGACCTTTATTAAACGTTTTAGGATGGAAAATGATTTTTTCGCCATATATGGTTTTAATGTCAAATTTTTTGATTAAAAAAACCGAAATGGCACCTATCATAACTGCACTTCCAATAACTCCATACATAAAAAAGGATTCGAGTCGGAACATTTCTTGAATACGAAACCAACTGATTATTTCGGCTTTTACAAAAATTATCCCAAAAAGAATACCGACAAAGGTATATTTTAAATTGTGATACCACTTATGATCAATTTGGCTTTCATTGGTGCAAATTGAATCGTTTTTTCTCATTTCATTGTTATGACTTATCATGTATTTATTTTTTAATTAATTTAGTATAAAAGGAACAATAAACCAGGCACTTATAAAGCCTCCAATCATAAAGCAAATTGTCGCTATTAAAGAAGGCCATTGCAGTGTAGATAATCCCATTATCGAATGACCACTAGTGCATCCGCCCGCATAACGTGTGCCAAAACCAACTAAAAAGCCTCCGAGAATCATCATACTTAATCCTTTGAATGTCAATAATTCATTCCAATTAAAAATTTGATTAGGAACTAAACCTGAAAAATCAGTAATGCCATATTGTGCAAATGTTTTTTGCATGCTTTCAGAAATTTCAATAGGATTTGGGTTCGACATATACATAGCTGCAATAAATCCACCAAGTATAATTCCTGCAACAAAAAATAAATTCCAAATTTCTTTCTTCCAATCATATTTAAAAAACGAAATATTCGCAGGAAAACAACTGGCACAAATATGTCTTAAAGAACTTGAAATTCCAAAAGATTTATTACCGATGATCAACAAAATTGGAACCATAAGTCCAATTAAAGGGCCTGCAATATACCAAGGTAGAGGAGATGTAAACATGTTTTTAATTTAGATATGTTGAGAAATAATTTGACTTAATTGATCGGCATCAACAACACCGCTATGACGCCAAAGTTGTTCTCCTTTTTTATATATCATCAAAGTAGGAATACTTCGAATTCCTAAAGAAGTTGATAGTTCTTGATTTTTTTCGGTATCAATTTTAACAATAGTGGCTTGTTCGCCAAGTTTTTCTTTAACTTGAACCAAAATCGGTTTCATCATTTGGCAAGGACCGCACCAATCGGCATAAAAGTCTAATAAAACGGGTTTTTCGCTATTTATAAGCTCTTGAAATTTATCATTCATTGTGTTTAATTTTAAAGTTTTAATTAATATTTACGAATCCAATTTTCGATTTCAGATTTCGTCATTTCACTATTTTTTCGTTCTTTCAAACTATTTTTTTCATAAAACATTACCGTCGGAATATTTTCTACTTTAAGTTCCGTTGCTAATGCTTTTGCTTGGTCGATATCAATACGAATTATTTTTACATTTGGATGTTCTTTTTCGAGTTCGTCCATAAATGGTTTCATTCTTTTGCAGGGAATACACCACGAAGCATAAAAGTTTACAATAACTTTTTGATTTTCGCTAAGAATTTCATTTAAAGTATTTGATTTGAATACATCTTTCTCATTTTTTTTTGTATTGCTTTTAGTTTGTAATTTTGCGCGTTCCCAAGCCATAATGCCTCCTTCAAGTTCATAAACTTCTCTAAATCCTAAATCTAATAATTTAGACACCGCACCCGAACTTCTTCCACCTGATTTGCAATAAACAAATAAAGGTTTATCTTTATCTAATTTTTTAAGCTGAGCTTCAAAATCAGCGTCATAATAATTCAGATTAAGTGCATCTCCAATTTTAGAATTTGCATATTCTTCGGGTGTTCTTACATCAATTAGTTGAACGTTTTTCGTGTTTTCAAGTTTTTGATTAAACTGAATTGCATCCATTGATAGGTAACCCGATTTATTTTGTCCGCAAGCAATCAAAAATAAAATTGAGAAAAATAAGATGGTGAGTTTTTGCATTTTTTTTATTTTACTTCTTCATAGTTAAATTCTTTTTTAATAGATTTCTCTTTAGAATAATTTGGAGCGCAAGAACTTCCGCAGCATCCCAAATTAAATAATGGCAAAATTATAAAAAGTCCTCCAAAAAATAGCATCATTTTGTCATTGGCATTAATTGCTTGAATTACAATGATTACTCCTAATACGAGTCGGAAAATTCGCATAAAATTCCAATTGCTGAAAATAATTTCTTTCATGTTTTTTTATTTAACAAATTGAGCAACATTTTGCCACGTACCTCCGTTGGTTACATTATTAATTCCCATTTCATTCAAGATATTTTTTGCTTGACCGCTTCGGTTCCCACTTCTACAAAAAACGACAATATTTGATTTGTTTTTAAATTTATCAATATTATTTTTAATACGATCTAATGGAATATTTACCGCATTTTTTACCGAACCTGTATCAAATTCGGTAGCCGTTCTTACATCTACAAGCAATGTGTTTTCATTAATAATTTTACTTAAATCTTCTGAAGAAAATAAATTTTTTAATACGTTTAGCATATTTTAAATTTTAATAATTATAATAAAGTACTTGGACAAACGTAAGCGCTTACATTAAATTTACCCGATTCTTTAATTTCTTTGAATCCACCTTTTACATCAATTAGATTTTCAAATCCTCTTGCTTTTAAAGTAGAAATAAATACCATACTTCTATATCCTCCTGCACAATGCACATAGTATGTTTTATCTTTCTGAACTTTTAACATCGATTCGTTAATGTAATCTAATGGAGCATTTAAAGAATCCATAATATGTTCGCTTTGATGTTCGCTATTTTTTCTTACGTCTAATATATTTATATTTTGATTCTTTGACATAATATCAGATAATTCATTTGCCGAAATCGATTGAATCGTATCAATTTCTTTACCTGCATGTTTCCATGCGTCAATACCACCTTTTAAATAACCTATAGCAAAATCATAACCTACTCGAGCCAAACGAGTAACAACTTCTTCCTCGCGTCCTTCATCTGTTACTAACAAAATTTGTTGTTTTACATCAGGAATCATCGTTCCTACCCAAGGGGCAAAACTTCCATCAATTCCTATATTGATAGAATTAGGAACAAACGCTTTAGCGAAAGTTTGCGCATTTCTAGTATCTAAAATAAGTGCATCTGTTTCATTCGCAGCTACTTCAAATTCTGCTGGAGAAAGTGCACGCATTCCTTGATGAATGACATTTTCAATATTTTCATAACCTTGAATATTCATCATGACATTTTGAGGGAAATAGGCTGGAGGAGGCGTTAATCCATCTAAGACTTGACGAACAAACTCATCTTCACTCATTTCTTGCAAAGCATAATTCACTTTTTTCTGATTTCCTAACGTATCAAAAGTTTCTTTACTCATATTTTTTCCACAAGCACTTCCTGCGCCATGCGCCGGATAAACAATAATTTCATCCGATAAAGGCATAATTTTAGTTCGTAATGAATTGTATAAATGACGAGCTAATTTATCTTGAGTAAGATCTTCAATTACTTTTTGAGCTAAATCGGGTCTTCCAACGTCTCCGATAAATAAAGTATCTCCACTAAATAATGCCGTTTCATTGCCTTTTTCATCTATTAAAAGATAGCAAGAGCTTTCCATAGTATGACCTGGAGTATGAATTACTTTAATTTTGGCATTACCAAATTCAAGGATTTCGCCATCGGTTGCAATATGTGCATCAAATCCAAGTGACATTCCTGTAGGTCCAAATACAATAGTAGCGCCAGTAGCAGCAGCTAAATCTTTATGACCACTTACAAAATCTGCATGAAAATGGGTTTCTAATACATATTTTAGTTTTACATTATCTTTTTTTAGTTTTTCAAGGTAAGGATTAATTTCCCTTAGCGGGTCGATAATAATTCCTTCGCCATTAGAAGTAAGATAATAAGCGCCTTGAGCTAAACATCCTGTGTAAATTTGTTCGATTTGCATATTTTTATATTTGAGTGTGTTTAATTTTAATTCTACTATATGAACAAATATTCATATATTTAAGTTCCAATTTTCTAAATTAATTTATCATTAAATGAAGATTTACAAAAAATACTTTGTTGTTTGATAGTTCATACGTTGTATTTACAAAGGTTCCGATTTCTAATCGTGATAATTTAGATGTCTTGATATTTGTTTGAAATGTGATTCGATTTTGATCCCAAACATTTTCCGTATTAATTTTATTAAGATTTATCATAAATTCATCATGTATAAAAAATGAAATGGCTTGGTTTAGGTCAATTAAAATACCTTCACGAACTCTTAGTCGGATTAGATTTTCTTTTTCTTCAAAAATTCGATGCTCTAATCCAAATCTTGAGTTTAAATATACATTTTTATTAGTTTTAGAATGATTTTCCCATTGTAACTGCCAGCGGTATTCATTGACAACATGCGTTTGTGAAGGATCGGTATGGTTTAATTTATAATTTTTGAAAAAAGCAAAAGGACTAACGTGTAAAAAATTATTATTATTAATTTTATAGTTAATCCAAATTCGATAAGCATTAACAAGGGGTTTGTCAAAAAAAAGATTCGTTTTATTTTGGCTTTGCATTCGGATATTAAACTCGTTTGAAAAACTCCAATTTTTATTTATATTTGAAATAATATTTAATCTAGTCCATAGTTGTTCGTTATTTTGACCACTAACGTTGAAATAAATTAAGATAAAAAACAATAAATAATATTTATCCATAAACATATGAACAAATATTAATTTATTTAAGTTCCAAACTTATTCAATATCTTTATAATCTTTTTGAAGAATTTGTTCAAATTGAATTAAAACTAAGTTAAGAATACTTTCAAATTCGCGATACGCTTTTGTGATTTCGGAAGGAGAATATTTATCGGCTTTATTTTCGATAACTTCAATTAAAAATAAAGCAGACTTAATTTCAAATAACTTTATAGTAGCTTTAATTTTATGTGCAAAAAAAGCGAGTTGCTCCCAATCGGATTTAATTAATGCATGATTCATGTCTTCTAAAATCTTATAAGATTCAGAGATATAAAGCGTTAAAATTTTTTTCTCAAAAGATTTATTATCTCGGCTTAATTCATAAAGATTTTTAAGAATAAAAAGATCTTGATACTCCATAGATTTAGTTTTTTAGATATTTTAAAATAAGTTCAATTAGTAATTTTTCGTTAAATGGTTTTAAAACAAAATCATTCATTCCTGCTTCGATGCATCTTTGATGTTCTTCGGGCATCGAATTAGCGGTTAAAGCTATTATTGGAATTTGTTGATCAATAGTATTTCTAATTATTCGACTTGTTTCGATTCCTCCAAGTTTAGGCATTCCTAAATCCATTAAAATAACTTGAATCTGTTTATTGTTTTTTAAAACTTGAATAGCTTCTTCGCCATCATTTGCTTCAAATATTTTAGCGCCATGATATTCAAGAATCGTTTTTGCTACTAAAATGTTTGTAATATTGTCTTCAGCTATTAGAATATTTACATTTTTTAAATCAAGAATTTGTTCATTTTTATCATCTTCTTTTTTTAAAACAACGGCATTTTTTTGATGTAATAAAAAACTAAGAATAAATCGCACTTCAGTGCCCTTGTTTTCTTCAGATTCGATATAAATTTCACCACCCATAAGATCTATAAACATTTTGCTTAAACCCATTCCTAGTCCAGATCCTTTGTTAAAGTTATGTTTTGATTTCAACGTATTACTATTTTCAGCTTGTGTAAATTCTTCAAAAATATATTTTATAAAATTTTTGGGAATCCCAATTCCTGTGTCTATTATTGAAAAAGAAATCATTTGAGTATCATTAATTTTTGATACAAGTTTAACATTTAAAAAGATGGAACCTTCATTTGTATATTTAATAGCATTACTTATAAGGTTTAATAAAACTTGAGTTAATCTAACTTGATCTCCAATGCATTGATCGATGATTTCATTGTCAATATTTAAGTTAAACGTAATATCTTTGTCTTTAGCCAGCTGTTTATTTATTTGATATACAAATTGAATGGTGTCGGTTAAAATAAATGGTTTTTTTTCAATAAAGGATTTGCCAGCTTGAATTTTAGAAATTTCAAGAAGATCATTCAATAAAACTAATAAGTTGTTTGCTGCGGTTTCAACAGTTTTTACATATTTAATCTGTTCTGCATCTAAGTTTGTTTTTTTTAGCACATTAGAAACTCCAATTATTGCATTCATTGGTGTTCGTATTTCATGACTAATATGAGCATAAAAAGTTTCTTTATATTTTTGGGTTTCTATTAATTTTTCTCTTTCTTTATTGATAATTCGAATGTAATAAGCTATAACAAAGTAAATAATCATAAATGGTATTATGGTAGCTATAAAGTCTACGTAAAAGTTATACTTAAGATTGGTTATTTTTAAAAAATCAATTTTTAATAAATATTGATTAGCCAATACACTGAAAAAGTAAAAAAATACATAAAAGATAGAAAGAAATATTGACTTTTTTAGCGTGTAAAAAACAGCGGAAATAATAATACATACTAAAAACCAGTTACTTAATAATGGATATTGATGAAAGGATGAACTAACGAGAACCACTATACTAAAACTTCCTATAATATTTATAATGTTTTTACTTTGATAGACAAGTTTATTGTAAAAATGAAATATATTTAATATAAAACCAAATATCCCAAATAATAAAGAGGCAATTGACATGGGTAGATTTCCAAAATACTTCCAAAAAAAGAAAAAAATAACTCCAATGAAGGAGAAAAAAATATTAAACTTTATGATATTAAAGTTTTTTTCGGAGGATCTATTTATAATATGTAATCTATTAAATTCGATATATTTATCTAAAAAAGTCATCATTTTAAATAATAAGTTTTTGTTTTTTTATGTTAATCTTTGTAAAAATAGCAATTTTTATCTATCTAAGTTTTCAATTATTTTTTTTGTTATCTTATAATCATCAATAGGCTTTAAACAAAAGTCACTAAATCCATTCTCTTTACCTTTTTTAATATCTTTTATTGAATAATTTGCGGAAAGTCCAATAATTGGTATATTTGATTTAATTTGATTTTTTATATAATAGGATGCTTCCAAGCCATTCATTTCAGGCATTTGTATGTCCATTAAAATAATATCAACTTCATTCTTTTCTATAAACTTTATCGCTTCGATTCCATTTTTTGCTTCAAAAACTATAGCGCCATTTTTTTCTAATATATATTTATTTAATAACATATTGGTTTGGTCGTCTTCAACAAGTAAAATTTTAATATTCTTTATACTTCTTTGATTTTCATATGGTTTATTCATTTTTAAAGAAAGCTCAAATGAAATTTTAGTACCAATGTTTTTATTACTTACAATATCAATAGTACCTCCCATAAGCTCTATTAACTTTTTGCAGATATTTAAACCAAGCCCACTTCCTCCATATTGCCTAGAAATTTGGGTATTTTCTTGAGTATATTTTTTAAAAATATCTTTTATATAATTTTTTTCAATACCGATTCCATTGTCTTCAACAATAAATTCAATCTTTTGATGATTTTCAGATTGGCTTAATAATCTGGCCCTAAGATTTATAGTTCCATTTTGGGTAAATTTTAGTGCGTTTCCAAGTAAATTTACAATAATTTGATGAATTCGTAACGCATCTCCAAGTAAATCTAAATTTATTTTAGGGTCAATTTCAATTAAAAAGTTATTATTTTTTTCTAAAGCGATATCATTAAATAATATTTTAAGATCATTGAAAATTATCTCTAATTGAATGGGTTCTTTATTTAGATTAAATTGACCGGATTCTAATTTACTCATATCCATAAAATCATTTACCAAAAGCGAAAGCTTTTTAGTTGAGTTTTGAATAGCAGATAAATATTCGGAATCATTTTTTGATAATTGATTCGATTGTATTAATTGAGCAATTCGTTCTATTGCAATAATTGGAGTTCTTATGTCATGTGTAATTAATGCATAAAATTCATCTTTAATTTTTTTACTTTTAAGTAATTCTCTTTTATTCTTAATCAGTTCTATATTTCTTTGAGTTAACTTATTCTGATTTTCTTGCATGATTCGTTTAAATGACATCAAAATATAAGTAAAACATAAAAAAATAGAAATTGCTGAAATCGTATGATTCGTTAAATTATATTGCATTAAATGCGTCCCTAAAAGTTCTTTTTTTACAATTAAATTATTCATACTCGGTACGATTAAAGTCATGATCGTCGAGATAAAAACGGTAATGTAAGTAACTTCTTTTCTAAAAAAACTGATAGAGTATAAAACGGGGCCCATAAACCACAGAATCGTAAAAGGATAAATATGATATTCGAGGACAATGGATAAAAAAATGATAAAACAACCATTGGTATATCCTATATATTTAGTGAAATGAATACGTTTAGGATTTAAATATACTATGTATCCTAAAAATGAATAAAGTATTGTTGAGAAGATAAAGTAATATAATTGAACATATTCTTTAAGAAAAAAAGAGGTTAATGCATTAACTAAAGATATTAATAAAAAAATATAATTTATTCGAGCTAATAAAACTTCTGGTTTGTCATTCGTTTCTAATTTTAATATCGAAATTAAATAACTAATAAATCCTGTTTTTTTCATAATCTTAAAATTAAAGTACTTTTACGTCAGGGTATAATTCATTTAATTGATTACTAGTATGGTCAATAATTTCGTTTAATTCACTTAATGCTTTTTTTAATAAATCGATTTGATGAATATTTTTTTTATTTTCAATAATTTGAGCCAATTCAAGCGCTTTATGCATTTCAAAAATTTGTAGTGAAGACTTGATTCGATGTGCCAAAAAGCCTAATTGCTTCAAATCTTTATTTTCAAAAGAGGTATGCATTTCTAGAATTGTTTTCTTAGATTCACTAATAAATGACGCAATCATTTTACGTTCAAAATCAATGTTTCCTTTACTTACTTCTTTAAATAAATCTATACGAAAATAGGCGTCTAATTTTTTATCTTTATAAGTTGATGAATCATCTTCAATATCATTTTGATCTATATGCAACGTGCTATTTATTGTTTCAATTAAAATATGTTCTTTAAATGGTTTTAAAATAAAATCGTTCATGCCTGCATTCATACAACGTTCATACTCTTCTGGAAGCGCATTAGCCGTTAAAGCTATAATTGGAATATTTAATTCTAAGTGTTTTCTAATATATATAGAAGCTTCAACCCCACCCATTACAGGCATACCTAAGTCCATCAAAATGAGGTCAATATTTTTATTAATCGATAATAAATCAATAGCTTCCTGACCATTTTCAGCTTCTAAAACCTGTGCACCATAATATTCTAGCGTATTACATGCTACCATTCTATTGGTCACATTATCTTCAACTAAAAGAATAGTCAGACCTTTTAACGAATTTTTATTATGATTTTGATTATTTTGTGGTTTCAGGTCTTTATCCTCCGAAATTTCAAATTCCAAAGTAAATGTAACATTTGTTCCAATATTCTTTTGACTAAAAATATCTATTTTGCCTCCCATCATTTCAGTCAAATGTTTGCAAATATTTAAACCAATACCCGTTCCACCATATTTTCTTGTAACAGATAAATCTTCTTGACTAAAATGTTCAAATATTTTAGACAAATAGGATTCGCTGATTCCTATTCCGGTATCAATAATACTAAATTTAATTTTTTGTTTGATGTTACTTTTTGAAATTAAAGTTGCTTTAATTTCTACCATTCCTGTTTCCGTAAATTTTACGGCATTATTACACAAGTTCAAAAGTATTTGGTTAACTCTTATTTGATCCCCTATTATATTTTCTTCAATACTGTTATCGATATTTAGCCTTAACTGAATTCCTTTGGTTTCCGCTTTATTCAAAAATAAAGAATAAACAAATTGTAAAGAGTCAATCAAATTAAAAGGTTTCATTTCAATACTCAATTTACCCGCCTCAATTTTTGACAAATCAAATAAATCATTTACTATTACCAACAGATTGTTTGCTGCAGTTTGAATCGCTTTTAAATATTTTAATTGTATAGAATCGAGTTTAGTTTTGTTTAAAATGTTTGAAATACCTATAATTGCATTCATTGGAGTTCTAATTTCATGACTTATCAACGCATAAAATTCTTCTTTGTGTTTCTGAGTTTTGATTAATATTTCTTTAGATTCATTTAATTCAAAATTAGTTTTTTCCAATAATCTTCGCTCATAGTTCAAGAATTTTTTATAATCATCTAAAATATAAAAAACAATGATTAATAAAGAAGATACAATTATTGTGTCAATCCATAAAAAATGATTTAAATCATTGATATTCATAAAATTAATACTTAAAAAATACGTATTAAAAAAAGGTGTAATAATCGTAAATAGAATTGATGCAATTAAAATAAATAGTTTTGTATATCTATTAAAAAAAATATTTGAAAATAAAATTGGTGCAATAAACCATAATATCATCATTGGATATATATGAAAAACTACGGATGTGATAAATAATACTTCAATTAAACCAAGGAAAACAACCCAAAATGTGACATCTTTGATTTTTATACTTTTTGATTGTAAAAAAGAGGCAATTACACTTACTATTGAAGAAAACGAAATTAAATAAAATAATATATCAATTCCTCTAAAATACCAAATTGGCACAAAAGTTGTTGTAATACATGCAATTAGGAAAATATATTTTTTGCTTAATTCATCTTTAGAAAGTGAACTATGTTTGAAAGCTTCTTGAATTACTTTGATATATTTAAATAAAAAATAAAATGTCCTTTTGTTTAACATAAATTCTTTTTTTACAAAGGTAAATTTTTTAAATTTATTAAAGAATAAATTCGATGAAAGTACTATATTTATCGATGAATAGAAAAAAAAGAGGAATGTAAAACAAGATATTTTTTCTTAAATATTGTAAACAAAAACCATAATCTAATTCAATTCGACCTTTCCCTAAAAATAGTAATCTTTTTTATATGAATCTACTACTTTTAAATCTGTAAAAAGTGTGTTTACTAAAAAATAAATTTATGAAAGGAATCATAATTGATGATGACGTAATTATTCGTTTGCAGTTAGAAGAGTATTGTAAGCAAATTAGTCAAATTGAAATTATTGCAATTTTTGATAATGCAAGAGACGGGGTTAATTTTTTATCTAAAAATCAAGTAGATTTTATTCTATTGGATTTATACATGCCAAATATGTCTGGAATTGATTTTGTAAAAACATTAAATAAAAATATTCCTATTGTTATCATTACCTCGTGCCCAAATTTTGCAGTAGATTCATATTTATACGAAAATGTAGTGGATTATATTTTAAAACCAATTAATTTCGAACGATTAACAGTAGCTATCGAAAAAATAGAAAATAGAATTAATAGTATAAATAAATTTAAGAAAACATATCTTTTAATCGCTCAAAATGGCAAATTCGTAAAAATTACATTTGATGATATACTATTTATCCAAGCCAATATGGATTATGTTTGTATTCAAACCAATGAAAAAAGGTATTACCTCTTATCTACACTTAAAAGCATTCAATCTCAACTTTTACAAGGTACATTTACCCAAGTTCACCGTTCCTTTTTAGTTAATTACTCTAAAGTAAATGTTATTAATCATAATCATCTTGTTGTAAATGATATGGAAGTTCCACTAAGTAAAGCTTTTAGAAATCAATTGTTAGAATTGATGGAAAATAAATAAATGAGTCAAAAAAATAAATAATTCAAATAAATAAATGAGTCAAAAAAATATATTGAACGTCGAGGATGATCCGACCTTTTTAATGTTGCTAAAATATCGAATTGAAGATATGCAATTAAGTGTACAAACCGCTCAAGATGGACAAACCGCATTTGATTTAATTCAAAATAATCATTTTGATTTGGTTATAACGGATTTAATGATGCCTGTTTTTTCAGGTATGGAAGTTATGGATAAAACTATAAATGTTTTACAGAAAAAGATTCCATTTGTCGTTATGTCAAGTGCTGGCCAAGACGAAATGGTAGAAAAAGCGCTAATCAATGGCGCCACAGATTTTTTATCTAAACCTTTTGGTATTAATTCATTAATAGATAAAATTAAAAATATTTTAGAACTTTGAAAAATAAAATTATTTTATTTGGTATTCTTGTTTTCATAAATCTTGTAAATATTTGTGCGGCTTCTTCTCAAGATTCAAAAACAATAATTTCAAAATATTTAAATAATTCCGAACCGTTAAATAAAGAAGAAAAGAAGTTTCTAAAACAGCATTTGCAACTTATTCATAAATATGCAGATAGTTGTTATCTGTACAAAAATTATTTTGCTTCTACATACCTATATTTTTTTATCGCTACACAATACTATTATGATTCGAATAATTATACAAAAAGTAAAAAATATTTAGATGTAGCTTACAAAAATAAAAAGTACTTAAATTCAAATCAAAAGTATCATTTGTATAGTTTGTTGTCAAATGTAGAAGTAACCACTTTTAATTATATCAATGCAATTTTTTATAATAATAAAAGTGAAATTTTTAGAGCATTAATCGAACTTGGATGGTTTTATAAAGAATTAGGTTTAATACAAAAAAGTTACGAAACGTTTCAAAAGGCTTTAAAATATGAGCCCTCTCCAGCCGAATCTCCTCAACCTTGGAATCGAATCATTTTAAAATGCAGACTTGCCGAAATTTATATGATTCAAAATAAGAATGATTCCGCTTATCTTTATATCAATCAAGTTTTAAAAAGTGATGATTTAAAGAAAGACTCGACATTTTATCCACTAATTTTAGATGTTTTGGTTCGATATAGGAGTGCTCAAAAAAACTACCAAGAAGCAATCAATATAGCAAATATTATATTAGAATTAACTCAAAATGACGAAGGGAAATATTTTAATAATGCCATAATAAGAGCTAGAGCGTTTTATTTGTTATCCGAAAATCAATTGTCAACAAATGATTCAATTAATGCTTTAATAAACCTTAAATACGCATTTAAAATCGTAAAAGAAAATTTATTAAACCAAGAAGCGTTACCAATTACTACAAAATTGATAAAATTATTGCCAAAAAATGATCCTATGCGTGATGAAGTATTTTTATTTACTTCAATGATTTATGAAAAAAATAATGATTTTTTAAATAAAACCAAATCATTTTCAATTCAATATGAAGCATTAAGGCAAAAAGATTCTATATTGAAAAACAAAGAATTAGAGCTCGAAAATCGAAAACAAATGGTTTTTGTATTAGTAATAGCAATTTTAATTTTAGGGTTCTATTTTTTTAAAATATATAATAAAAATACCATCATTTATAAACAAAAAAAAGAACTTGAAATTTCAAATAAAGAACTTCAAAAAGTCAATGTAACATTATCAGCCATTAATGAAGAGTTAGATAAGTTTTCATCAATTGTTGCGCATGATATCAAATCTTCAATTGTTGAAATTATACAAAACATAAAAAATATTGAAAAGAAAAAAGAAACGTTGGATTTAGAAGAAATTCAAAAAGAAATTGATAAAATCGATAAAGAATCTAAAAAATTATATGAATTTGTTGACTTTTTATTAGCTACAGCTCGCAATACTAAAAACATCAATGTAGATACACAACTAATTGATTTTGAGTCTACATTAAATGAAGTGAAAGAAAGTTTACAAAATTCAATTATTTTAACCGATGCTCAAATAACAATTCGTAAACCCATTCCTGTTTTTCATGGATATAAAGTGCATATTTTTCAACTATTTAAAAATTTAATTGAAAATGCCATCAAATATAGTAAACCAACGGAGCAGCCAAAAATTGAAATTTGGTTTGAAACTAAAAAATCATTTTTAATTATTAATATCAAGGATAACGGGCTCGGAATTCCTAAAGAAAAACAAAAAGATATATTTGAAATGTTTGTGCAGTCTAGATCTACAGATGCAGATAAAGGCACCGGAATTGGTTTAAATATTTGCAAGAAAATCGTTATGAGTTATAATGGAAAAATTAATGTACATTCTACAGAAGGTATCGGAACTACGTTTCGAATTATTTTACATGAGTTGAAGTAGTTGGGACAATAGATGTTAGATTATAGACTATAGATATTTTTTTATGCAAAAAGAAGACTTATTTTTAAAACAGCTTAATCAATTCATTCAATTTATTGGATATTTAATTGATTCAAAAAGTAATAAATTGAATTTAATAGATATAAATAATGAAAATAAAGAATTTGAATTTATTAAAGATTTTTTAAACACTGAGGAGAATTTTGATATTTTTGATAACAATGTACAAGAGCTTCCAGATATCTATATCTATGAATTAATGCTCAAATTGTTAAATACTCAAAATGAAAATGTACCAAATTTAAAAGAAAAACTATCTTTTCTAAATTTGATTTACGTTAGTAAATCGGGAAATTTTAATTTACAAATTAATCAAAAAATAAATCAATTATGAATTTAAATGAACTAAAAATACTTTTTTACGAAAGCTTAAAAGTCGGTTTTTTCTCGTTTGTTGTAAATACTATTTTTTCGCAAATATTATTAATTGGCGACTTTGGTATTGGAAAAGTAATGCTTACCACTTTTGTTCCTTCATTTTTTTTTGCAGCTATACTTTTGACTTTTTTAATTTTAAATAAACATAAACTTGAAGCTATTTCTATTAGTAAAAAGTTTGTCGCTTTGTTAATAATGATTATATCCTATTTTATCTACATTGTTATAGATTCTATTTATATCAAATTTGATAATAAAATTTTAATGGAAATTTATTATGTAACTAAAAATGTTTCTGGAACAGGTCAATTTGTAGATAAAAGTACAATGGAAGAAATTAAAACAACTCCTATATCATTAGTAACCATCTATTTTAGCATCTTTTTTGGGCTTATTGCTTGTTTTATAGCTATTTTTGCTACAAGAAAAAAATAATACTATCTAATATGCCTCTCAAAGAAATTCTTACCTCCATTCGTCAACACAAGCTCCGAAATGCGCTTACGGGTTTTGGCGTGGCTTGGGGTATTTTTATTTTGATGTTGATGATGGGTTTTGGCGAAAGTTTTCAAAAGGGGATTTTCAAAATCTTTAACGGCTATGCCGATAATACTATTTGGGTTTGGGGTGGCGAAACGTCGCTCGATTATCAAGGAAGAAAAGCAGGGAAATCTATAGGTTTTGATTTGGAATTGTTAGAACGATTCCAAAGACGATTTTCAGAGATTCAATATATTTCCCCTGAATCAAACAGCCCACAAGGTATGTTGACCCAATATCAAGAAAATAATAGTATGAATAGCCTTAAAGGCGTTTCTCAACAATATTTTGAAATCAAAAAATTAAAACTTTCTAAAGGTCGTTATTTTAATGCATCTGATTTTTTGAATCTCAAACCCGTTTGCATCATCATGGAATCTAATGAAGAGATTTTATTCAAAAAGAAAAAAAATATCATAGGCGAATTTATAAACGTTGGGGGTACTTTTTTTCAGGTAGTAGGTGTGGCTAAACCAGGAAGTATGTTTGACGGCAGCAGTCGAAATTCAATTTTTATTACCTATCCATATTTCAAAAGTTTATATAATGAAGAGGCTTTGCCTAATTTTATGATGAGTCTTCATAAAAATGTAGATGGTCCAAAGTTTGACAAACAATTCAAAAACTATGTGGCTCAATTGTATGGTTTTGACCCAGAGGATTCTAAAGCACTTTTTACTTACAATTTATCTGAGCAGGTTTCGCAATTTCAAGCATTATTTGGAGGTGTTAAAATTTTTGTATGGTTTATTGGTTTTTGCATTTTGCTAACAGGAATAATAAGTATCGGAAATATCATGTATGTCAATATCAATGAACGAACACGAGAAATAGGAATTCGAAAAGCAATTGGAGCTTCGCCTCGCGATATACTAAAAATGATTCTTTCCGAATCTGTAGTTTTAACAACGATTGCAGGCATGGTCGGTATTTTTGCAGGTGCAGTGGTTATTTTCCTTCTCAATTTCGCTATTCAAAAAATGTCATCCGAAGGTGATTTGATTCGTGGTGTCGGATTTAATATTCCCATTATTATTACTGCATTTTTAATCTTAATTGTGTCCGGAGTCATTGCAGGAATAATGCCAGCAAGAAAAGCCGCGAATATAAAACCAGTATGGGCGCTTAATCAAGAAAGTTAGTCAAATGTTAAAATGGAAAATTTAATTTCTTATAGTTATCAAACATTATAAAATTTATGAAATATATTAAAAATAAATGGTTTTGGATTTTTTTGTCAATTATTATTATTTTTGCAATTGCAATATTTAATAATAATTCAGATGAAAAAGAAACGGAAGAATTTGCTAAAATTTCCAATCGAACGATTTCTCAAAATCTTTTGATTTCAGGTAAAATTTCAAGTAGTCAAGAAGTGAATATCAAAACAGAACTTGGTGGAATTATCGAAGAAATTTTTGTAAAAACAGGAGATTATGTAAAGTCTCGAACGCCTATAGCTCGTTTAAAGATTTTGCCAGATCCTCGAAGTAATCAAGATGCGGATCGACAGATTGCCAATGCAAAATCACAATTAACCAGAATTGAAGCCGCTTTTAAAAGGAATAAAGATTTATTTAATCAAGATGTTATTTCAAAACAAGAATATGAAGCCAGTCTTCAAGAATATCAAGTAGCCAAAAATGAACTCATTGCAGCAAATAATTTCAAAAAAATCGTAAATCAAGGTTATGCCAATGCTTCAGATTTCGTGTCAAATATTGTTTATAGCACCACTAATGGTGTTGTTTTGGAAATTCCAGTAAAAGTAGGAGGAAGTGTCATTAATAGAAATACGTTTAATGAAGGAACTACGATTGCAACGATTGCAAATACGGACGAATTTATTTTTAAAGGTCAAGTCAATGAAAATGAAATGAGTCGTATTGTTTTAGGAAAAAAACTAGATATTAAAATTACCGCACTAAAAAATAAAAAATTTGAAGCTCAGATTACAAAAATTGCTCCAAAAGGCATTGATGTGGGTGGAATTACTAAATTTGACATTGAAGCAAAACTCTATTTAGTGCCTGATGATTTAGCACAAATGCGTTCGGGGTATTCCGCTACTGCACAAATTACATTAGAGCAAGTTTCAAATGTGTTATCTATTGAAGAAAAATATGTTCAATACAGCAGTGATTCCGCTTTTGTTTGGACGGGAAGTGCTAAAGATTCAAAAAAGAAATTTGTTAAATTAGGACTTTCTGATGGAAAATTCATTCAAATATTAGGTGGTTTATCTAAAAAAGATCAAGTGATTTTAAAAGATTCGGAGTAAGATGTTGATTTCAATTCAAAATTTATATAAAAGCTATCAACTCGGAACGAAAGAAGTCGAAGTACTTAAAGATGTTTCGATTGATATTCAAAAAGGAGACTTAGTTTCTATAATCGGAAAATCAGGAAGTGGTAAATCTACATTGCTAAATATTATTGGGATGCTCGATAATTACGACCGAGGCAGTTATCATTTTGCTGGGCATTTAATCAAAGATTTAAATGAAACGCAAGCCGCTGCGTATCGCAATCAATTTATTGGATTTGTATTTCAAACCTTTCACTTAATTGGTACAAAAACCGCTTTAGAAAATGTGATGTTACCGATGCAATATCGTGGCATTGATAAAAATACACAAAAAATAGAGGCGCAAGAAATGCTTGAAAAAGTAGGATTGGGCGATCGTGTTAATCATCTTCCTAATGAACTTTCGGGTGGACAAAAACAAAGAGTTGCTATCGCGCGCGCGCTAGTAACCAATGCCGACTTAATATTGGCGGATGAACCAACGGGAGCGCTTGATACCAAAACAAGTCAAGATATAATGAATCTATTGTTAGATATAAATAAAGAAGGGAAGACGGTTTTAATCGTAACTCACGAACCCGAAATCGCTAAAATTTGCAATACTCAAATCGAAATTAAAGATGGTAAGATTATATAATATTTGTTTTATTTTTGGTTTATGTTTCAATCTAAATGCGCAGCAAATTTTGGATTTTGAAATGTGTCGCAAAATTGCTTTAGAAAATAATTTACAAATAAAAAGAACAAAATCGGAAGCTCAAACCAATAAAATTGGCGTTGAAAATGCAAAACATCGTTTTTTACCAACGGCTAATGGATTTCTTTCAACTACAAATAGCTGGGGTAGAGGTATTGATCCTTTTACAAATACCTATGCCAATCAACAATTTGCGTCTTATAATGCGGGTTTGAATATTAATTTGAATGTATTTAATGGTGGCGCGGATTTATTACAATTAAAGCTTCAAAAACAAGAATTAAATACCCAATTCTATAATCAACAAAAGGCGATCAATGATTTAACAATTGAACTTTTTACAAAATATATTCAATCATTATATTTTCAAGAATTACATTTGCTTTCCGAACATCAAATTGCTATTAGTGAAGATATTTATAAAAATACAATACAGCGAATTGATAAAGGTCAAGTGGCAAAAAATGAAAAGTTTAAAATTTCAGCTCAAATTGAATCGGAAAAATGGAATGCTTTAAATTTAAAGAATCAATGGGATCAGAATTTTTTAGATTTAAAATTTTTAATGAATTATGACTCGTTATTTCAACTAAAAAATACAGAAATAATTCCTTTTTCTTATATTCGAGATATTGAGGATTTATATGTAAAAGCCGAAAAAAACTTTCCAATTTTGAAAGCAAGAGAGGAAGAAATCGCAAGAGCTAAAACAAATAAATCATTAATCAAATCTGAATTTTATCCAAAGTTAAATTTGAATTTTGGAACTGGAACAACGTACTCTACATTTAATCGATTTTTAAATTTTCAAGAGCAAATTGATAACAACTGGAATAAACAAATACAGTTAACCGCTAACGTACCTATTTTTAATCAACTTAGTATAAGAAATAGAGCCAAACAAGCGGATGTAGCTATAGAAATTGCGGAAATCAATAAACAAATAGAAATTCAAAATGTTAAACGTGTTTTAATTCAATCTTATAATAATTTATCTGCGGCCTATTTAAAATATAAATCCTCGGATGCGCAACTCAAAGACCAAGAAATTAATCTAAAAAATGACCGCATCCGCTTTGAAGTCGGTCGGATTGGCGCTAACGAATACAATAATTCAAAAAGAAATTATCAAACCGCTCTTTCAAATTTAATTCGAGATAAATACGAATGGTACATTCAGTATTATATCATAAAATTTTACCTTTCGGAAACGGAGTAATTTATTCATATTGTTTCAAACTTTTAGCATACATTTCTTTTATCGATTTTTGCAAATGAGCGGGCTTTATAACTTTTACATTGGGGCCATGTGAAATGATTTCCATCATTAAATCATAAGTGACATATATTTTTAAACGAATATCAAGCCCTTTTTCTGTTTCTTTGATAACTTCTTGCGAATGATGAATCGGTAAGGATTTCACATATTTTCCTTGCTTTTGGGTAAATGATAAAATAACCTCCTCGGGTTCAATGTTTTGGTCGGCTAAAGAAACAATTCCAAAAGCATGTTCAAAATATGATTTTATATCGAAAGAAATCTCTGAATTCATTTTTGTTTTTAGTACTTCTATATCATTGATTCGATCCAATCCAAATGTTTTTAATGTGTTTTCTGATTTTGATTTAGCAATTAAATACCAACGATGTTTAAATTCTTTGAGTGCTAATGGAATAATCTCGCGAATAGTCGGCTGGTCTTCCCCAAATTTTTGATATACTATTTTTAGCATAAATTGATTTTGCAGTGCATACAAAATAAGATGTAAATGTTCAATACCGGATTGATATCGTTCTTCTAAAAACATATAAGCATTTGCTTTTTCTCCTATTTTTAAAGCATTAATTAGTTCAAACTGATCTAACAATCGTTGATTAAAATTATCATTATCGCTTTCAAATATCGAATATAATTTTTCAGAAAAATTGTATTCAATTTGTATGCCATATTTTGTCAATATGCTTTCAAAACTTCTTTTAATGGTGCGTTCGCTGGCATCTAAATCAAGTTGTTGTTTTCCTGACTCTAATTTTAAATGCGCTCGGATTTCCTTCATGTTACATTTTCTAGCACGAAGTAATTTTACTATTAGCATTTCTCGAATATCAATGTCTCTTTTTGCCATATTTATTATTTTTTTACAAATGTAACGCAAAACTAAGACAAAAAGTGTCGTAGTCTTTTTTTTAATAAAAAAAAGAGAGGATAATTATCCTCTCTTTTTCATTTTACGAATGACTTTTTAGCCTCTTTTTATCCACGAACGCCCTTCATTTTTTGAATAATAAAGTCCTTTAGAGGTAACGGCTAAAATTTCTTTACCATTGTCGGTAAGGTCATTAAATTCCCCACAACTCGATCCCGAATATCGAGAAATCCATGAACGTCCATCATTTGATGAGTATTCAATTTTTTGTTTGTTTGAAGGATGGATTCGAATCAGTTCCTTTCCTTTTAAAATCATTTGTGCCATATAATTAAATTTTAAACAAAAATATCTTGAAGATCTGTCAAACGGTGTCAAGGTGAATAAATAAAATTTAATTTTATATTTTAATCCATGTAATTCCTTTATTTTTAGAAATATACATACCTTTAGATGTGGTTGCTAATAATTCCTCCTCTTTCTTTTTTAAGTCTTCAAATCTCCCACAATCCGAACCGAAAAATCGAATTTTCCAATCGTTGCCATCATTTATTGAATACTCAATTTTATTTTTATTTAGAGGATTAATTCGAATCCATTCATTTTCTAATATTATTATTTTTGCCATAATGTTTCTATTTTAATTAGGTTAAAACCCCATTTTCCTTCTTGACTTATCAGCTGTATACCAACATTCTTGTTCGCAGAATTCGATAATGGTTTCGATATTTGGTTCTTTATTTTCCACAATCTGATACAGCAGTATTTTCCGGGCAATATTTTCTATTTGTCCTCCAGAAAAAGGAAAGTCGTTGGCAAGAAGGTTCGCTTCATTTTCGCTTAACATTTCTAATTTATCCATCCAGATATGTTTAAGATTTTCAATGCTTGGATTTTCAAATCGCAGTTTATACAAAAAACGCCTTTCAAAGGCCGCATCCATATTGTCGAGCATATTGGTGGTAGCTATAAAAATACCTTCAAAATTTTCTAATTCATCCAGCAAAATATTTTGTATCGAATTTTCAACTTGTTTTGTCGAAGACGAACTGATATCGCCCCGTTTACTGATTAATGCATCCGCTTCATTAAACAAAAGAATAGGAGTGACTTTTTCTTTTTTGCACAAAAATTTGTAGTCCGTAAATATTTTTTTGACTTGTTTTTCGCTTTGCCCAAACCACATCGATTTTGCTTCACTCAAATCATATTTCCAAATCGCTCTGCCAGTCATCCGAGCTAATTGAAGCGCCGTTTCGGTCTTTCCCGTTCCTGGCAATCCATAGAGCAAAATATTGATTCCCGAAGGCATTCCTTTTTCTTTCAGATTTCCTTGAATTTGAAGTAATTTATCATTTTCTAAAATACTTGCAAGCATATTTACTTGTTTTGCTTCATTAGGATTATGAAAGAGCGTTTTTTGGTGAATTTCATCTGACGTAATGAAATCTCTTGACTTTTTATCTTGTGTCCGATATACCGAAACATCAATATTGTTTTCGTTAAGAATTTGAATATATTCATCTGTTAAAGTTAAATGGACATCTTCAGAAAAACTACCCGAAGCAATTTTTAGAATATTGTTCTTCATTAATATACTTCTATATTCTAATATGGATTTAAAAAAATCAATTCGATTTCGTTCTTGTTCTAATATATCATTGATGGTTCTTTTTAAATTGGTTTCATTATTTCCAAGGATATAATCCCAAGTAACTTTGAATAATAATACACTTTCTCGCCAAGACAATTTCAGGTTTTTTAACCATTTAAATAATTGAAATTGTTGCGCTTCTTGCATATAAAATTCAGCAATCTCTTTATGTGTTTTTTGTTCTATTTCTTTAGATTCTAAATTTTCATATATTTGGTTATATGCTTCCAAAATAGCCAACTCATCTTCCAATGTTGTTTGGATTTGAAATGAAGTATTATTTTGTATAATAGCCTCTGAAACTTTATCCGTTATTTCTACCGTTTCTAGTCTTCTTCTCACATTATTTTTTAAAGTTAATCGGGTCTTAAGCTTCTTTATTACTGGATGAAAATAATATAACTTGAAAAAATCACATTCCAAGTGTATACAAAAAAATTCTACCCAATTGAGTTGCGAAGTCAAGGATAGACTGAATAAATTGACCGCAATAAATGCTTCTTCTGGTGTCAGTTGGAGCCAATCTTCAAAGACTTTTAGATGGCTAGCTATCGGCGTCAAATAATCGCCTTCTAGTTTGCAACCTTTGCTATGATTGTAAATGATTTCGGCGTGTTGTAATAAAGTTAAATCTTGCATAAAATTAAATTTTACACAAAATTATAGTATCAGGTTGACAAAATATGGCGGAGTTGGGAAGAATGCTAAATTATCCTTCTTTTGCAAAAGAAATTAAAGATGAATAATCTCCATTGTCCGCCTTTTGTAATGCAATTATGTAATTTTTTCGATGCTCATTGGCTTTGATTAGATTGTGCCGATTCCATCGGAGTGGCTGTAAATCAAAGGCTTGTTCTATCAAAAGGTCTGCCATAACACGGGAATGTCGTCCGTTTCCATTAGCAAAACAATGAATACTAACCAATCGATGTTTGAATCGAAGTGCAATTTCGTATAAATCAAACGTTGAATTATGAATCCAATAATAAGTATCATCCAGCAAAATTTTCAATTCATAGGCTATCTGAAACCATTTTACTCCTATGTTTTTATCGGACTTTCTATATGCTCCTGCCCATTTCCATACATCTGAGTACATTTTTTTATGTAGTGTTTTTATAAAATTTTCGCTTAATATTTCTGCTTTATCCCAAATTACGCATTAGATTATTACAAAGTAATAAAATAAGGCGTTAGTTGGGATTAACCCCGTAAATGGATTGTTTCAATCAATATTAAATTGATTGAATTACAAGACATTATACGATTTGTCATTTTTAATGATTAATTTGGGTTTATTCCTTTTTTTACTCAAAATCCATATCAACGCTTTTTCTATGTTGGCTTGCTCCAATTGATTCAATTCTTCTTGTGTCGTTATAGAACGAATTTTTAACCCATCCATTTCCGATTCATCCAAAGGTGTCTGCCCCGGTTCATAGCTTAATTTCAATCCCATATAATATGATTTAAATTTCGTTTAAATTCATCGGAAAGTTCTTCTACCGAGTCTTTAAGATACTCTTCATTATTGCCTTGGTCTTCCATTACCATATTCAGATGGGTTTTATTGACGATATAAGTGGCTTTTTCTTTTGATTTTTTTTCAATCATATTTTCCAAAGAACCATCCAGCGGTACAAAACCGTATACCAATTTTAAGTTTAATGCTTTTCCTACTTCTTCCAAATGTTTCAAAGTCAAGGAACCATCCATCTCTCTAATTTCGATAGCTCGTGCTCCTTGTTTGGTCATCGATAATCGATGCCCCATTTGCTCCAAAGTCATATTCAATGCCATACGTATGGATTTTATCCAGCCTATACTGGGCTTAGATAAAGATATTAAAGGAACAAATAAACTTAATTTTTGGTCTAATTGCTGTAGGATTAACTTTTTATTTCGCATCGCTATTATTTTAAAGCACAAAAGTAAACAAATAAATTTATTTTTAGCTAAATAAATAATTATATATGTTTACTTTTTGTAAAAATTATAAATATATAAATTTACTTTATGGTAAATTCCAAAGGTGCTTCGTCTCGAATACGATAATTGATATCCACCATAGAAGCGTTGGCGTAGGTGGTTTTTCCATAAGTCTCTATTCCAAAAGCTTCGTGAATATGACCAAAAACGTGCAGTTTGGGTTGGATTTTTTCTATCTTTTTTAGCAAGTCTTCACAGCCTACCTGCAACTGCTGTATGGTCGTGTCCAAAATCCCAAAAGGCGGGCCGTGTGTGATGAGAATATCGGTATCGTTGGGGATTTTCTTCCAATGCGCAGCTATTTCCACGCCTCGGTCTCGATTAAAAGCCCAATTGAAAAAAGTAGGCGTAATCGGCGAACCCCAAATCTTGATGCCTTCTATCTCCACACCCGAATCATTGAGATACGTAACGCCCGAAGGAATCAAATCCATTATATCCTCCTCCCGACATTGTTCAAAGAAAAAATCGTGATTCCCCGAAATAAAAATCTTATGCCGATAATCCTGCCGCTCAAACCACTTCAAAAATGCTATTATTTCATATTCATCACCACGCTGCGATACATCACCCGCGTGAATGAGCATATCACCTCCCGCTAGCTTGAGCTGATTATGAAAACCGTGTGTGTCGGAGATGAGGGTGAGGTGCATAGGGGGTTAAAATTTATTCTAAATAAATTGGATTTCAAAGAATAGTAATTACTAGATATTTTAATGGTTTAAAACATACTCTTTAATCGCATTTATTTTTTTTGCAAATTCTTCTATATTCTTTTCATCACAGATATTTTGCAAATTTTTTATATTATTATAGTATTTATCTACTGAATAATCTATCTTATAGAAACCATTTTCTTTAATTAGTCTTTTGATACTTTTATTAAAGGTTTCATTATATTTTTTAATAAAATCATCACTTATTTTTTCACTACTCCAAATTCTAAAACATAAATTATCAAGTTTATCACAGAAAAAGAAATCGAATTCAAATATATCATTTTTGAAAAAAACTTGTCTAGAGCCTTTAGTTCCTATTCCTTTAACTAATTTATATGGTTCTTTATAATTGTAAATATCTAATATATCATACAATTTAATAAAGTAATTTAATGTATATTTAAAATTAAAATCACCAATTAGGTCATATATTTTTGATATTTCAAAATATGCGTTTACATTTTCATTTATAAGTTTACGAAGTTCATTATCTTTGTTATTATCCATTGTTTGATTTGTTATAATTTTTATTAAATTAATATAATGTTTAATTCCTTCTCGAATTAAAGGTTTGTTCGAAGCTTCTTTATGGCATATTTCAAGCCAATTTAAAATATCGGTTTTGTAGGAGATACAATATACTTTTTCCGAAATATCGGTTCCATCGTTATCTATATGAGTAGAAGGCGCGTCCCCATATAATGTCAGATAAATGATGTTGGCGTCAGGATATGCATTGTTGTATTTTATTAATTGGTTATATTGCTCCTTTGCATTAATTTTATTTTCAATCAAAAATGGGCATTCTCCATCGTCTTTTTTTATAACTAAGTCAATTCTACCATTCTCGTAATTATGTTCTTCTTTGATACAGCTAGAGTTATCTATTCTAAAAGGTTTAAGTTTATCTTTAAAATTATTATTATCTAAAGATTTTTTGTCTTCAATTGTTTTGATAAAAAGTTCCAAAAACTTTCCTTTCATTCCGTGGCTTCCTTGTGCATCTAATAGATTTGCGAGCATCGCAGAGTGCATCCTTACTTCATCATTTCGAATACCAATTATATCAAAAACATTGAATTTTTCGCCAGATTGTAATGCTAAATCGTCATATTTTTTGACGATATTTTCTACTTGATTTAGTAGATTTTGAAGTTCGTTTAAATTATCCATATTATTGTTTTATTAAATTTTTAATATCATAAAAAAGTTCATTTTTAAAAGCATTGCTTAGTTGTCTACAATTAATAATTTTTTGTTTATCATTTTTGAAAAATATTAGTTTTTTACCTGATGAACTTTTGTTATTCTCTAAGTATGAATTCGTTAAAAGCATAATTTCTAAAGGTGAAATATAGTTTCCAGTAGCAAAAATAATAACTTCAAAATTAGGAAAAACGAAATCACGTAAAAATTGTAATCGACTCAATTCCTTTTCATCATACTGTAATCCTTTCTGTGATGAAGCTGGATAATGACTTAATTCCAATATAAAAGTATGTTTTAAAAAATCATTTTCATCTGTTTGAGAAATGGTTTTATAGAGCTTTGAATAATTTGACCAAGTATCACTATAATTAGCTTTTGATACAATGCTATTTATTTCATATCCAACTCGAATTTCTTTTTTGTCCTTATTATTATATAATTCTAAAGGAAATTTGAAACATTCATTTATATAATTTGAATTGTGATCTTCTGAAATATCATAGCCAGATTCTTGACCTACAATTAGTATTTTAGCAAAAGGATTTCCCATTCCTAAAATATAAGGGTTAATAATTGATTTTTTCGTCTCAACATCTACTTTTGAAATGTGTTCAATTAGATTTTCAATTTCATTGCTTTTATATGCAACAATGATGTCGTGAATATTTTTGTGAAAGATTTTCTTATCATCATCTTGAAGTAAGTTATTAAAAATTTCAAGTTGTTTTTCGTAAGCAATTTCTATAGTTTTTTTCATTTTAATTATTTTTTACTTTTAAACAAATTTCGACACAATCTTTGAAAAATTTTATTGGCTCTGTCTCTTCTATTGAATTTGTAAATTCTAAAAAATCATTTGTTGTAAAGGTTTTTCCGTAGTACCAATTTTCTTTTGGTTTTTTATAATTTGAAGGATCATAATAATTATAATCATCTAAAGAAATTATTTTAGTTCGGATCTCTTCGTATATATTAACATCCTTAGAAATTCCTATAAAAAAAGTATTTTCATTATCATTATAAAACTGGATTTTTGCCATAATTTTTTTGTTCTCTTCTATTTCAAATTTCAAGTAGATATTTGAAAACTTTTTTATATCATACATTCCAGAACTTTTTAACTTTTTTAAATCGTTACTAGAAGTTTCAATACCTTTTTCTTTTGCAGTTTTTTCTACTTCATCAATTATCAGATTTGTTAATCTTTTTCCCAATTCAATTTTTGAATTTAATATTTTAAATGCATTTTTAATATTATAGCTATTTTTAAAAATTGTGTCTAAAATTTCTTTACTCATAATTTTATTTATTGATTGATTTGTGATTAATTTTATTAAATTTTGATATTGTTTTAGAGAATATAATATTAAAGGTTTGTCGTAAACCTCTTTCATACAGAGTTCTAACCACTTAATAATGTCTTCTTTGTACGACAAGCAAATTACTTTATTTGATATATTATTTCCTTTGTTATCTTTCGTTGAATTTGGTTTATCTCCATACAATGTAAGGAAAACAATAGCTGCTTTATCATTATAATTAAAATATCTTATAAGCTGATTATACTGTTCTTCTGCATAAATCTTATTTTCTATTATTATCGCATTCTCTCCCTTTGAAATGTATAAATCTATTCTTCCACCTTCATCTTCATTTTTCTTTCCAATACTTTTTTCTATCTCCATTATTGTATCATTACATTCTTCCTCGGATATGAACTGCCTAGAATATAAGATTTCAACTAATATCTCTTCATTTTTATCTTTAGAATCTTCTGATGAGTCAGATTTATCATATATTTTGTTAACATTTTCATTATGACCCCTTACTTTTTCATCCAAAACATTTTGAAAAAGTTCTAAAAACTTCCCTTTCATTCCGTGACTTCCCTTGGCGTTCAATAAATTACCAAGCATAGCAGAATGTAGTGTTACTTCTCTATTTTTGATACCTATAATATCAAAGACATTGTATTTTTCACCTGTAAGAAGTGCCATATTTTCGTGTTTTTTTATAATTTCAGACACAGAATCAAGTAGGGATTGGACTTGTTGGATATTTTCACTCATTATTTTTACTTTTTTAAAAGCCACAAACATACTATTTTCTATTTATTTCAAAACGGTAATGTTGTAGCGGGGTTTATGATTTATTTATAAAGATTTTAATAATTTATCTATCTTAATTTTTATTTTTTTATTAAATATGTTGCTTTCACAAAATTGATCCTTGTTCCTAATCGTTTGTATATCTAAATTTAACTTTTCATAATAATATTGTTGCATAGCTCGTGCAAAACATTCTATTTGACTATTAAGATAAGTAGCTTTAGATTTTGGGTTCGGATTTATTCTATGTTTACTGAACGCAGTGGCTATTTCCCAAGCAAGATGATTTTTACATTCAGATGCATATTTTTTATTTATTTTTCTGCCAAGATGATTATCTATAAAATGTCCAATTTCGTGTGCTAAAGTTCCTTCTATATCTAAACCTACATTTATTTGATGTTTTATTAATCTAATTTTCATTTTGTCTTTATTAAAATCACCAGATTTTGTCATAAACATTTGACAAAGTTCTACTATCAAATTTTCTTCTTTAAACAAGGAAGATAGATCCTTTACGGTCATAAAAAACTGTGTAAATATTGTTTTTATTTGTAAAATTTCATTTTCGTTTATTAATTGCGTTTTTTTAGAGTTTCCCATTTTTTTACTTATAGCTATTCCAATCTCTTCATACAATGTATTTATGCAACCTCTAGATTCATTATATGATAAAATTATTTCTTTATCTTTTTTTAATTTTTCATCCAAGTGCTTAAATACTTCTATGTCTTTTTTTATCACTTTTTTCAAAAACGTTTTATCCTTTTTTAAATATTCCCCTGCAAAAACAATTGGCAAGCCCCTCCAATAAATATGCTTTTTATTAATTGCTTTTAATACGATTTCTTCATCGTTTCTTAAATTTTCACTAACAAATTCTAAAGCTCTGCCATCATTTTTTAATGCTTCAAAGACAATTTCTTTGTCATTCTTCAAAGCTTCACTAGCAAATTGTAATACCCTTCCATTTTGTTTTACTGCCATTAACACTACTTCTTTGTCAGATTTGAGATTTTCACTTGCAAACTCTAGATTCCAACTGTTATATTTAATAGCTTCAAGGACAATTTCTTTATCGTTTCTTAAATTTTCACTAATAAATTCTAAAGTTATGCCATCATTTTTTAATGCTTCAAGTACAATTTCTTTGTCATTCTTCATAGCTTCACTAGCAAATTCTAAAGCTCTAGATTTATATTTTATCTCTTCTAATAATTTGTATTTATCTTCGTTTTGCATAATTTTTTATTTTATGTTGTTTTAAACCATAAATGCCATAATGTCGTCTTTATTTAGTTTTACTTTATATTCTTTCAAATGCGTAATGCTTCTATCCTCTTTTTAATGTTTAGTGATAAATTGATAAGTTACATTGACTTCCAGCCAAATTTCAGATATTTTTAGAATCTCCTCAATTTGCAAATCAGTATGGCAGCATAAGTCATGAAATGTAATACAATGCGGTTGATTCCATTTTAAATCTTTAAAAGGCAAAAATAAGGATTCGGTATAGTCTTCTAATGTATAATTTTTATATTGATTGATTTGTGCCAGCAACATATTGGTTTTACTCTTGAAAAAACTATCCTCATCCTCTGGAGATTTAAATCCTTGAACTTCTAAATCAAAATAGTAATCACTTATTTCGCCTCTTTCTAAAAGTTGGTCTGCAAAATCTTTTATCTTTTTGACACAATTAAAAACTCGTTCTTCTTCTTTTATCAACGTATCGTTTAAATAATTTAGTTTTGTTTCAACCTCAGATAATTTTAATTTCATAACATATTTATTTATATTTATTCGTAAAAGTCATTAACGCTTCCCCTCAAACACTTTCATCGAAATCACGGCACAGGCTTCGGCATCCGATAAGGCGTGGTGGTGGTTTGTGAGGTTATAGTCGCAGTGTTTGGCTACGGTGGTGAGACGGTGATTTTCGAGTTGAGGCCATTTTTTTCGCGCTTGGAGCAAGCTACAAAGAAAATCGTTTTCTATCATCGGAAGGTTGTAGGCTTCCAAAGTTGCTTTCAAACAATAGTAGTCAAACGCTTTGTTGTGCGCTACTAGTGGCCAATTACCAATTCTTGGAAGTATCTTTTGCCAATAAACATCAAACGTATCGGCATTTTTGGTTTCATCGGGGCGAATCCCGTGAATGTCTATAAAACTCTCGATGAAATAATTGGGCGTAGGGCGTATCAAGGCATATTCTTTATGGACGATATTTTTGTCTTCTACAAAGACCATTCCTACACTAAAGATACTCGTCCGTTGGTAGTTGGCAGTTTCAAAATCGATGGCTATAAATTGCTTCATATATAGGATGTTTGTATCTATTTGTTTTGGATATTTAGAGTTTTAATTTCTTTATTTTTTAGCAAAAGTAGAGGCCGCATGCGACAAACGATGTCGTGGTTAACTTTTTCTTTTTAGTATGAGACAAAAATAAATTTCTTCTTCTTTGTTTTTTATATTTTTACTTGTAAAATAGATAGGACTATATTTTTTTTCTAAAGGGAAAATGGCTCTTATTTTATGTCCTAGGGCATCAGAAATGGACGTATTTATAAATTGAATAAAAAGTATAAATTGTTCAATTTGATATTTTTGATTAATATTTTTAAGAAAATGTATAAACTGTTCTTCAAAGTAAGGAATAAGTAAATTGGATTTATACAAAATCCAATCCGTATGTTTCGGATTGGAAATAAGTTCGTACAATCGATCAAATTCAGGGTCTTCAAATTGAAATTTTATTTTCAGAATGTCTTCTTTTTCTGGCATTTCGCCAAACATTTCATAACATTGCAACGCAATATGTTTGATAAAATTCACTTTAATCGCTTCGTAATCTTTTAATACAATTCGTTGTACTTTTTTTAAATATTTATGGTTATCAAGCATAATTATAAATTAATATTTTGCAAATATATTCATCAACTTAGACAAAGTATGTCGTAGTTAATTTTTTAGTATTTTATCAACTATACTTTTTTTACACAAATAAGACAAAAAGGAATTATTTTTCTTTTACCTTAGCGCATTGATTAAATAAAATGTATGCATTACTCAACGGATTATAAAGAAAGTATTGAAAATAAATTAGATTTTTGGAAACGTCAGGCTTCAAAATTATTTTGGAAAAAATTTCCTGATACGATTCTCAATTCAAAAAATGAAAATTCGTATGAATGGTTTTCTGATGGAATTACAAATATGTCCTTTTTGTGTATAGATGCCCAAATAGAGCAGGGTAGAGGCCATCAAACGGCAATTATTTATGATTCACCCGTAACCAATACGATACAAAAAATATTTTATAAACCTTTATTGTATGAAGCTATCGGAATGGCTGAAAATATACCGAAGTATTGTTTGATTTGTTATCGAATTTCAAACAATATTGTATTAGACAATAAAATAGATTTAGACTAAGTTTTAGAGGTTGGTAAAAAGTATATGAGGTCGATAGAATGGTTGTCTTATGTTTATCTTTTCGTATATTTTGTATAGAGTAATACTAACAAAAATTCATGCTATAAAAAAAACGCTTTAGGTTTTCATATGATTGGTAAAAACGCTTGATGTTTAAATTTGTTTAAAATAACGGTTCAGTAAATCATGAACTTAAAGAATCTAAAATTAAAGCCGAATACAAAAATTTGTTGTTAAGGATAAATTAGATCGTTGTTCATTATTAAAAAATGGATTGTTGGCATTTAAATATTTAACTTCAAGTCGAATCAATGCATTTTTCATTTTTACATAATCGATATTTGATGAAATTCCAAATATTTCAAAACCATTATTAAAATTAGTATTTACAATAGCTCCTTTTTCATCTTTATAATATTCCGTACGCAGGGTCAGAGCAAAATTTTTATTAATATTTTGTTTAACTAAAAATACTGGAGCATACCAAATTTTTGAGGTATTATTTTCGTTGATATAATCGACTCCTATATCAAATCCTAAAATAATTCCTGTTTTTTTGTTAAATTGATATTGTACATAACTATTATGAAAATTTCGAAATGCATTGGAAACTTTCCCTACAAAATTACTATAATTTAAAATCAATTTATCATTAGGCGTATATCGGATCTGAGCGCCAAATGAAGGACTTTGGATTTCATATTCTTTCTGAATATTTTGCCAACCATTTAAATTCATAACACTTAAAAAATATTTTTTATTAGGCGTTGTATAATTCAATTTAACTCCAGTTTCAAAATATGGAGAATTTTCAGCCAAAATACTTCTAGTTAGTGTCCAACAATCCATACTATACATACTTTCAAATCCAATATGTGAATTAAATACACCGGCTTCTAGCCATAATTCTTTATTTTTTGCTAACCTTAACCCAACATTTGCTTCATTAATAAATTGCGCCCAAACAGGTTCATTTGCTAAATTATAATGCGCGTAATTTCCTGCCATTAATGAAAGATTCGCTTTAATATCTTTGGATTCATAAGATGATTTTATTGTAATTAAATTAACGTTTAATTCATTATGGCGTTTGTGATTGTATATAAAATTTGGTTTTTCATGATTCGAAGGATTTGAAAAATCAAATGAATAATACAAATCTCCATAAAACTCAAAATGTATTTTTGAAGTGTCTTTATTCTGAGAATGTAACGTATAAATTGTAGAAAAAAATAAAATAAAAGGGATGAATTTGTTCATATTTTGCAAAATTACAAATTATTCCAATCTTACTTATAAATAAGTTTTTTATATTTGTTAATATGATTAAATATATTTTTCTTTTTTGTATTGTAATTTCTAATGTGTCGGCTCAGTCTAAAATAGATTTACTGAAAGGAACGTGGAAAACAATGGATAATCAATCTTTTGAACATTGGGATAAGTTGGATTCCAATAAATTAAAAGGTTTTTCATATTATTTTAAAAATAATCAAATGATTGTTTCCGAATATTTAGAAATTAGAATTTTAGAAAATCAAATTATTTATGAAGCTTCCGTCATTGGAGCTAATTTTGGAAAAACGATTGCCTTTCAATGTGTTAAAAATGATTCAATATTTGTTTTTGAAAATTTAAATCATGATTTTCCGCAGCGCATCTCATATCAATTTATAAATAAAGATGAAATATTTATAAACTTAAGTGGAAGAAATAATAAATCGATTCAATATAAATTGATTCGATAGTATTAATTGAGTTTTGGATTTGATAAATTCAAAAAATATCCAATTTGAATAAAATCGCGACCGGTTTCATCATTGATTTTGTAATCAAATTGATGCAAATATCCAATTAAAATAGTTGACTTTTTTGAAATCATATGATGAATACCAAAAGCAATTCTGTTTCGTTCAAAATAGGGTTCATTGTCGGTAAAGAAAATCTCATTATTTAGATAAATAGAAGTATTTAAGTTATTCTTTTGAATTACAGGGTAAGAAAATCCAAGACGGTATCTAAAGCGATTTCTGAATCCACTTGTTGTAAAACGAAATTCAGCGCGATATCGATGTTCGATTTTTAATTTAGAAATTTGCTGACTTAAGATAATTTGTGGCCATAGTCGAAATTCATTATTATTTTTTGGCAATTCAAAGTTACCGCCTTCCTTAAAAGTTTGATAAGATCCACAAGCCATTCCTATATTTAAATTTGGGTTTAGTTGATATTGAAAACCTCCTTTAATTTCATAATAATGAAAATGATTATAGAAGTTGAGAGAACGAATTTGTCCCTCTCCAAAAACACTCACTTTAGGATTCAAAGCATATCTTACATTCAAAATGTTCCATGTACCTATTACATCATTTTGACTTTTAAGTAAAAGTGGAAATGAAATTAATAGAAAACTAATCTTTTTTAGTATTTTCATTTAAAGTTTTCATTTGAATAATATCTACTAAAAAGGCAAAGGCCATTGAGAAATAAATATATCCCTTAGGAATTTCAACGTGGAATCCTTCTGCTATAAGAGCTACACCAATCATCATCAAAAAACAAAGAGCTAATACTTTAAAAGAAGGATGTTTTCTGATGAAATTACTGATAGGCTTTGATGCAAATAGCATAATTATTACAGTAATCACAACGGCAGTGTACATAATCCAAAGTTCTTTAACCATTCCAACTGCTGTTATAATTGAATCAATTGAAAATACGATATCTAAAATTATAACTTCTGAAAGTAACCTCTTAAAGCTACTTTTTTTAGGAACGGAAGGGGCTTCATCTTCCATAGAAATTTCTGTTTTATGATAAATCTCTTTCGTACTTTTATAAATTAGAAATAAGCCTCCAGATATTAATATAAGGCCTTTACCAGAAAAATCTACTTCAAACAATGTGAATAAAGTATTATCTAATTTTAAAATCCAAGCAATAACGGTCAATAGAATTAAACGCATAATCATGGCTAATCCCAACCCCCAGTATCTTAATTTATTTCTCTGATGATCTGGTAGTTTGTCGGATAAAATAGAAATAAATATAATATTATCAATACCTAGAATAACTTCAAGTAAAATTAATGAAATTAATGGAACAATAAATTCAGTCATATTTTTTAAGTTTTATTTTTATTTAATGAGATTTAAGTATTAATTTTTTAATAATTTTTCTGCAAGTAGTTTTGCCTGCGTTCTTAGTTCGTTGACCGCGGTACTTTCCCATAATTTACCTTTTAAATGCGAACCAATAACATATAAATTTGTATTCATTTCACCAGTTTGATTTATTGTTTCAAAAGAAATAGGAGAGGCCTCAATCCCCAATTTTAGAAAGTCTTGAGTAATGACTCCTTGCGTTTTTAAGTCATATAAAAAATGCGGTGCGGCATAGTCCAAATTACTGTCTGGACCCGTACAATTAATAATTCGACCTACGGTGATTTGTTCTTCTTTTTTTGTTTTTTTATTATAAAATTTCACATCAAATGCGTTTTCTGTATGCGTTAAAGACAACCCAGAGATGCGTCCAGAAAACATTTTTAACTTTAAGTCAATCTGTAGTTTTTGTAATTTATCATGAATATGCAACGGAATTCGATGTCTAGCTACGCCCCAAGCATGTCTTAATTTTCGCATAAAAAAAGATTTTTCGGAATCCGAAAATCGTTGCCAAACCTTCTGAGTGTGCGGTCTAAAACTATCAATAATTGGCTCGGCGCTCACACCAAGGCTTCGGACTTGTTTGATATGTTTTCTAAATAAGTGCACCAAGTCTTTTAAATTCATATCTTCGCGATATTCTTCAATAAACTGCGTGTATTGCATACCATTGTGGCGATGAGGCAGAATATTGAATCCATTTGGTGAAATCGTATAGATTTTATTTTCAAACTGATTTTCAAGAAGCCCAATTACGGTATCAACCATCGTTAATCCATTTCCAATGATTAATATGGGTAAATCTTGATTAATATTTTTAACTGAATTTTCTTGCCAAGGATTTTGGAAATATAATGGACTCTTTAAAATATTGGAATCTGCAACATTTGGATTGCTTGGAAGCATATTTCCAGTAGCTATAATACATTGGTCTACTTTGATTTCATTTCTTTTTTCTGTTTGAATTGTTGCAACATTGTTTTTGTAATCGATTTTGCTTACCAATTCAAAATAGGTGTTTATTTTAATGTTTTTTGTTTCAGCTAATACATTATAGCTTTCCCAAAGATGCTCCAGATAAGCTCCATATAAATATCTTGGAGTAAATGACGCACCCACCCAATCTTTTGGTAATGTTTTGTATTCGGGATCCTCCATAAGCCAATCCAAATAATGGTTTGGTCTATCAGGAAACGCACTCATTTTGGCAGCAGGCACATTTAAAATATGTTTTTTTGAATACGGAGTATAAGCGATTCCTTTACAAAAAAGTGCTTTTTCTTCAAAAATTGAAATTTCTATGGATTGTTGGCTCTGTTCAATCAATTGAATAGCGAGAACAATTCCACTAAATCCGCCTCCAATGATTCCAAAATGTTGCATGATATTGATATTGTAAAAATTAAAAATGGCCATTCCTAATAATAGAAATGGCCTTGAAATTATTTTGTGTTTATGACTTAAAAAATCACTACTTACCCATTATTTTCTTGATCATCTCCTTCAAATTCTTGATCGTGATTAAAAGCATCAAAATCAAAATTAGGCATCAATTCCGTTTTAACGTGGTCGATAACTTGAGTTAAACCTTTTAAAAACTTATTAAAATCCTCTTTGTATAAAAATATTTTGTGTTTTTCATAACCTTCTTGATCAAAACGTTTTTTACTTTCAGTGATGATTACATAATAATCATCAAATTTTGTTGTTCTAACGTCAAAGAAATACGTTCTTCTTTTGCCAGCTCTAATCTTGTGTGAATACACACCACTATTATTTTCTCTATTTTCCACGATAATCAGTTTTAAAATTATTACGCAAATGTAATTGACAATTTTTTTATAAATCGTATTTTTTTATAGTTTTTTCCACAAATTGTTAATTCGGTCAATTTCATTTTAAGATAATCAATGTTTTATCTTCTACTTTGAATATAATTATTTAAGTCTTCGCGGCTCGAACTCATTTTAAGATTATCATTTACTTTAAAATAATTTTGCTTGTCGATGCAATTGTCATACATTTTTTTTGCAATTTCTAAGCGCGTCGATTCAAAAGAACTTACTGTAATTAATTCTTTAACTTGATCCGAAGTCAAGCATCTTTGTTCTAATGTGGTATTGATTTCTGAAATCTTATCGGAATCGAAACTTCTTTTCTGAACGGTCTGAAAAAACACTCTAAAATCTTTTTCAGGCATTTCACAAATTGTGTTGTTATTTGGATTTAAACCATTAAGATTTTGTAAAAATATATTTCTTTGGTTTTCGGTAGTTAAAATAGATGTTGCTTGGCTATAATTATCTAAATCAAAAATATTCGGAATCATCCGATTTAATACATCCAATCGAATATTTTCATCAGAAATCAAAGAAACCATTTGAATCGCTTGTTGTGAAGTCACACAACCATTTAACGTAAAATTTAAAATATTTTTAGCGCGATTTCTTGAATCCATATTCAGTGTTATTGTTCTCATAAAGTTATCAAACGTTATTTTGTTTGATGGATTGTTACAATTGGAACGTCCGTTATAAGAAGGAACAGGAGCCGGTTTGGGAACAATTATATTTGAAGTGTTCATCATTTGTCCTATTGTTTGATGATACAATTGAATAGCCATTCCAAAACTTCGAAATACATCAAAAGTAACAAAGAAATTTTGAACATCAGTAATGTTTGGATAGGCATAGATTAAAAAATCGGCTTTATCGCGCTCGCTAATCAACATTGTAGCGATGTCTTTGGCTTGTAACGAACTCAAACAATACACTTGAGCCACTTCGATAGAAGCTTGAAATGCCGCAGGGCCTCGTTGTTGTAGGATGCGGTTTTTGATCATCATAAACTCTCTTGAATCTCTAACTGGTTGGCAATTTTGCGCAAATCCAAGAACTGTAATCAAAACGAATACAAGGGTGTAAATATAATTTTTCATAAATTTAAAATTTATCTTAAAGACTTTATTTTATATAATTTGGTTTAATTTCGCAAAGATTAAAAAAAATTAAAAAATGTTTCAATTTATTTTTTATGCGCTTCAAGGCATTTGGTTTGGAATTCGAAATGAAAGAAATTTTAAAATCCATTGTTTCGGATTATTGTTTATGATTTTTACCGCTTATTATTTCCATTTTACAAAGTTAGAATGGGTTGTTTGTATACTTTCAGCTACATTGGTTTTATCCCTTGAATTAGTCAATACTGCTATTGAAAAATCACTGGATTTGCTTCATCCACAAAAACATCCACTTGTAAAAATAGCTAAAGATTGTGCTGCAGGTTCTGTTTTAATTGCTTCTATTGCCGCATTAATCATTTGTATTATGATTATGTTGGACAAGTTTTAAAATCCATTTTTTTAATTTAATTTTTTTATTATTGCACATTGATTTTAAGTTATGTTCAAAGAAATTATACAAAAAGAAGAAAGTCGTTTTTTAGAAGAATTGGTTCAACTTTTAAAATTTCCATCTATTTCTGCCGATGCCAAATACAAAGATAATGTATTAGAATGTGCTGATTTTGTAGCGGATAAATTGCGTCTTGCGGGAATGGATCAAGTTTCCTTATTACAAACCGCTGGTTTTCCTGTGGTTTATGGCGAAAAAATTATCAATAAAGATTGGCCTACTGCTTTAATTTATGGTCATTATGATGTGCAACCTGCCGATCCAATCGATTTGTGGCATTCTCCACCTTTTGAACCGGTTATAAAAGATGGAAAAATATACGCTCGAGGCGCTGCCGATGACAAAGGTCAGTTTTATATGCATCTCAAAGCGCTTGAAATTTTAATTAAAAATAATGCCTTAAAGTGCAATGTAAAATGTATTATCGAAGGCGAAGAAGAAGTGGGATCTACAAATCTTGAAACCTTTGCGTTGGCATATAAAGAAAAATTACAATGTGATTTTATTGTGATTTCAGATACCAGTATGATTTCTAATGAAAATCCATCTATCACAACGGGTTTAAGAGGATTGTGTTATATGGAAGTAGAAGTTACTGGGCCTAATCGTGATTTACATTCTGGTGTTTATGGAGGCGCTGTTGCCAATCCAATTAACATATTGTGTCAGATGATTTCCAAATTACAAGATGAAAATGGCACGATTTTAATACCAGGATTTTACGAAAAAATAGAGGCGGTTTCTCAAAAAGAGCGTGATGCCATGTCAAAAGCGCCTTTTGATATGGAAGCATATAAAAAACATTTAGATATCAATGCGGTTTTTGGAGAAAAGGAATATTCGGTTTTAGAACGTGTGAGTATTCGTCCTACGCTTGATGTCAATGGAATTTGGGGCGGTTATATCGGTGAAGGAGCTAAAACAGTTTTACCTAGCAAAGCGTATGCAAAAATCTCCATGCGATTGGTTCCAAATCAAGATTTTCATGAAATTGAAAAACTTTTTGAAGATTATTTCATAAAGATTGCGCCTGAAAATGTAAAAGTAAAAGTAACGCCGCATCATGGAGGCGAACCTGCCGTTACCCCTACAGATAGTTTTGCGTATCGTATGGCTGAAAAAGCCATTGAAAAAACGTATCAAAAAACACCAATTCCATTAAGAACAGGCGGCTCAATTCCAATTGTTTCGATGTTTAAGCGTGTTTTAGGTGTTGATACAGTTTTACTCGGATTTGGTTTGGATTCGGATGCGATTCACTCGCCAAACGAGCATTATCATTTGTGGAATTATTTTAAAGGAATTGAAACATTATGCCATTTTTATAGTGAAATGGATTAAGAATAAAAAAATATATTATTATGGAATTTTTAAAAAATTTAAAATTAACAAGTCAAAATTTAGGCGTAAGTAGTGGAAGTATTTGGTTAGAAAATGAATCCAATTGGATAGATTCTTTCTCTCCAGTTGATGGTTCTAAAATCGGAAGTGTTTCAAGTACAAGCGCTTCTCAATATGAACAAATGGTTAATACGGCTTCAAGTGCTTTTGAAGTATGGCGTAAATGGCCCGCACCAAAACGTGGAGAAATTGTAAGACAATTAGGCGAAGCTTTTCGTTTTTATAAAAATGATTTAGGGCAGTTGGTGAGTTATGAAATGGGCAAATCATTACAAGAAGGTTTGGGCGAAGTTCAAGAAATTATTGATATTTGTGATTTTGCTGTTGGATTGTCGCGCCAGTTACACGGACTTACAATGCATTCGGAGCGTCCGAATCATCGAATGTATGAGCAGTATCATCCGTTAGGAATTGTTGGAGTGATTTCAGCTTTTAATTTCCCTGTAGCGGTTTGGAGTTGGAATAGTATGTTGGCTTGGGTTTGTGGTGATGTTTGTATTTGGAAACCATCCGAAAAAGCGCCTCTATGCAGTGTGGCATGTCAAAAAATAGTTCAAGAAGTCTTTGAAAAAAATAATGTTCCCGAAGGTGTAAGTTGTATCGTAAATGGAGACGCAAATTTGGGTGTATTATTAAGTAACGATGACCGAATTCCATTAGTTTCAGCTACTGGAAGTACTCGTATGGGAAAAGAAGTAGCGAAAGCCGTTGCGGGTCGTTTGGGTAAATCTTTATTAGAATTGGGTGGCAACAATGCGATTATTCTAACAGAATCTGCGGATTTAAAAATGTGTATTCCGGGTATCGTTTTTGGAGCTGTAGGTACTGCTGGACAAAGATGTACCAGTACGAGAAGATTGATCATCCACGAATCTATATATGAAAACGTAAAAAATATGCTCATTAATGCATATCAACAAATTGTAATCGGAGATCCTTTGGATAGCAAAAATCATATGGGGCCATTAATTGATGATACCGCTGTGGCAATGTATTTAGATGCAATTAAAAAAGCAGAACAACAAGGTGCTAAAATTCTTGTTGAAGGCGGTGTTTTACAAAATCAAAAAAGCAATTGTTATGTAAAACCTTGCATTATTGAAGCAGAAAATCATCTTGAAATCGTTCAACACGAAACGTTTGCTCCGATTTTATATATCATGAAATATCAAACGTTGAATGAAGCCATCGCACTTCAAAATGGAGTAAAACAAGGACTTTCAAGCGCAATTATGACCATGAATATGCGTGAAGCGGAGCTATTTTTATCTTCGGAAGGTTCAGATTGCGGTATCGCTAATGTCAATATAGGTACTTCTGGTGCTGAAATTGGCGGTGCTTTTGGTGGCGAAAAAGAAACCGGAGGCGGACGAGAAAGTGGTAGCGATAGTTGGAAAGTATATATGCGTCGTCAAACGAATACCATAAATTATGGAACGGATTTGCCTTTAGCTCAAGGAATTCAGTTTAATATTTAAGGTTCGTTTAATACTTTTGAATGAAAATAGTTTATCAAATCAGTGAAATAAAAGACTTGCTGATGCAAGTTCGTTCACAGAATAAAACCGTTGGTTTTGTGCCTACAATGGGCGCACTTCATGAAGGTCATCTATCTCTTTTAGAGCGTTCTCAAGAAAAATGCGATATCAGTATTGTGAGTATTTTTGTGAATCCTACACAGTTTAATGATCCTAACGATTTTTTGAAATATCCAAAACTGTTAGAGCAAGATATTGAATTATTGGAAAATAAGAAATGTGATGTTTTATTTTGTCCAAGTGTTGAGGAAATGTATCCAAACGGACTTGAAGAACGGCTGAATTTCCCTCTAGGACTTTTAGAGGAAGTTTTGGAAGGGGAAAAACGAAAAGGACATTATCAGGGAGTCGTAACGATTCTTGATGCTTTATTTAAAGCTATTCAACCCGATTTTGTTTTTATGGGTCAAAAGGATTTTCAGCAAGTATTGGTTGTTAAAACATTTTCAAAAGAATTATTTCCTAATATTCAAATAATTAGTTGCCCAACAGAAAGAGATTCGGATGGATTGGCAAAAAGTAGCCGAAATTTAAGATTGAGTGCCGAAGCGCGTCAAACGGCACTGAGATTAAGTCAAGCCTTATTTTATATTAAAAATAAATTTGACCAACAAAATCCTTCTAAAATTATAGAAGAAGCTAAAAAAATGTTTTTAGAACACCCAAATGTTCAATTAGAATATCTTGAAATGCGCGATTCAAATACGTTAGAAGCCTTATCTTACGAAACTTGGCCTAAAAATAATGCGGTATTACTCATTGCAGCTTTTGTAGATTCAATTCGGCTTATTGATGTACTTTTATTGTTTGAGGAGTTAGATTAAAGAATCTGCTATTAGACAATAATTACGAATTATTTCATTTTTTTTTAATTACTTTCTAATAAATATTTTTTTGTAAAATCTTAGTTATCAGAAAAATATTTTTTTAGTAAATTTGCATAATATTAAAATTTATTCTGTTATGAAAGTATTAGTAGATGTACCTAGCAATGAAGTTTACTCATTTATTGAGTTTATTAATACTAAAAATTATCAAATTATAGAGGATTCCGATATTATTTTCTCCGAAGAACAAATAGAAATTCTAGAAGAACGAAAAAATACTCCAAAAAATCAATTTATTTCTCGCGAACAATTCAGTTTAAATTTGAGAAATAGACATGAAAAAATATAAAGTTATCATTTCTTTTGATGCTCAAAATGATATTTTCCAAGCATTTGATTATTATCAAAATATCAATGCAAAATTAGCTAACAAGTTTGAAAATGAATTAGAATCTTTTTTTGATATACTTGAGCATACTCCATTTTTTAGCAAATGGTATGATAATTATCGAGCTATTCCATTAGATATATTTCCATATTTATTGATTTATCAAATAGATGAAGATTTATTTGAAGTTGAAATTAAGGCATTGTTTCATACCTCAAAAAATCCTCAAAAATATCCTAAATAGACTTTACGTTTTATTACAGCAAATCATAAAAATTCGGCTAATCGGTGTTTTTATTATACTAAAACCTAATTTTTAGTAATCAATTTTAAAAATCAAGCGTTACATTATTTAAAATCTACAATGCACCTAATTTTATAGCATCTACAACTGTTGGGTCAATTAAAGTAGCCGTGTCGCCTAAATTACTCGTGTCGCCTTCTGCGATTTTTCTTAAAATTCTTCGCATAATTTTACCACTACGTGTTTTTGGTAATCCCGGTACAAATTGAATTTTATCTGGTTTGGCAATTGGGCCAATAACTTTTATAACTGTTTCTGTTATTTTCTTTTTAAGGGCTTCACTAGGCTCGAAATGACTTTCTAAAATAACAAATGCATAAATACCTTGTCCTTTTATATCATGAGGATATCCAACAACTGCACTTTCAATAACAGACGGATCTTCATCCAATGCATTTTCAATCTCGGCGGTTCCAAATCGATGTCCCGAAACATTAATAACATCATCGACACGTCCTATAATTCGATATCGTCCTTCTGCATCTCGATAGGCGCCATCGCCTGTAAAATACATATTTTGATAGGTTGCAAAATAATTAATTCGGCATCTTTCATGGTCGCCATATGTGGTTCTTAATACCGATGGCCAAGGGAATTTAATACATAAATATCCTTCAATATTGTTTCCTTCAATTAATTTGCCTTCGGGGGTTACTAATTCAAATTGCATACCAGGCATAGGCCAACCTGCAAAACTTGGTAAACTTTCTGTTACGCCAGCTAAAGTTGAAATTAGAATACCACCTGTTTCGGTTTGCCACCATGTGTCTACAACAGGACAAACGCCTTTTCCAACGTTTTCTTGAAACCAATGATAAGCTTCTTCATTAATTGGTTCGCCCACCGAACCTAATTTTTTTATACTTGATAAGCTATGTTTTTCAATAGGTTCGGTTCCGTGGGCCATCAAACTTCTTATTGCTGTAGGTGCCGTATAAAAGATATTTACTTGATGTTTGTCACATACTTGCCAAAAACGATCCACCTCTGGATATGTTGGAATGCCTTCAAACATTAATGTCGTAGCGCCATTACATAATGGCCCATATAAAATATAACTATGGCCCGTTACCCAACCAATATCTGCTGTACACCAATGGATTTCGCCTTCTTCATATTGAAAAACATTTGTAAATGTATAGGCTGCATAGACCATATATCCCCCGCATGTATGAACTACACCTTTAGGTTTTCCCGTACTTCCACTCGTGTATAATATAAATAAAATATCTTCACTATCCATGATTTCAGTGGGACATTCATTGGACATTTTTGGATATAAATCTTGATACAAAAGATCTCTACCTTCTTTAATTTGAATTGGGGTTTTAGTATGAGTAATAACCAATACTTTTTTTATAAAATCTATAGATTCAATCGCACTGTCTACAATTTCTTTTAAACCCATTTCTTTAGGACCACGACTCATTCCATCGCTTGTAATAATAAATTCGGCTTGTGCGTCAATAACACGGTCGGTAATTGAGTTTGCCGAAAATCCAGCAAAAACAACGCTGTGTATGGCTCCAATTCGTGCACACGCCAAACAAGCAAATGCCAATTCGGGAATCATCGGTAAATAAATACAAACGCGGTCGCCTTTTTGTACTCCTATTTCTTTTAAGGCATTCGCCATTTTACATACTTCATGATATAATTCTTGATACGTATATGATTTAGCCAATCCATTAATATCATTAGGTTCCCAAATTAATGCTTTTTGATTTGCTCTTTTAGCCAAATGGCGATCTATACAGTTTTCAGTTATATTTAATTTCCCATTGACAAACCATTTGACATCAGGTTTTGAAAAGTTCCAATCCAAAACGGTATCCCATTTTTTTTTCCATTCAAAATTAGAGGCAATTTCTTCCCAAAAGGCTTCTGGGTTTGCTATACTTTTTTCATAAGACAATTTATAATCTGCTTCCGTTCTAATTCGATACATATTTTTACATATTTTAATGACACAAAAGTACAATTTTTAGTGATAATTAAAATATATACTTGTTAAAATAATATAGAATAAAGTGGCTCGTTTGATTTTTAATTTTTAACAATTGTTATCTAATTTCTGACAAAATGAACTTTCATGTTGATTTTTTGTACTTTTTATTACTTTTTTAATATAATTTTACATTTTGGCATAAATTTTGATTTGCATAGAATTAGGCATGTAAATGTATTAAAAATTAATTTTATAATAAAATATCAAAAAAAGACGTTATATTTGCATTAAACTATTAAATTAAACAAAATATGAAAAACAAATTGAGCCTTATTATTATTATCTTAGGAATTCATCTTAATATTTTTGCTATTGATTTAAGTTTTGATTATCTTATTCAAAATTATCAAGTAAAAGAATATGCCAAACTCATAACTAAAGATCAAAATACGTTTTTAAAAGTTTATTTTGAATCGCCTAGTAATCAAGAAAGTGTAAAATTTAAGTATTCAATAATTGTACCATTTACTTCTCAAAATATGAAACTTATTTTATCTCAAGGTATGAAAAAAGATCGTTTTTTTGATAAAATGGGCGCTTCCGTATCAAGGCAATCAAGATTTAATATTCAATTGAATGCTGACGAAATTTTACAGAAAAATATTCAAGTTGATATTAAGCCCCTCAAAAACTAATAGTTTTTTTAAGAATATAAATGGTTACAAAAACAGAAGGCCTTATTCTTAAAAAGATTGAATATCAAGAAAGTAGTTTAATTCTAAAAATTTTTACAAAAGATTTTGGCATAATTAGTGTTATTGCAAAAGGCGCTAAATCTGCTAAAAAAAGTGCTTACGGCATTTTAAGACCGCTAAATTTTATAGAATTTCAATTTTATCATCAAAATAATAAAACGCTATTTCTTCTAAAAGATTATCAACTGAAGTTTGCTCCTGATACCAAAAATTTTGGAATTTATAAAACATCATTAGCTTATTTTATTGTTGAGGTTATTTCGCATTCAACTTCTGAAGAGTTGGAGCCTGAGCCCGAAAAGTATGAATTTGTGATGAGCATTTTTGAATATTTAAAACAGCATGATGTGTATTCAAACTTTTATTTATGTTTTCTAATTCAATATGTCCGATTTTTAGGCTTTGAAATTTCCTCACAACTTTTTTCAAATCAAGAGATTATTTCTATCATAGAAAGATTATTGATTCCCGATTCAATGTATCAAAAAATTGAAATTTTGCCTGGTCAACGTAAATCAATCTATCAATCATTGATTCATTTTTATCAATTTCATATTCCAAATTTTAAAGAAATACAAACTATACAAACTTTAGAAATGATTTTTTAATTTAATAAAACTAAAATTGGATTTTTATTGTTTTAAATAAATAATATTGAGCCATGAACCGATTTATTTATTTTTTTATGATTTTGTTTGTTGCTCAATTTTCATGTAACGCACAAAAATCAGATAAGAAAATGGACAAAAATGAATCCTATTGGAAAGAAAAGTTAACTCCTGAAGCCTACCATATTTTAAGAGAAAAAGGAACAGAAAGACCTTTTAGTGGAACCTATAATATGCATTTTGAAGAAGGTACTTATGTTTGTAATGGTTGTGGAACAGCTTTGTTTGACAGCAAATCAAAATTTGATGGACATTGCGGTTGGCCTTCTTTTGATGGTGAACTAACTGGTGATAAAATTGAAAAAATACAAGATAATTCTCACGGAATGGTCCGAACCGAAATTGTTTGTAAAAACTGTGGGTGTCATTTAGGGCATCTTTTTGATGATGGACCTACAGCTTCGGGTTTGCGTTATTGCGTTAATTCGTTATCGTTAAATTTTAATCCGAAATCAAATCATTATGAAGAGGTTGTAGTCGGTGGAGGATGTTTTTGGTGTATAGAATCGGCATTTAATGCTATTGAAGGTGTCATTAAAGCCGAAAGTGGCTATGCAGGCGGGACAACCAAAAATCCAACGTATGAAGAAGTTTGCTCAGGAAATTCGGGTCATGCCGAAGTCGTTCGAATTCAGTTTGATGCTCATAAAATTTCTAAAGAAGCAATTCTAGATATGTTTTTTATACTCCACGATCCTACGCAACTAAATCGACAAGGAAATGATATTGGCACTCAATATCGAAGTGCTTTATTTTATAAAGATGCTTCGGAAAAATTATTTTTTGAAAACTATATTTCAAACCTTAAAAAAGAGGATGCATTTTATATAAATATGGTTACGACATTAGAAAAATTGGATCAGTATTATGTTGCAGAAGCCTATCATCAAGGATATTTTGAACGAAATCCTCAAAATGCCTATTGCGCTGCCGTTGTTGGACCTAAACTTGACAAATTTAAGAAAAATTTTTCCAATAAATTAAAATCCAATGGAAAATAATTATCAAAGACCGAGTTGGGACGAATATTTCATGGAAATCATGGATACGGTCTCTAAAAGAGCGACGTGTGATCGAGGACGAAGTGGATGTGTTATTGCTAAGGATAATCAACTTCTTGTTTCAGGCTATGTAGGTTCTCCAATCGGAATGCCCCACTGCGACGATGCAGGACATCATATCAAAAAAGTAATGCATTTAGATGAAAATGAACGTATTACCGAACATTGTGTACGAACCGTTCATGCCGAACAAAATGCCATTTGCCAAGCCGCTCGAAGAGGTATATCTATAGATGGCGCTACATTATATTGCAGAATGACACCTTGTAATACCTGCGCGATGCTGATTATCAATTGTGGAATTCGTAGGGTTGTTTGTCAAAAAAAATATCAAGCGGCCGAAGAAAGTGAGAAAATGTTTGCCAAGGCAGGAATTACTTTAGATTATTTTTCAGAAACCATTCAAACATATTAATAAAATGGAAACCAGTATTTTAGATAAACGAGCGTCGGAATTGCTTGAAATTTTTGAATGGATTGATGATGAAATGGAACGCTATGAAGTTTTAATCGATTTTGGAGCCCATTCTCTAAAAAATCAAATTCAAGAAGCGGATAAACATGAACTTAACGAAGTAAAAGGATGCCAGAGTAAAGTCTGGTTAACACATACTTTTATGGATGGAAAAATCGCATTTTATGGAGATAGTAATACCGTTATTACTAAAGGAATTGTTGCGATTTTGATATTTTTATGGAGTGATTTACAACCAAAACAAATTTTGGAGGCTTCAACTGAAATTATCGATAAAATTGGATTACGAAAACATCTTACTCAACAACGAAATAATGGTTTAAATGCCATGATTGATCGCATGCGAATGGTAGCCAAGCATTATATATAAATTACATTTCCCATTTCATATAATGAATGGCACTTCCCAAACCTTGATGTAATCGTTCGTAATAGGTTTGAATTCGCAAATAATCTTCAATCTTTTTATCAATAGCATAAATATCTTCTAAACACGTATGGATTTTATATCCGCGTCCATCAATCACCCCAGTTGCATATCTAAATAAACGAATATTATCGGTTTTTAAATGATAAATTATCGATTTTGTAGCAAAATGCGAACGGTATAAATCTATAAAACGAGGTGAGATTAAACGATTTTTTCGGTCCGGAAATTTTGGAAATGGATCCGGAAAAGTAATCCAAATTTCGGATGCTTCATCTGGGGCTATAAAATGATGCAATTGTTCGATAGGCGTCCGGATAAATGCCACATTCTTTAAATCTTCATCAATAGCAGTCTGCGCTCCAGTATATATTCGATTGCCTTTAACATCAATTCCTATATAATTAATGTTTGGATTTTTACGCGCTAAATTTACGGTGTATTCGCCTCGGCCACAAGCCAATTCTAACACAATCGGATTCGAATTTTTAAAAAATGACGCATGCCATTTACCTCGCATCGAAACGGGTGCTTCATTGCAAATTAACTGCGGATGATTAAAACTAAAATTTTGAAAAACATGCGACATCGTTTTGATTGCCGCAAATTTTTGAAGTTTATTTAGACTCATAAATTAGATAGAAGCCAAAGCCGCTTCGTAATTAGGTTCATTTACAATATCAGAAACTTGTTCATGATACACAATCATACCCTCTTGATTTACTACTATTATTACACGACTGGTTAATCCTTTTAGAGGACCGTCTATCATATTTAAATAATCAAAATCATTAGAACGAAAAGCGGATAAAGTAATGACATTTTGAATGCCTTCGGCACCACAAAAACGATTCATTGCAAAAGGTAGATCTTTTGAAACACAAATGACTACGGTGTTTTCTATTTGAGCTGCTTTTTCGTTAAATGTTCGAACTGAAGTTGCACATGTTCCCGTATCAATACTAGGAAAAATGTTTAAAATAATATTTTTACCAGCAAAATCTTGAAGTGATTTGGTGCTTAAATCGGATGCAACCAATTCAAATGCATGCATTTGAGATCCAATTGCTGGTAAATCATTTTTTGTATTTATTGGGTTTCCTTTGAGTGAAATCGTTGCCATGATGATAAGTTTTGTACAAAAATAATCTTTTTAATAAAATCATTGCTTGTAAATTTAGGTTTACTTTGTTTTTTTCTTTGTATTTTCGTTTTCTTTTGATTTGATAAGACATGTTTTATCTAAAATTGCTTCCAAAATGTTAAATAATGTTAAATGTTGATTTATTTGCTTCCTGTTTCAAATAATAATCCCATCTTTGCATAAGATTTTTTTATCAACTATATAATATTAACCTATCGAATAGAAACTTTACATTTATTTTATTTTAAATAAAACCTAATTTATTTACTAATTTTTAAATTGTAGAGTTATGAAAGCGTTAATAGCATTGCAGGACATTGATCTTATCCAACAGTATATTGCTGGAGATCAAAAATCATTTGAATTTTTATTAAAAAAGTATCAAAACAAGGTTTTTAGTTCCATTTTTCTAATTATCAAAGATGAAGATACTTCAAATGATATTTTTCAAGATACGTTTATTAAAGTAATTGACAAATTACATCAAGGTAAATATAATGAAGAAGGCAAATTTTTACCTTGGGTTCTTCGTATTGCGCATAATTTATGTATGGATTACTATCGTAAAAATCAGCGTCAAGGAATTGTTTCAAACAATAACCCTGAGTTTGACATTATGGATGCTTTAGAAGATCATGAAGCGCTCGTTGATTTTGGTGTTCAAGAAGAAGAGTCTATAAATATTTTGAAGTATGTAGATTTACTTCCTGATGAGCAGCGTGAAGTCATTATTTTAAGACATTACTATGATTATAGTTTTAAAGAAATTGCTGAAATGACTGGAACCAACATTAATACGGCGCTTGGTAGAATGCGATACGCTTTAATTAATTTAAGGAAATTGATAAAAATTTAAGAATCTTATTATTTTTTAAGTTTGTTTGGTTAAATAAAAACGGGAATTGTGAAAACAATTCCCGTTTTTATTTATAAATATATTTTATGAATAACATGTAGATTGTAAATAAAAAATATGAATCAAAGGTGTTATTTTTGCCAAACAAAAAAAATAATTATATGACAAGAATTACAATTGCAAAAGGCGATGGAATAGGTCCAGAAATTATGGATGCAACGCTTGAAATAATTAAAGCAGCTGGTGCTCAGCTTGAAATTGACGAGATTGAAGTAGGAGAGAAAGTGTATTTGGCTGGAAATACCTCTGGTATATCTAATGAATCATGGGATATTATCCGAAAAAATAAGATTTTTTTTAAAGCACCCATCACGACACCTCAAGGTGGCGGTTATAAGAGTTTAAATGTAACAACAAGAAAGTTTTTGGGTCTTTATTCTAATGTAAGACCTTGTATGAGTCTTCATCCTTTTGTGAGTACAAAGCATCCTGTAATGGATATTGTCATTATTAGAGAAAATGAAGAAGACTTGTATGCGGGCATTGAACATCAACAGACTGATGAGGTGGTTCAATGTCTTAAATTAATTAGCCGTCCTGGATGTGAAAAAATTGTTCGATATGCCTTTGAGTATGCAAAACAACAGAATAGAAAAAGAGTAACTTGTTTTACTAAGGATAATATAATGAAGCAAACGGATGGTTTGTTCCATCAAGTATTTGATGAAATAGCCAAAGAATATCCTGAGATAGAAAATGAGCACTGGATCATAGATATAGGGGCTGCTAAAATGGCGGATACTCCAGAAGCCTTTGATGTGATTGTAATGCCAAATCTTTATGGCGATGTATTGAGCGATGTAGCCGCACAGATTACAGGTTCTGTAGGTCTTGCTGGATCCGCAAATATTGGAGAAGAGTGCGCAATGTTTGAGGCTATTCATGGTTCGGCACCAAGAAGAGCGGGTCAAAATGTAGCGAATCCGTCGGGTTTATTGCAAGGTGCTATAATGATGTTGAACCATATGGGACAAACCGAAGTAGCTGAAAAAGTTCAAAATGCGTGGCTTAAAACATTAGAAGATGGAATACATACCTATGACATTTTCAAAGAAGGCGTGAGCAAACAAAAAGTAGGTACAAAAGAGTTTGCAGCTGCTGTAATTAATAATTTAAATAACAAACCTACCATTTTAAAATCAGTATCTTATGCCAATAATGCGGCGTTGAATTTGCCAAAATATCAACGAAAACTAGCTGCTAGTAAAAAATTGGAGGGGGTGGATTTATTTGTTCATTGGGCGGGTACCGACCCTAATGAGCTGTCTAAAATCATTTCAAAAATTGATTCTAAGGATTTGAAATTGACAATGATTACCAATAGAGGTATTAAAGTTTGGCCCGATGGATTTAAAGAAACTTTTTGTACCGACCACTGGAGATGCCGTTTCAAGCCCTCAGAAAATCATGATATAAATAATTCAAATATCGTAGAACTTTTGAATCAAGCGATTTCTCAAAATATCGATGTTATCAAAACCGAAAATTTATATTCATTTAATGGTAAACCAGCCTTTTCTTTAGGGCAAGGTCAATAGTTTAGTAGTTTTTTAGTTGAAAAAGGGAATTGTGAAAACAATTCCCTTTTTTTATTACATTAAGATAGAATAAAATTATTATTTATTTTCTATGGCTTCATTTAAACTATCAACCGAAGTAGAAAATGAAAATACATCATTTAATGAATAGTAATTGTTTTTATCGGTGCAATAAGTATGTGCAAAAATGGCAAATTCTAATTTAGACTCTTCAAAAGAAAACATTTTGCAAATTCCTTTAATTTGAGCCGTGCTCATACAATTTGCTTTTGTTGCTTGTTTAGCTATTTTAAGCTGTGTTTCTTCAAAACTTTGACTTTTTATGGAAGCAGTTACTTTTTCATATTCCGTTCCAGAAATAGGAAACGTACAACTTTTTGTTTTAGTTTGTTCACTATTGTTTTGGTTTGAAGTATTTTCATTCATTTGTTGATTTTGATTTTGGTTTTGGTTTTGGTTTGAATTTGAGGTGTTGGTTTCTTGAATCTGAACATCCATAATATCCATACCCATCACATTTACTTTTGTGTTTACCGTCGTCGTATTTTGGGCAAATAACGAATTCGCCGAAATAATAAATAAGAAAATAATACGTTTCATAAAGTTTTTTATATTTTTTGGACAAAAGTATATAGAAAAAATTACAATGAAAATAAAAAATTAATTAACCCATTTTCTATTTAAAGTTTTCTATTTATTTTTTTGATAAGTCAAAATTGAGCAAAGCATTGAAAATAAATCCATGATTGTATTGAATTACATTTTGACCGTTTATTTGTCTGCCAAATTGTAATATTTGATTCAGATAACCTCCTTCAAATCGTATATTTTTATTGTAGCGATACCCTAGTAATAATCCCAATCTATTCTGGTCAAAAATATTTGCATTTACATTATTCCCAAACCCTATAAAGATTTCATCATATAAAACCGCGTACGGAGTTTTATCTATGATAGCATTTCCTTTTAGAGGAAATTGAATTCGTGCCATGTATCTAGCACGATGCAACAATGGGTATTCATCTTCATGCTCTGCAAGTGCGGAACTGTATCTCCCTACAAAACGCTGCTCTAGCATAAATCGGTGTGACAAATCCATAATGCCTTCTTTGTGCGAAAGCTGAACCATTTCAAATAATCGATGTTCGGTAAAATCTCTTCCCAAACCATTTATGGGAAATTCGCCATAGGGGAAGGTTTCAATCCAAGCGTAACCTACTCTAAATAATACTCTTGGATTGAGAGAATAATTTATACCTAATCTTAATAAGCTTTGTTGCCATTCCGTAACAAATTGATTTCTTCGAAACTGATATTCTGTATGGAGCCCAATTTTTTCATTTATCTTAAATGTTCCAAATGCATTAAACCATCCAATGACATTATTATGGCTAATCCTATTATTTTGTGAAAAAGCAATTTGACAGCAAAAAATGAATATTGTTAGATAAATACTTTTTCTATTAGAATTCATTTTTACTTATTTTTTAGGTTGCGGAAGGTTCTGTAAGGTTTCCTCTAGAAACTCCACTTTCCCTGTATGAATATCATATACTGCTCCTACAATTAGAATTTCGCCATCTACATACTTCTTATGCAATATAGGTTCCAAATCTCTAAGATTATTTACTTGATCTATTACGTTTTGTCGTACTGCATTATTTATAGGATCGCCTGGTAAATGCGAACATTTTGCCACAGCAGGTTTTATCTCATTAATCAACGTAACAATATGCCCTGGAACATTTTCGGGTCTTTGAACAGCAGCCGCTACAGCACCACATTCAGTATGACCTAGTACTACAATCAATTTTGTTTTTAATTTTAAAGTAGCAAATTCCATACTGCCATAAGATGCTGCTGCTGAAACTTGACCTGCTGTTCTTATTATAAATAAATCACCAAGGCCTTGATCAAAAATTACTTCATTAGGAACTCTCGAATCCGAACAACCCACGATTGTTGCAAATGGTGCTTGACCATACTCCAATTTTTTGATAGTAGAAGCATCTTGTCTTGGTTTTATAGATTTGCCTTCAATAAATCGTTTATTACCACCCATTAATTTTTTTAATCCAATTCTTGGATCCGCATATGCAGAATCTCTATCAATAATATAGTGTTCTGCTCTCCATTTTGAGGAGTCAATTTTACTACTTTTTGCTTTTTTTCCACTTTTTGATTGTGCAAGCATAATGTTTTGATTTAATAATAATACCAAAGCTAAAAAAAATGTTTTTTTCATAAATGTTTTTTTAAAATAGTTAATGCTTACTTTTTTTTAAGGTGTTCAGCGATTCCTTTTAATTTTAAAAACAAATATAAGGAAAGTTTATGCATTTTAATTAGGTCATATTATTTGATTATGTATTATTAACTAATCTTTACAATAATTAACCAATAAAAAAGAGTTTTTATATAAATATTACTGAATTTTATAAGTTGCAGATTTAAATACACAAAACTAAAGCTGACAAAATCAACTGCCCCAAATTCCCCTCCCTAGGAGGGATGGTTCTTCATTCCAAATAATGCTTAATTATGAAATCCTTGTTACCAAAAAAATAGATTTATTATCAACGTCATTCCGCAATTTTATTGAATAGCTAGTAACCTAAAAAAAAATATGCGGAATCTCATTAATCAAATATTTAAAAAGAGATCACGGATAAATTTTTCATAGTTGACTTGCTGTTAGCGAAAAATTTTCCGAGATGACGAAGGGAAGTAAACGCGTTCCCGAATCGTGCCTCTCGGGACTTACAGCATTCCGCATTTTTTTTGAATAGCTAGTAACCTAAAAAAAAATATGCGGAATCTCATTAATCAAATATTT
>JAFEIJ010000033.1 GCA_017495115.1 Chitinophagaceae bacterium | reverse complement strand
TGTTAAGTTCTAAATATTTTATAATTTTGCCCAAATAAAATTTGGAATATGAGCCTTAATGATTTATTTAAAAGCCTTCCTGATACTCGCCGACGTCAAGGACAACGTTATCCCTTATCGGAAGTGCTATGGATTATTTTTTTAGGAATAAGTAGTGGGTATGTCGGCTACCGTTCTTTATATAAATTTGCCAAGTCGAATGAGGCATATTTTAAAGAGGTATTGTTTTTAAAGTATGGAGTTCCAAGCCATGTTACGATTCGTCAACTTCTAACGAATTTGGACAAAGATTTGGTTAAAAAAAGTTTTCTTCAATGGACACAAAGCCAAGAAATAGGGTCATTGGATTGGTTAAGTGCTGATGGAAAATCTTTAAAATCAACCCTGAGTGATTATAGCGATAGTTCACAGGATTTCTGTTCAATTGTCAGCATGTATGTTCAGAAAACAGGACTTACTTATGCCATAGCCGACTTCCGCAACAAAAAAGTTGGGGAGGCTGAAATAGTACGCCTTTTATTGCCCTCTATCAAAGATAAAGGCGTTATTCTAACCTTAGATGCCTTACATACTCAAAAAAAACAGTAGATGCTATCATTGAATCGGGTAACCACTATGTGTTGCAAGTAAAGAAAAATCAACCAAACTTGTATGAATATATTCAAGATTATATCCTTACAAATCAAGCAATAGAAACTTTTCAAATCCAAGAAAAGGCACATGGTAGGCAAACTAATTGGGACATCAAAGTCTTTGAGGTCAGTGATAAAAAGCTTCAAGCAAAATGGACAAACCTTCAACGCTTTATTGTCATTGATAAAAGTGTTGTACAAAAAGGCAGTGCCAATACAAAAAAAGCTAAAGAGAAATTTACTACTCACAGCACCAGTTTTAGGATAAGTGATATTGCCCTTTCTGCCAAAGATTTTGCAGAAGGAATTCGAGGGCATTGGGGCATTGAAAATCGTACCCATTGGGTAAAAGATGTTAATTTTAAGGAAGATAACAATGGAATAAAAAACCATAATGCAGCAGTAAATATGGCTCTTTTTAATGCCATATCACTCAATTATTTACGCCAAAACATAGATGATTCTATTAAAACAGCCCAAATTTTATTTGGGCAAAATGTCAAAAAACTATTTTTAACTATCAGAACTTAACAGCCCTGCTGCCCCAAGGGTAAATAAGCCAACCAAAAAAACAGTATATGTACGACTGTAAGCGGCAGGAATAAAGATGAAAGCACCCACCGACATAATCCAGAAACCATACATTATTCCTTTTTTGAAGCCTACTTTTTGTATTAAAAAAGAAGCTGGAACCGATATTAAAAAATAAGAAATGTAAAAAGCAAAAGTGACCAAATAGGCTTGGAAATTATTGAGTTCACACCCTATTTTGAAATACGGAATCAAAATGGCATTGATCCAAGATACAAAACCAAAAATAAAGAACATCACTGCCACTATGGCAATAGACATTCGAGTTTGGTTTTTACTCAAAGAGCTAACCGTTACAGCCTTTGGCATATTCTAATATATTTGGTTGAATAAAAGGAGCGTAAACAGAACTGATTCAAGTTTTTTGATTTGAGCCAATTCGTTAAATGGCGTTTCAAACTATCACCAAATATAATATAAAGTTGTGAAAATGGCAAACCGGGCGGTAGTCCTATTCCAATACCTGTGAATGGTGTTTTTTGACATTATAAGTAATTTTGTATTTACTTACTTCATCATTTGCTTCATTCATTTGTAAATGCAACTTTTTGGTTTAAAATTTGATTCGGGCTAAAGAAACCATGTCTTTTTATGGGTCTAAAATTTAAGACATCTTAGATACCGTAGAACATCTTCATCATTAATTGTTGAAAAATCTGTGCAGGGTTTTCAACGGCAATTTTTTTCTTAAAGGCTACACTAAAATTACACCTATTTTGCTTGATCATTGTAATACCAGTTTTAAAAGTTTATAAACAATTATCATTCTTGTCTAATTTTAGATGAGCAGCATAAATTTTAAGATGCTTATTCAAAAATAAGTGAATGTACATTACTAGTACATTACCACTACATTACTCACATAAAAAGTGTAAATTTTATAGGTATTTTCTTTGGAACAGTATAATTTTGAAAAGATTGTTGAGTGGGAAAATCATCTCCTGCTAGGTCGTTGGTTTAAAGTTATTCCATTAAACTTCAAATCATAATCGGTATTTATTTCAAAATATTATTCAACTAAACAGTTAATTTATCCACCATGAAATCGTCGAAATATTATTTTCAAAGGCTTTTTTATTGAGCTTATTAAGTACTAATACGAAAATAATCTAGAAAAATACATTACATATTCTGCTGTTACACAAGTTTTTATTTTGAATCCCTTTTCCTGTTTTACGTATTTCATCACATAAATGAAAAAATTAATTAATTACAGTATTTTATTGTTTATTACTTTCTCTGTTAAAGCCCAATCATTAAGATGGTTGGATATCGAAAAAAAGAGTATTTATAGAATTGACATTGGAAAGAGTATTCTTGAAAACTTATCAAATGCAAATGAATGGCAAGAAATTGGCAAGGCCGAATTAAAAAATATCAAGGGAAAAGATATTCTTGCAGACAAGGAGATTACCTGTCTAAATACGGACAATAAAAACTTAGTTTATTTATTAATGAATTGTACAAATCAAGTGTATCAACTCAACTATCAAACGCTACTATTAGAACGAATTGATAAAGCTTATTTTGGAGGATTTAATTGTAAAAGTACGAAGTTTATTAGAAATAAAACAATCTACTCAGGTGGAGGATATGGCTTATTTAGAACTAATAACTTATTTCTTTATTATCAAGCAAACAGAAACGAATGGGATGCAATTAATTTTTTAAATGATGGACCTAAATCTATTTATCATGGTTTATCGGGTTATGTAAAAAAAACAGATTCATTCATTACAGGCTTTAACGATTTTCTGAGTGGAGCGGAAAATTCAGGAAAAAGCTATACTGATTATGGATTTTACGAATATAGATTTAAAGACAATAAATGGTTTAAGCTCGGGGAAATACAACAGACTTTATTAAGAAACATTAAAAAAAGAGATTTACAACACTTCCATTGGAATGGGAAATACTTTATTTGTAGAGTATATGAGCAAGGTTATAATAGCTTAATTA
>JAFEIJ010000047.1 GCA_017495115.1 Chitinophagaceae bacterium | reverse complement strand
ATTATAGATAAATTAGAATTTGTCAAATTTATGATATTATAAGATTCTAAATCAAAGTTGTTAAAAACGCCAATACCAATAATTGCTTCAAATAAAACATTGAATTTTTTAGAGCTATCTGCACACACAACTACATTCCCTTTCCTAATTTCGGGGCAATTTCGTTTGTACATTACGCAATTACACTCTCCATTTTTAAATTTAGTATCAATATCTATACTATCACTTTTAGTATTACAGAATAATTTTGCTTTTAAAATCAAATTACATTCATCATAATTATAATTAAGTTTGCGACTTCTATCTGCACTATCCAACAATATCCTTCTTTCTATATCATTTAAGCCCCATTTGCTGCTTTTCAAGGCTTCTCTCAATATGATTTTGTAAGGGTTTAATAGACAGCTTGTGTCAACTTTTGTTGATAGTTCTTTAACCTCCACAAATTGTTTATTAAAAATTAATGAATCTAACAAAACCACTATTCTCTCAGATGCTGAACGGCACTTATCATTAGCAATCAAATTGTTGATATTTGTCAATTTAGTGTCTATATCATTATTAAATTTGACTTTTTCTGCATCTTTGAAACACATAATTGACTCTAATTGCGATTTTGCCTCATTAAGAAAATCAGTAGCTAATCTATAATTTCCTGCTTGAAGTGTTCTGTCAACTACAATTAACTTTTCACTAAAAGCTAATTTATTATAGTTACAACTTTCACAATCTTTTATAACCTTACTATAATCCGGATTTCCTTCAAATCTCGTCTTATCTATTTCTTGGAGTTTAGAAACAAGTCTTTGTTTTCGTAAACAACCAGTTTCATCATAAGTGTTTACAATTGATAGTTTATTTGCAATTAAATCGAAATACTCTTTTCTCAGTTTGTTTGCATCGCTATTCTTAGCTAAAACTTTACTTTATAGACTGAATAAATCTTCTTCAAGACTCGAATTATTTTTAATCTTTTGTATATCCTGTAAATAACTTTCAATGATTTTAATTTGATTTACCTTATAATCAATGGCTTTCCTATAACCGTAACCAACTTTTTGGGCTTCAATATATTTTCTTTTGGCTAAACTATAGTTTTCTCCTTTAAATTCGCCTTTTGCCTTAGTCATTAGAATATTAAATTGTTTTTTTAATTCTTCTAAGTCATTTGACGGGGGTTTAGGTTTACTCTCGTCTTCTATTTTATTAACCACCAAAATTATATTTTTGATTTCGGTGGGTTTATAACTAGCTGTTTGTAAAATTCGTATTTGATTTCTGGCTCTTTTAATATCTCCGTCTTTTATGGCTTTTTTTGCTTCTGCTAAATATTTCTCCATTTCTACTTGATTAGGTTTGGAAACAACAATCTTAGCTGGAACAGGCTTTGGTGTAATTGTAGTAGTCGGTTTAGAAGCAATTACAGGTTTTTCTGATTCATTTTGATTTGCATTTAGCCTATCTTTTGAATCTTTGTCTAATGGGTTTACTGCTAATATCTGACGTAATATTTTTCTTTCTTCAAAATCATCTCCTTCTGCAAATTTTCGATTGGCAGTTTCTTTCAGTAAATATAAATTTATAGTGGTTTCTTTCTTTTTCAGTGCAAAAATCCTTAGTGGGTGCGACATTTTTGCACAATAATCAAATACATTTTTTGCCCTTAGATAATCGCCTTTTTGGAAATATGCTTCGGCTTTTTTCATAAAAAAATCAAACTCACTTTCACCACTTTGTGGCTTTTGTGAGTTTGAAATAGTTGATACTAAACAGAATATAATTATTAGATATGTGGAGAGTTTATTGTACATCAACTATTAATTTTGCCAACTCATTATATAAATCCATTCGCTTTTTAAAGTCTTCATCTTTTGTTTGTTTAAACAATATTTCTGAACTTTTTGCTCTATCCAAGCATTTTTGTTTGATATTAATTAACCTTGAACCTGTATTTAAACTACATTCATTTTGCTTTTCTAATGCCGCTTTTAATTTTATTTTTGTATTTATAACATCGTCAAAAGTAACATTGGCAGATATAAAAATGATTGTATCGACTACCGCTACTAAATTGTCATATTCATTTTGACATTTTATGTTTTCCTGTTTATTTTTAATAAAAGCCTTATTTGGCTTTTTCTTGTCTTTTTCCCAATCTTTTACATCTTCCTCTGATATGCCGCAACTACTAAAAATCAATGAAAGAACGAAAAAAGAAACTAATAATATAAAATTAACTTTTGCAGACTTCATTTCATATCAAGGTTTAAATCAAACTTTAGTGTTTTTACACCTTTTGCTTCAAATAATTCTGACCAAAATTTTTCTGCTTGACTAACAAGGTCTTTATTTGTAACATTTATTGGCGGAACTATATATACATTTATTTCTTCTAAATTGGGAATCTTACATTCGCCATCAGCTTTTTTAATTATTGATTTTATTTCTTGTGCAGTCATGGGGTATTTATAAAGAGAAAAAACACTGCTATTTTCCAACATATCAGAATAAATAATAACATTTTTTTTGTCACTTGGTTGAGAAAGTAAATTTTTAAACTCTTTACATAAATTTCTATATACCTCAGATTGCGTTTTTCCTAAATCAACTTTTTTCAAAAAAGTCGAAGACATTTCTTTCAATTCTTTTATTGATTCCTTAACATCTTGCTGTCTTCTTAATTCTGGTTGTCCATCAAAAAAACCAGAATTTCCTTTTGGTAACTCCCAAGTTTTGGCTCTACTCATAGATACATCATCAATTAAGAATATTTTGACACTTCCACCATTGAATATATTTCCACCTTTATTCAAACCCATACTACTTACTATTTCATCAACTTGTTTTTCTGTCAAAATATTATCCATAGCAGTAGTATCTGTAATATCTACAAAAATATACGTAGAAGTCGTTAGAACGCCTCCCCCTTCCTCAGGAGTACATGAATACAAAAAGAAAAAACTTAAACAAAAAAGTATTGAGATAAATAGTGCTTTCATATGGTAAATTCGGTATTATTGTTTTTGTCAAAATGTAACTCTAAATCTTTTGGTTGATTATCCCAAGACTTTGGTACTTGTTTATGCAGTCTGTATTTCAAGTTTATTACTCGATAATCATTTATACATTGTTTGTAATTTGCATTGTAAACCCCTAATTGCCCCCGTCTATTAAGTTAAAATTTTGCGGTAATAA
>JAFEIJ010000037.1 GCA_017495115.1 Chitinophagaceae bacterium | reverse complement strand
GTACTTATTCCTTTTGTAAGCTTAACTTGGATTTATATTTTTAAAAAGTCGCTTCAATTTGAGTTTACTAAAATTTTAACCTTTTTATTTGTTTTTTTCATAATCATAAATTCATTTATTTCACATAAGGAATTTAGATTTTTGATACCAGTATTATTTATACTTCCATTCTTATTTGTTAATGTTTATGAAAATGAAAAAAGGCTTTGGATAAAAAAAACTATAAAAATTATAGGTGCTTTATACTTAATAATCAATACATTATTACTTAGCTCATTTATAGTTCCATTAAGGTTTAAAATGCCATTATATAAAGAAATTTATAGATTGACTATACAAGATCCAAATTCTAAATTTTATTATATCGGGAAAAATCCATTTTTAATATCCCAACAAATTAAGCCTGATATATATTTTAGTTTTTACAAAAAAAAGAATCTTATAATAAATGATTTTAATGGAATTAGAATTGATAATCAAAAAAAATATGTAATCAAAGATGAAATAAAAGATGAAAAATTTATAAAAATTAATGGCGTTACATATCAGAAAAAATATCAGAATATATCAAATTTTATTTTGAGGTTAATACCAAAAAAAGAAGTAAATAATTTGGATAAATATACAATTTATGAATCTCTATAAATTAGTTTTAATTTTTATTGTTTTCACAGCTGTTAATTTGTTCAAATCGGCTCATATCGACGACCCTTTTTATATAGCTCAGGCAGAATGGATTTTGGAAAATCCATTTAAACCTCTCAGTGGCAGTATCAATTGGATGGATAGTACAAAACCGTTTTATCAAGAAAATAATCCGCCTTTAGTTTCATATTTTTTGGCATTAGGAATATACCTTTTTGGGGAAAATATTATTTTACTCCATTTAATTACAGGTTTTTTTTTAGTTGGATTGATGTATTTTTTGTTTCAGATTAAGGCTAAAATTAATCAAAATAATAGTACTTTCTGGCGGATTGTATTTTTATCACCTTTTGTACTTATCAATCAAAATTTAATGCTAGAAATTCCACTTAATTTTTTTATTTTTGGAGGGATATACTGCTACTTAATTTCCAATCGTTCTATCAAATTTTCATATCTAGGGGCGGCTATGTTTGGATTTGCATTTCTAACCAAATATTCTGCTATGGTATTCTTTATTTTACCCGTTTTGTATTGGTTTGAAACTAAAATAAAATCCTATTTATATTCTTTAATCCCCATTATAATAATAGTGGGCGCATGGTTTGGCTGGAATTATTTAGAAATTGGTCATATTCATTTATTCCAAAGAAAAGCGGCTATTTCCTTTGAATTTGAAAAAATACTCTCTTTAATTATTTGTATTGGAAATATCGTGCTTTTTAGTATTTATCGAATTTTTGATACATTCAAGCGGGGAAAATTTTTTTATTGGATGCTATTTATTGTATTGTTTTTGTTTCCTAGCCTTTTATATTTAACAAATCTAATTTCTAGAGATGTTTATTTTTACTTTTATACGGCTGTTTCATTTATTTTCGGCACAATTTGGGTATATGATTTTATTAGAACATCTAAAAAGTTACAAACGCTAAATAAAGAAATGTTAGTGGTGGGTTGCTATACATTATTGATTTTGTATGCGAGTCCTTTTATAGCTACTCGGCATTTTATTCCTATTATTTTGATTTATGGGCTTTTTGCATTTTCGTCTTATCAATTTCCTAAAATCATTTTGATTTTCAATTTGATTTGGACACTATTAATAGGTCTAGCCGATGTGAGTTATAGCCTATTTTACGAAAAAATGGCTTTTCAAATTTCTCAAAAATACCAAAAATATGAAATTTATACCGTCGGCCACAACGGTTGGCAGTATTATAGTCAAAAAAATAAAATGAAATTTTATGACGTAGATTCATCAAAGCCAAAAACTGGGGATGTTTTTATAATCCCAACCAATACTCATAATCAGCTTATTGATTCAAACTTAAGTTTAACGAAGATTGAAAGCATAGCTCCTAAACCGCAAATTACACAGTATTTTATAGGAAGAAAAAACGCACCTTATGGCTCAAATTATATGAATTTTGTGCCTTTTATTTTTAGCAGAGAGGCGGTGGATAGTTTTAGGGTTTATATAATAAATAATAAAAACAATTTTTATGAATAGATACATCTTTGGAATTTTAGCATCGCCTTTATATTTATTACTTTTATCTTGGTTTCATTTTTTTAATACTAAGAGTCTTGGGGTTGACAATTTTCCTATATATCCATTATCTTTAAGATATTTTTTAGGAATATTGATGTTTATATTTTATATAATTGGTTTTTTCTCCTTATATAAATTATTGAAAAATTTAGCTATTCTTGAGGACAAAGCTCTAAAAAAAATTGTTTTTATTGTAATTGCATTATCTTTTTTCACACTTCCAATTTTGAGTAATGATATTTTTTCATATATTTGTTATTCAGAATCATTTTTAAATGGATATAAAGTTTATTCAAACTTTGATGCAAGAGCTCAATGCAGTATATACAATCTTTTAAATATTGAATATTTAAATTTAAATTGTAAATACGGTCCATTTAATCTTTTAATTAGTTCTATTGCAAATATTTTTTCTAACAACAACTTGATGGTCAATATTTTTGTTCATAAATTAATCTATACTTTTTTTGCATTGATTTATGTTAATTATTCATTAAAATTGATTACTAATGACAAGAATTATATTTTACTATTATTATGTCCTATATGGTACATTCAAGGGTTGGGACAACTTCATAATGATTTAATAAGTGTAAGTTTAATTGTAGCCTCAATTTATTTTTTAAAAAATTCTCAAAATAAAATAATTCCTATTATATTAATTTCAATTTCAATTTTTTCAAAATTAAATTATTTATTATTTATAATATTGCCTTACTTTTATTTTTCAAACAATACATTTAATTCAAAAATAAAAATATTAATCTTTAATTTTATTATTTTTTTATCGATTGGATTTTTATTTTATTTTCCTTTTATTACTAGTATAGATGATATTTTGTCTCCTGTAAATTCATTGAATAATCAAATCTCTATAAATACACTTTCTTTTTTTCTAGCGGATTTACTAAATATTTTTAATTCAAATTTCATTGAAAATTTAAAAATAACGCAATCTTTTTCAAAATTGATTTTCTTTATATTAATTCTTTTAATATTTGTTTATTATGCAATAGAGAAGCAATTAAACAATTTTTCAATTCTAATCTCTATTTTGTAT
>JAFEIJ010000027.1 GCA_017495115.1 Chitinophagaceae bacterium | reverse complement strand
GAGCTAAATTTAAAGCTTGACCCGCACAACGTTCTGTTAAAACGGCAGCTTGGGTAGTAAATGTAACGGTATCCGTAACATTTAATATAATACTATCAACTCGAGTACAACCATTTGGATGTGTTGCTGTTGCAAAATATTTAGTTGTATCATTTGGTCTTGCCCAAACGGTATCTCTATCTGTTCCTGTGTATGCAGTAGATGCTGACACATTAGAGAATAGACCTGTTGTATTACTCCAAGTCATTGAAGACGTTCCACTTGGTGCTACCAATTGCTGAACCGTACCATTACAAAGTGATAATGGACCTGCTGGTGCAATGGTAAATGCTGCTGGAATCGCTTTAACGATGAAATCTAAAGTATCTTGATTCACACAACCCAAACCTGAAGTTTGTGTTCCTGTTAAGATAAATTTATACGTACCTGGAGTCGTTTGATTAACATTCCATGCATTAGCTGATCCAGTAATACCAGAAGCTGGTGACCACGTATACGTGTTGAAATCAGCAACATTTGAAGTTACTTTTACCGTATCCGAAACTAATCCCGAACACATAGAGTCTATTGATTTATTCAATGTTAATGCTGGTGCATTCACTGAATTAACAATAACTGCAGTTCTAGGAGTTGCACAAACTTCTTTAATTCTCCAATTGTAGAACAAGTTATACTCAACTGCTGATGCCGCTCCAGTTGCTGAACTCACACCAGAATCAATAGATCCTGAAGTACCTAAATTCATAGGATATGGAGAAGTAGCCATAATGGTTTCTCTATGGTATGAACTAGAAGCTGCTGTACGTAAGATACGATACGTACCTGGTGTAATCGTCCAACCAAGCTCTACTCCTGAAAGTACTTTAACACCACCCGTTGTTGCAACTGTTGCAGTTTTGATAGGCGTTGAAGCACCATCAACGAATAAACCAATGGTCATCGAAGTTGAAGTCGCTGTACCCGAGAATACATCTACAGAATCTAAAACCATCTGTTTTGTTACTCTGAATTTCAAACCAATATTATTTGAAACTGCAGCAAAACTAGCTACTGGTGCCGTTGGTCTACCTCCAAATTTTAATGCACCATCTGCAGAAGCTTCTACAAAGAAGGTATCTGTACCTGATAATAATGGTGTAATAAATGGAGAACCTGTAAAGGCAATCGTATCATTAGATGCATTCGAATTATACCATTTAATGTCACTACCTGCATTGACTGTAGCTGCTAATGTAGCTGTTTGCGAACCACAAATCGTATCTGGTGTTGTAGTCAATAATTGAGGTGACGTTAAATTTATTGTTTGAGTCAATGAATCTTTAGCACCTAAATTGTCCGTTATTACTATTTTAACCGACTTAGGGCCAGAAGCACCAGTCAATAAGAAACGAGCAATAGAATCATTTGTTGCACCTATAAACGTAGCACTAGAAGAAGTCCAAGCATACGTATAAGGACCACAACCGTTTATTGCTGTACCTTTTAATGTAACCGTATCACAAGTAGTAGCATCCGTTGGACCTACGATTGGATTCATTGCTATTTGAGGCACATTGTCTGTTACGGTATTTATTGCCGTATCGGTACAAGCACCCGCACGGGTTACTAAAATATAATCAACTGAAGTATCCGCTAATGGAATGATTAATTTCGATGAATCACTTAATAAAGTTGCACCTGTTTTACTTGATCTCCACTGATAAGTCAGATTAGGAATACCTACTTGAACTCGATAATCCTCCGTTTCTCCCCAACTTCCTGATTGACAAGGCAATACTTGAGCTAGACCTAACTCTCTAACAGAAATACGCATTCTTGTGTTACCGAAAGTTGCTGTAGAAGGAACTGTAATAGGCACACTAAATGTAGTACCTGCTGGATTAGCACCAGTACTAGCTGGCATTATAACAAATTCTTCTCCTACATCCGTAAAGTCTCCATCAATATTCCAATCAATCCAAGCTTTAGCAGCAGAAAGAAAAATGGTTCCATCACACCAAGTAATAGTTACCTTTAAAGAATCCGTTGTATTCGGAACTAATAAAGGAACCGGTACTGTAGAAGCCGTCCAATCTGATAATAAGTCAGCTGTACCAATAGCACTACCTTGGCTACCCGTTAAAGAAGCACAAGCAGAGGTATTATTTATAGATAAATATTGTACTCTTGTAATGTCTTCATCTGTTAAATTACCTGCTGCTGAAGGACAATACGCTGCTGGTGTTCCACCACCACCTTGAGCATAATTATTCGTAATCGTTGTTCCCACACAAGCAGGATTTGGATTACTAGTAAATGCTGTTGGCGCTATTGCAAAATAATTAATATCTACTTTTAATTTAACATTTTTAGATACGATACAACCACCACCACTTGCTGTTACTTTATACGTATATAAACCTGGAGCCGTTGGTGTAATGGTATGCGTTGGTCCAGAAAGTGCTGGATTGGCACCTGAATTGATACTATCACTAAACCAAGTAAACGTTGTTAAAGAAGTACCTGGACCTTGCGTTACATTTAATAAAACAGAAGTTCCATCACAAATTGCGGTACTATCTGCTATACCATTTAATCTTGGTGCGATCGTATCTGGAGGTGATGTTGTTGTATAAATCATTCTCGTTCTAGGGCCTTCACAACCTGTTGCTGGGTTTGTAACCGACACAAAGAAGGTGTCATTGCCCATTACGGTTGTATTATTCCAAAAACGTTGTAATCCGGTTTGTAATTTAGTAGTAGAAACCGAAGTTTTATACCAATTAAACTCTGCTCCTGCCACAGAAGGCACTGTAGCATCTGTTACTACAATTGAAGTGTCTATACCAACACCACACTTCGATTTAGCTATAGTAGTTGGTGCTAATGGTAAAGGGAAACCGATCACGTTATTGATCGCGGTATCCGAACAAGCACCTGAACGGCCAACTAACATATAATCTACCGACGTATCGGCTAAAGCAATAATTAATTTTGATGAATCGCTCAAAACAGTAGCACCTGTTTTGTTTGAAGTCCACTGATAGGTTATACCCGGAATACCTATTTGCACGCTATAATCTTCCGTCTCACCCCATGATGCCCCTCCACAAGGTGTAGGAACACCTTCTTGAGTTATAATACGCATTCTAGTTTGACCCGTAGCAGCGGTTGTAGGAACGATTATATTAACGTTAAACGTTATAACCTGAGGATGTGCTGGATTACTTACACCAACTAAAAACTCCTCACCTATATCTGTAAATAAACCATTTTGATTCCAATCAATCCAAGCCTTCGTTTGAGCACCTGATCTATCAGCACCACCATAATCAATTGTAACGGATAATGGAACCGAAGAACCAAAAGGCAAAATAGGAACAAACTGTGGGTTTGGATTTATTGTAAAATTAGAATAATTACTACTTGAACTCGCTCCACCCGCTGATAATTGAGAACCAACTAATGCTGCTGGAGTGGTATTATTTCCCGCCCAAGGGGTTGTATTATTAAGCGGACCAAAGGTTACATTAATAATATCTTCTTCTGTAAAAAATGTTTGATTCACCGTACAATATGGTACAGGTGTTGTAGACGAAGCACCTCCATAACTATTTGTAATAATGGTTCCAACACACGCAGGATTTGGAACACTCGTAAATGCTAAAGGCGAAGCTGCAAAGAAATCTTTTGAAACTAAGACTTTAATTGATTTTGAAGCATTACAAGCACCACCCGAAGCATTAACTGTATAACGATACACGCCTGGAGCAGATGGCGTAATGGATTGAGCCGCTCCTGTAAGTGCAGGATTTGCACCCGAAGCTAAACTATCACTGAACCAACTAAACGATGTATACGTAGTACCTGGACCTTGTGTTACCGTTAAGTTAAATGACTGCCCTTCACAAATACCAATACTGTCGGTAGCAATACCATTCACTAAAGGTAAAATCGTATCGGTAGCAGGTGTTGTAATATAAGTCACTTTAGTACGAGGTCCTTCACAACCACCAAGAGGATTGGTAATTGAAACAAAGAACGAGTCCGTACCCAAATTTGTTGTATTATTCCAATATCTTAGTGTATCGGTTTGTAATGGAGTTGAGCTAGAAGCTGTAGCATACCACTTGTATATTGGATCAGCAAACGAAGGCACACTCACATTCGTTACGGCATTAGACGTATTAATACCTACACCACACTTATTGATCGTAACGGCTGTAGGTGCTAAAGGTAATGCGATACCAAGAAATTCTACTTCTCTAAAAGTAGGACACGATAAAGTATTGGTACCCACTGTAATATTATTAGCAGCGGTTAAAACAACGGTATCTAAACCACCTGCAGTAACGATAAATGAATCTTTATTTACATTTAAATTGGCTGGTGCACCCCAGTTCCATGTATAGGTAGGCGTACTAGAACGATCCATAAAGAATCCAAATGTTGGTCTTTGTGTACTCGTAGTATTTTGAGTAGTAGTACCACATAATGTTGCATTATCTACTCTGTTACCAACAACCGAATTAAACGTTGTAGGTGCAATAGATACTGTAGAATTAGCACCGGCACCACCGCCTCCAACAAAATGACAAATATCAATAATAATATTAGACGTACCATCCCAATTAAAAGGATTTGAAAAATTAAATGTATTAACACCTAATATTGGAGTTACTGGTGAAGGACCAAAAGTTGTTGAAAAAGTAGCAGGATTATCAACTGTTGCTAGAGCAGTTAAATTCGTATGCTTCATTCTTATTGTATAGTCTGCGTGAGGTACTGCTGCACCAAGTGTTGTAATATTAAAGTTGAGACGAGAAATATTACCTGGTTGCGCACCACTTGCAATTAGTTCTGAAGCTAAAATCAAATATTGTGAATGCTGACTACCCCAATTGGAAGTAAATGGAGAAATTACGTCTGTAGCAGATGTACCCGTTTGAGCAGGAGGCGGTATATCAATATCCGCTGTAGCTCTCAATTGCACTTTAGTGCCCACACAAACCGTATCATTTGAAATTCCAAAATCAGTTACATTAACGGTATCGATAACATAAATTTTTAGAATTTTTGCATCTGTACAACCTGTAGCCCCTGAGGCATCTAAACGGTAATTATATACCCCTTTAGCTAAAGGTGTAATCGTAAGATTTCCTGTCGTATTCGTAACCGAGGCGGTCATACCTGAATTTATATAATCGGTAGAAGTAAATGTAAATGAATTAAATGAACCTGTTGTAGGTGTTTGTGTTGTTGTAATATTCAAAACCGAACCATTACAAACCGCGAAAGAATCTTGTTTTGTATTACCAAATAATTTTAACGTATCTGGAGGTGCCGTTGATGTATAGGTAACCATAGTTTTTGGACCTTCACAACCCGCTAAAGGATTCGTAACCGAAACAAAAAAGGTATCAATTCCTACCACCGTAGCTTGACTCCAAAATCTTAATGTATCGTTTTGCACCGGCACTAGATCTGTAGCTTTTCTATACCATTTGTAGATCGCGTTTGCTACAGCTGGAGTCGTTACATCCGTTACCGCTGGAGTCGTTACAACGCCCACACCACATTTGGTGATATTGGTAGCTGTAGGCGCCAAAGGAATTGGAATTCCTAAGATATCTATCGTACTATCCGTCACTTTACAACCTCTAGCATCGGTCATATCTACTTTATATTTCATAGTAGCCACACCACCTGGGAAAGCAGGCGTAGCCGGGAATGGATTGGATGTACTCTGCGTAACCCCATTATACGTCCAATTGTAGGTAATACCTGTATTAACACCTAACTGTCCTGTAAAACGAACCACTGGACGCACTGTTGTAGCAAAACCTGTTGTAAAACCACAACCTGCAGCACCCGATGCACCCATAGCGGTAACAATAGGTCCTGTAGTAACTCCTGTAAATACGGTACTTAAACCTGTTCCTGTGCCAGATGCACTACAGAATTCTAAAACAACGTTTGATTCGCCATCCCAAGGGAAAGGTGAAGTAAAAATAATTTTGTTGGCTGTTCCAAAACCTTGAACACCCACACCTGCAAAAGTAGCAGGGCCAAACGCTTGCGTAGCTGCAGCCGAAATAGCTGAATAATCTGTTGGTAATGAAGTTAATGTTGTATTTTGAAGTTTTACAGAAAAACCTGTTAAACTCATAGGAGTAGCGGTTGTAGTTGTATAATTTAAATCCAACTCGGTAAAATTACCGGCTGCATATCCAGCCGCTTTTAATTCCGCTGCAGTATATAAGAAATGATGTCTTCTACCTGTAGTTGTAAAGAATGGAGACGAAGTAGTTGTTCCTGTAGTACCTGTACCTACTGTAGCAGCACCTGGGAATGAATAAATAACACTTAAGGAATCCAATTCGTTATGACAAATGGTATCTTCTTGTACTTTTACTACGGTAATTGGTGGATCGATAAATCTAAAACGATTCGCTGCTGTAACCGTAGCGGGATACATCGATGCCAATACATTTACCGAAGTATTTGGACATGGCGCTGATGCAAAGGAAACCGTTCTCGTAGATACATTTGAAAGCACATCGCGTGCAATCAAGAAATATTCTACTTGATCTGCTAAATTGAAAGGCGCAAAGGTTGCCGAATCAATTTGGAACGTAAATGTAGGTGCTGATATCGTAGTAGGCTCAATAAATTTCCAACCGGTAGTATCATTAGCTCCTACGGTGGTATTACGGAAATACAAACGAGGTTTATTTCCTGCAGTTGTATCTACTCCTGAAATATCTGTGATTGTTATATTAAAATTATAACGTGAACGACAAATTAAATCGGGTAATGTAAATGCCGAAATAGTTGGACCAGCCTGATCGATTGGTGCTGTAGACGTGAACTCTACGGCTCCAATATCTGGGAAGGTGCCTCTTGCGGCTCCTGTATTATCTGCGTTTACTCCTAAAATTGGCATGGCATTATTATCCGCCAAATTTGGAGTAGCTGTAGGGGTAACAATACCTGTAGCCGATACCGTAACAGGAATATTAGCCGTTACTGTATTTAGTTCTCTACCCGCCATAAATGTTTTAAACAATCCGCAACTTTGGTTAAAAGCTGGATCGCCTGCTAAAGTAAATGTATCGGTAAGAGATCCCAATGTTCCTGCGGCAATTCCTTCTGCATATAAAAATGAATTAGGAATGGCAGGTGCAAAATATATGTTATTTGAAGAAGTTGGTCTTAAATTTGCGGGTGGCACGCCTGGCGTACCCTGAGTCTGGAAACGAAGCGCTGCGTAGGTTCCTGTACCTGCAGGACCTGGGTTTGAAGCGGCATTTTCTAATATTACTAAATTATTGATAAGCTCCGTTTGACCTGTATTAAATTGAATACCCGTAACTCCATAATTTCCACCACCATCGGTAGTTAATCCTCTAAGGTCAAAGGTATTGTTCCATGCATTTAACGTAGCGGCACCCGAAGCTTGTAATCCAAAGTTATTGGGCGTACGCTGCGCAAACGTTACATTCGATACAATATTATTTACAACCGTATCCGAACCTGAAGTACCCGATAAAAAGATACCATGTGTTTGCGTAGTAGTTCCAAGACCTAAGTTTGTAATATTGGTAAATACGTTATCTTTTATTACACGCGCAACCGTTCCAGAGCTATTCAAAATACCTCTTGCCGTAGGATTACCTGTTGTTCCACCTACGGTTAATAAATTGGTTACTTTATTACGCAAAACCGAAAATACAGATCCTGTAAATGAACTTAATGAAATACCTGTTGAAGAATTTGATCCTGTAGTTGTTGGTGTAAATACCATCAAAGAGTCGATGATATTATCTCGAACCATACCAGCGGATATATTTGTAACAGAACCTGAACCTAAAGTAATACCCGTAAGAATACCCGTTGATGTCGTTGTAGCTACACCACTAATCGTCATACGATCAATAATGTTATCATGTACTAAGTAATTACGACCACTAGAAATATTAATACCCGTAGCATTTATACTAAGACCCGCAATGTTTCGTACCATAATACTGCTGATATAATTATTACGTACAATTTTAGGCCCAACCGAAGTGGTCGTTCCATCTGCCGTACTAATACCACTACAAGATTTGGTACCAAACATGATGATATTGTTATTTTCTATAACAAAACTTGAGTCAATCAAACTTGAAAATCCAGAAGTAGAAATACCCGTAAAAGTACCTGGAAAAGTACCTAAGGGATGTATAGCGACGTTTACGTTAATTTGATTATTTCTAATTTCTAATTTTTTTCCAACCATTCCTCCTTTAAGGATACCTGCTGATGTTCCAGTAGATTTTAAAGAATCGGTACCCGTCGAAATGATATTATTATTGGCAAACATAAATCCATTACCTTGTTTTAAATCTATAAAGAAATTGGATTGTGATGAGTTATTTGCAGTACCTACACCAAATTCTCGAATGGTAACGGTGTTGGCATTTGCAGACGTCGTATCAAAAACCGTAGTGGTTGGCGTTCCAAAACCTCCTACAGCGATACCCGTCATTTGCTGCGACGAAAATGTACCGTTTCCATTCATGGTTCGCGTTAGAGTAACAATATTACTATCGGCTCTACATGTTTTTTGTCCTCCTACGCCCATATCGATACCAAACATACCTTGAGATTGAGTTGTACCAGTAAGACCATTTGAGGTATACGTCAAATTGATTGTATTACGTATTGCAATATTTGATATCAAAGGAGTAGCAGGAGTTACTACGGCTTCGATACCTGTAGATCCTCCCACACTGTTATTTACGGAAGCATACGTAATAGTATTTCCTCTGTATAGGTTTGGCGCTCCAATAAATCCTGTTGGAAGCGTAGAAGTAGAAGAAGAAATTCCTCTAAAATTGTAAAAGGCATTGGTCGTACCTGTATTCGTAAATACCGGCGTAGCCGCTGTAATCGTATTACTATCTACTGTAAATCCTGTTACTCCATTTCTAAATTCTACCCCCACCAATCTTGGAGTTGTATTGGAGATTGTACTACTATTATAAACAGAAGAAGGAACGGCTCCTGAAGTAGAACCTACTGTAGCATGTTCATGACAAGCAAGGGTGATTGTATTTTTACTTACCACATTTCCTGTTTCAATAATAGCAGCCGTATTAGGTGTAGACAAAAACATAACCCCAACCGAGGCACTATCTATCGTATTGTTATACACTCTATTGAATGAGTTAGTTCCCGTAGACGCTGTAGCCAACTGCGCTGTAGCAGCCGCTGTAGGTGAATGTACACATCCAAAATAAACCCCACGCGAGTTTACATAAGCAGGTCCCATTTGTATATTACAATTGGTCACCGTATTGTTCCAACATCCATTGGTAGCCGAAGCGGCTAAGAATGCGATACCCCATTCGGTACGATCGTTGGTAGCGGGTACTTTTACCGTTCCTGCTGCTGCATTAATGGTAAAGCCCGAAATCGTTACAAAATCGGAGCCAATAAATTTAATGGCGGCATCAAGAATACCTGCAGCCGTTTGAACGGGTGTAGATATGGTATTTCCATTTCCTACAAAGGTCAAAGACGCGGTAGATGTACCTGTGACGTTAACGACATACCCTCCAGCTGGAGCGGTTTGCGCATTACCCGCTGCTACGGTTACTACCGTATTTTGGGTTAAGGTGGCACCTGTAACCGCATTGAGGGCTGTAATCGCAGCACCTAAATCGGCATACGTACCTGCAGCATCACCAGTAACGGTAACCTGCGCATTAGAAACAAGCCCAACCAAAAGCATCAAAGAGATACTTAAAGATTTCATTAGGGCGTTTCGAGATGTTGTTTTACGAGTTTCTTGAGAACCCATACACGTGTCTTGTAAACGTTTTTCCATATTTATTAATTTTAGTTAATATTTATTTATTGCATTTAAGTTACCATTTCCTCTCTCAATCCTTGCAGTTATACTATATTATATATGTACAAATACCGTTTTCTTTAAAAAGTACAACGTACACTTAATTGCGGAGGTAAAATTAAATAATTTTTTTTATGTGCTCTATTTTTTTTTATTAATTTTTATATAAATTTTTAAATATTGTTTCAAAATGTAAGTTTTTACTACTATTTGTAGAAATGTTAAAAAATGAGCCTTGTTAAAATTTTAACAGATTTTGGGTTTTATTTTTAAGTTTTGTAAGGGGGGAATAGATTGGAGATAATAGATTGGAGTGATTAGTAATTAGTGATTTGTGATTTGAAGAAAAGGGGTTAGGGATTAGGAGCTAGGGATTAGTATTTAAATTGCATCCTGCTTTAGCTGGAGGGAGAGTTTAGATATTAGATTGGAGTGATTAGTAATTTGTGATTAGAAAAAAGGGATTAGGGATTAAGTTTTAGGGATTAGTTTTTAAATTGCCTCCTGCTTTAGAAAGGTAATTAGTTATTAGTGATTTGTAATTTGAAAAAAGGGATTAGGGATTAGGAGCTAGGGATTAGTTTTTAAATTGCCTCCTGCTTTAGCTGGAGGGAAAGTTTAGATAATAGATTGGAGTGATTTGTAATTAGTGATTAGTGATTTGAAGAAAAGGGGTTAGGCATTAGGTTTTAGGGATTAGTTTTTAAATTGCATCCTGCTTTAGCTGGAGGGAAAGTTTAGATAATAGATGGGAGTGATTTGTAATTAGTGATTTGTGATTAGAAGAATAGGTTTTAGGGATTAGGTTTTAGGGATTAGCATTTCAATTGCCTCCTGCTTTAGCTGGAGGGAAAGTTTAGATATTAGACTGGAGTGATTAGTAATTACTCCCCCCTCACATCTATTTACTTCGCAAAATCTGTAAAAATCCTTTATTTTTAGCTACGATAAAGCAATTAGATCCGTTTATTTTGATAGGTTTTACATCCGTTACATCGCCTTTGGTATCGTATCCTTCTCCATAAATTGGTGTCCATTTTTTGTTGCCTTCATTGCGAAGAATCAAACCTATACCCGCATCCAAATATCCCGTTTCAATTTCCATACCATATTCATTTCCCGAAAGCAATAAATCTAAATCGCCATCGTGGTCATAGTCAAATGAATTGATTGCTTTTGCAGGAAAATATTGTGCTTCTTGTGGAAGTTTTTTTACACCGCCATTGTTTCCCGCATTGAGGTATACAATCATGGAATTGAGATTATTTACACTGTAGTTTTGAGCATCTTTCAACTCTTCTGGTGTAAATACATCTTTCATCATTGCTCTTGAATACGGAGCGTATCGCGTAAATCGTTTTTTCAAAAAAATCATTTGATCTAACATCAAATCGCGAATAGGCCATGGATACAGCGTATCTTTATTATAATACGATATAACCGCATCGGTACTGCCATTTTTATCAAAATCATTTACCGTAAGATACATAGGTGCTCTTGAAGTAGGCGAAAATCGAGAATTGACACCCAAATTTCCTGCTATGAGGTCTTTTTCGCCATCGTTGTCCAAGTCCGCCAAATGTAATTTTTGGAACAAGCCACGCATATCACCTATAGAATTAATTGTAGGATTAAGAACACCTGCATTGTTTTTGAGAAACTGAATATGTGTCCATTCTCCTGCCATTAGTAGGTCTTTCCACCCATCTTTGTCCATATCGTGCCATACGGCATCATTTATCATCCCAAAATTGTCAAAGGAGTCTACTTCGAATCGAGTCCCATAATTGCGTATCAAATAGCTCTTTGGTATTCGTCCGTAATGACCAGGGATTATTTGTCCCGCTACAAAAATATCTTCCCACCCATTTTTGTCATAATCTTCTATGGCTATGGCTTTTGAACTGACATATATCGCTGGAAAAACAGTCGAATTTACTTTTGTAAAATTAGCCTTACCATCATTTATATAGAGTCTAAGCGGATATTTGGAAGCTTGTCCTGGATATTCATTGCCGCCCGAAGTCACTATCAAATCCTTATCCCCATCTTTGTCCCAATCCAACCATTGCGAAACCATATCTTCAAATTCTTTATCTTCTTTCCATACAGGTAGTGCTTTTTGATCAAAAGTTCCTAAAGAATTTTGCAAATACAATAGAGCCGACTCGTCTTTGGCACCTCCTACAAAAATATCGTCCAACCCATCGCCATTGGCATCTGCTACAGCTATACAGGGCCCTTGTTTTGAGAATTTTTTATACAATAATGGCTCTAATTTAAAATCAATGTATTCGTTTTCCTTGTGTTGATATGAAATAAGTGTTTGCTTCGTGATATCTTCAAAACGCATAGATTTTGCATTCACATTTTGAGAAATAGAAGACATTGCTTGTGACTGATTCAACGTAATCAATTGATTGGCTGCTACATTTTCTATTCGTTGTTCTATGCCATTACTCCAAATAACACGAACATTTACCGTTTGATAATTTCCCAATCCAAAATGCACAAAAGGTTCGTGGCTAGACAAATACCCCTTGGTAGGATAATAGGTTACTTCTTGAAAACCCGAATCGGGAGTGGTAATTTGAATTTTCGCACCAAATCCCGCATCTGAATATGCAGAATTTAGTTTAAATCGAAGAAAATTTCCATATTTATTCTCCACCGCATTGTTCTTAAACACAAAAGCATATTGATTGATATTATTGACTACTAAATCCAAATCGCCATCATTGTCCAAATCTGCATAAGCAGCGCCGTTGCTAAATGAAGGGATATCAAGCCCTGTTTCTATACCCAATTTTTGAAATTTCAACTGGCCTAGGTTTTTATAATACGCATTAGGAATGGTTACATTAGGATAATATTCAAGAAGTTGATATCGATTAAAAGGTTTGTTTAATTTGGCAAATGCTTTGGATATAGAATCCAATATATATCTATTTATATCCTGATCGGTAAAATCTCGGTAAAAACCATTGGTGATATAGACATCTTTTTTGCCATCATTGTCAAAATCGGCAATTATAGGCGCCCAGCTCCAATCGGTAAAGGCCATTCCAGCTGCATACGAGACATCCGAAAAAGATTTTCCATCAAAACGAGTTTGTAATACATTTTTTACAAATTGAGATTTGAAACCATATTTTACCAGCTTATCATATTGGTCATAACTCATCATGAGTTTGGATTGTTTTTGTCTGTAGTTAGACTCGGGCAACATATCCGTAACAATCAATTCTGCAATACCGTCATTATTCAAATCTTCAAAATCCGATCCCATAGAATTATAAGACATGTGTTGAAAATATTGATTGGTTTCTTCTTTAAAGGTTTTATTTTTTTGATTGATAAAAAGATAATCGGGCTCTGAATAATCATTGGCGATATAAATATCGGGATATCGGTCATTATTAAAATCCCCTACCACAGCACTTAATGCAAATGAATGCGTTTTGAGTCCGCTACTCAAGGTTTTATCTACAAAAAAACCATTTTGATTTTCCATAAATTTACAACTAAAAAATCGATTATAAGGCTTTTCCTCCGCTTGCAATTGACCTTTAGCGTTTTTGACCAATACAATTTTTTTGGCTTCATTGATTTTCTCAGGAATATTTGCTAAAAACAAATCTAAATCCCCATCCAAATCAAAATCTCTAAAATAGGCTTGTGTAGAATACGAAGAATCTGCCAATCCAAATTCTTTAGCACGGTCGGTAAACGTATTATTTTTATTATTGATATATAAATTATGAACGCGTTTTTGGGGACTTTTCAAAACCGATTTACACACATAAATATCAAGCCAACCGTCTGCGTTGACATCGATCATCGTTACTCCTGTATTGAATCCATCGCCTTTATCTATTCGTGCGGAAGTGGATATATCTTCAAACACAAAACTTCCTTTGTTCAAATACAATTTATTTGAACTCATATTTCCACTAAAAAATACGTCTTGTAGTCCATCGTTATTTAAATCACCAATAGCTACGCCACCTCCATTATATAAATATTCATAATTCATGACATTGAAATGTTCGTTCTCTGAAATATAATTTACAAAGTCAATATTCGTTTTTTTAGGGTCCTGAATCGAAAATAACTGCGCATTTACAACGATATATAACGAGTTCATTATCAATAAAAATAGAATTTTCTTTATACTCATTTGTATTTTAATTTAAAACTTCCGAACAAAGGTAAAAAAATTAATATATTCAATCTAATTTTTATACTTTTGAATTTACTTTCAATATTTATATTCGTATGAAATCTATTTTCTTATTATTATTTTTAGTGCTTTTTAAAGATAATTCAGCCCAATCACCAAGAATCACAAAATGCAATATAGATGCGATAAACATCATTATGGAAGACATTTTTTCGCCACCTGTAGCCAGTCGAATCCACGTCTATGGCAATATCGCCGCCTACGAAGTTTTGTGCAAAGCACCCAAAAGTCCTTTGAAAAGTTTGTATGGTCAAATTGCTCATATTCCTTCTATTTCCGAACCTAAAGAAGCTATACATTATGAAGCGGCCGCTAATTTTGCGTTTATTAAAATTACAAAAAAACTCGTTTTTTCGGAACACTTAGCCGATTCTATGCTAGTAAATGAACGACACTATTGGATTGATATATTAAAGAATGACACCCTTATCAAGGCTTCTGAACGGTATGCCGAACAAGTTAAAAATGAACTCATGCCTTGGATTCAAAAAGATGGTTATATCTATACGCGTACCCTCGAACGCTATAAATTAAGCGATTCGCTCGGCGCATGGCAGCCCACACCACCCGAATATCACAATGGACTAGAACCCAATTGGATGTATATCAGAAAATTAACCTACGACAGCCTTGAATTTGAGCCTTATACACCTAATTATCCCTACAGCGAAAAAAAGACCTCGCCTTTTTATAAAGAGGCCCTAAAAGTATATAAATGCTTTGCCAAAGATAGTCAAAAAAGAGCCGAAACCGCTTGGTATTGGGACTGTAACCCCGCAACTACAATCAGTTCGGGGCATTTGAGCTATGTCGTAAAAAAACCAACGCCAGGAGGACATTGGTTGAAAATCACGACACAGACGGTGCACAATCAAAAAATGAATTATATAGATGCTACCGAACTCTATGCTGTTGTTAGTATTTCAATGTTTGAAGGATTTATACAATGCTGGGCGAGCAAGTATTTGAGTAATTCGATAAGACCTGAAACGTATATTCAGCGCGTTATTGATAAAAACTGGAATCCCTTAATAGAAACACCCCCTTTTCCAGAATACACCAGCGGACACAGCGTGGTTTCGGCGGCGATTTCGTATACGCTGACGCAATACGTAAAACAGCCCTACTCTTTTTATGATTCTTCACAGATGTTTTTGGATATGAAACCTCGATTTTTCAAATCCTTTTTGGATGCCTCTCAAGAAGCTTCTATGAGTCGATTTTATGGCGGCATTCACTTTATGCCCGCACTTGACGTCGGACGAAAGATGGGATTTCAAATTTCAAAACGTATTTTGAATCGAATAAAGACAAGGAGAAAGAATTAGATAATAGATTGGAGTGATTTGTGATTAGTGATTTGTGATTAGATGAAAGGGATTAGGGATTAGGATTTAGGGATTAGTCTTTGTATAGCCTCCTGCTTTAGCTGGAGAAATAGTAATTAGTGATTTGTGATTTGTAATTTGAATTGCCTCCTGCTTTAGCTGGAGGGAGAAAGAATTTAGATATTAGATTGGAGATAATAGATATTAGATATTAGATATTAGATTGGAGTGATTAGTAATTTGTGATTTGTGATTAGAAGAAAGGGATTAGGTTTTAGGGATTAGGTTTTAAATTGACTCCTGCTTTAGCTGGAGGAAGAAAGAAGATTAGATAATAGATTGGAGATGATAGATTGACGTAATTTGTGATTTGTAATTTGAAAAAATGGATTTAAGCTATAACCATTAACAACTAATCACAAATTACTTTAAAATACCATTTACTTTTACAAAAAACCAACTTTTGGGGAACACAATACTAAAAAAAGGTATTTTTATGGGAATAAAATAGTATAAAGTTGTTATCTTTGCATAAACTTCAAAGTAATGATACTCCGAAATCTTGAAAAAATAATCCAAAAAGACCTCAAACGCCAAAAAGTTTTGATTATTTTAGGTGCACGTCAAACAGGAAAAACCACTTTACTCAAAAAAATGTTTGCCCCCCAATCTCAAATCCTTTGGCTCAATGGCGACGAGTATGATGTGCAACGTATGTTTGACCGCCCCACCTCCACCCAACTCCGAAATATCATCGCCAACAACCATACTGTAATCATCGACGAGGCGCAACGCATTGAAAATATTGGCATAGGGCTAAAACTTATATACGACAACTATCCCGAAATTCAACTCATCGTTACCGGCTCTTCGGCACTTGAGCTCAAAAATAAATTTAATGAACCGCTCACAGGCAGAAAAATTGAGTATTCTTTTTTTTCGCTAAGTTTTGAAGAACTTGTTCATCATCACGGGCTAATAGAAGAAAAAAGGAATCTAGAACATAGATTAATTTATGGGAGCTATCCCGCAGTAATCGTTGAGCCATATTCGGCTGCAAATACATTAAAATGGTTAACCGACAGCTATTTGTACAAAGATATTTTGATGCTAGATAATATTAAAAAGCCCGAAAAATTAATTTTATTACTCCAAGCACTTGCTTTTCAAGTGGGTTCGGAGGTTTCTTATTCCGAAATAGGAAACCTAATTGGACTCAATAACAAGTCTGTAGAGCATTATATTCAGCTTCTAGAAAAATCATTTATTGTATTTCGGCTTCATTCTCTATGCAGAAATGCACGAAATGAATTAAAAATGGCAAAAAAAATCTATTTTTATGATAATGGAATCCGCAATGCCGTCATCAATCAGTTTCAGCCAATCGCCTCAAGACAAGATGTAGGCGCATTATTTGAAAATTATTTGATAAGTGAACGAAAAAAATGGCTTCATTTGAATCAAATTTACACCAATACGTATTTTTGGCGAACCAAAGAACAACAGGAGATAGACTATATAGAGGAAACTAATGGATTGTTTAGCGCCTTTGAATTCAAATGGAATCCAAACAAAAAGGTTTTATTTTCCAAAACATTTTTAAGAGCATACCCAGAAAGCAAAACCCAAATCATTCATAGAGAAAATTATGATGAATTTTTAACACAGGATGGAATAGTAGATTGGAGTAATTTGTGATTAGATGAAAGGGATTGGGGGTTAGGTTTTAGGGATTAGTCTTTGTATAGCCTCCTTGCTTTAGCTGGAGGAAGAAAGAAGATTAGATGGGAGATTATAGACATTAGATTGGAGTGATTAGTAACGAGTAACCAGTGATTAGAATTTATCTAATTACTAATCTCGAAAGCTTCAATTGTATTGTATGATCCTTTTTTTATTTGCGCTCTTGACGTTGCAATATCGTCGTAATATTCTTCTAAATTAAAAGAATTCGGTTTTATTCCTAGCAACTTTAACATACGCTTTAACGTATCTAAAGTTTTTTTATCTTCTATTTCTGCGTTAAGAATATACATTTCTTTAATTTTTATACAAAGATACAAAAAAAATAAATTTACGCCAATTGATTTTTTTTGGTTTAAGTAATTAGTAAAGAGTAACCAGTGATTAGATTTTCTTTTCAAATTATACCAAACTTACTTACTAAAACCTAATCCCTAATCCCTTTTTTCAAATTACTAATTACTAATCACAAATTACTTAGTTTTCAAATCACTAATCACAAATTACTTTATTACAATTCTCAAATAATACATTTTTATAAATTATAAGGATTAATACATTTTAGATTTTTTATCATTTTAAAGTCATTTTCATTATTGGTAACGATACAGAAATTATGATGAATCGCAGTGGCCGCAATAATAGCATCGGGAAGCTTAATACGGTATTTCTTTCTAAGCTCAATACAAATATCTATAATAGAAATGTTGATTTCTATGACTTGTGCCATTTCTATAAACTCTTTATTGGATTGAGAAATATTTTTATAACCTAAGAATTCAATATAGGTAATAAAAGAAACCAAAAAATGTGCATCAATAACTTCAGCTAAAAATTCCAATCCTTTCTTTGGTAATTTAAAAGATTGGGCATCAATCAACGTATTGGTATCGATTAAATACTTCGTTCCCATTCAATTCGACTGTTCTTAAGGTATTCTTGCATTTTTTCCCCTTCTTCCTTGCTGATTGTACCAAAAAAATCGGAGGGGTTCTTCTTTTTAGAAACAACTTTTGACTTCGATTTTATCTCTGCTTCTATACCCCAACTTTTTAGAAATTGAATTAAGGCTTCAATTTTGGATGGAGAAACTTCATTTTTCAAAATAAGCTCTTGCATAGCTACTTTTTATTTTATGCAAATATAATAAAATTCTTTGAAATAAACGAAAATTTAAATTAGATTGGAGTAATTAGTAACGAGTAACCAGTGATTAGAATTTCTTTTCAAATTATACCAAAATTACTTACTAAAACCTAATCCCTTTTTTCAAATTACTAATCACTAATCACTATGTTTTCAAATCACAAATTACTAATTACTTAGTTTTCAAATTACTAATCACAAATCACTAATTACTTTTATCTCACATCTAACGTCTCATATCTAACATCTCATATCTATTCCCCTATCACCTCCAAATATTTCTCCGCGTTGGCTTGGAGGGAGTAGTTTTTGACAATATGTGCACGGGCGGCGGTGCCCATTTGATGGCGTAGTGCTGGGTTTTCGATGAGTTGTGAAAGGGCGGCGAGCCATTCGGCTTGGTAGCCATTAACCAAAAAGCCATTTTCTTTATCTATTACGACACGTTCGATGGCTTGACCAATTTTTTGAGCGACGGTTGGAATACCCATGCCCATATATTGTATCGCTTTAAGACCGCTTTTTCCATGCACCCATTCTTCATCAGGAAGTGGATATAAACCAATATCAAATTTTTGAATGGTTTCTATTTCTATTGCCGCACGCCAAGGTATGCAAGTTACATCCACGCCTTCAATTTTAAAGGAATCGGTGCCCATAACAAGAAGTTTGAAGGTATGTTTTTTGGATAATGCTTGCAACATCGGAGCAATGAGCTTTAAATACTTAGCAGTGCTGTGGCTTCCGCTCCAACCTAAAATTATAGTGTGGTCATTTTTGTAGGTATTAACGACTTGATACGCATCCGTATCAATAGTTGAAGAAATGTCGGTCGTATTGGGATTTAGTTTTCGTACAAAGTTATCTAAATACGGCGTACACGTAATGACATGCGCTGCATGTTTCATTAAAAAAATTGGTTTTTGGCGACCTTTTAGCTTTGAAATCCATGAATTTGCTTCACTAGAATTGCCCAAAAATACTAAATCATCAATGTCAAAAACAATTTTCTTTGAGAATATACGATATAAAAATTCAAAAAAAGGAGGACCGAAAGGAGTAACCCATAAAAAAATATAAACGACATCATATTTCCAAAGCTTGAATAACAAGAAAAATCGATGTATATATCCAATTATTGTCCAAAATATTTTTTCAAAAATATATCCTTTTTTAGGATTGATATCCCAAAAACGTTTGGACTGAAACGGAAAAATTTCGACTTCAAAGCCATTTGAACGCCAGTTATTAAAATATTGTTCATATTTTAATCGCTGTCCTGGTGCGACGCCTTCGGGATGCGGACAAATGATAGCTATTTTTTTATTTTTCTCCAACGGCATGCCAGTACGGTTCATTTTCTGAAACAATAATATTTTTTAACCCACAATTTTCCATCATTTTTGTAATTTCAGCTCTCGAAAATCGCTGTTCCAAAGGCGTTCCAAATCGGTCTAAGGCATCATTTCGGACAATAAAAAAAGAATGTGATTTGTAATAAGATAATGGAATTTGATTGGAAAGCTTGGTGAAACCTAATTTTTCAATTATTTTGGATAAATAAATCAAAGGTAAATAAACAACTATTGCAATGAGATCACAAACCAATCGTTTTAATGATGCAGGTAATTTTGAAATGATCAATCGCAACATATGAGATACAAAAAATATACTTTTGAATAAAACACCTCGTTGTTCAAAATTATAATATAAGTAAACTAAAAATTTGCCTTGTGGTTTTAGTTTTTCTACACAACGCTGCATTGCCAACTGTGTATCGGGAATGTGATGCAAAACACCCAATGAAAAAACGAAATCAAAACTGCTATTTTCAAATGGAATATTATCAACACCCGCTTTTGAAATTCTTGTATTAGGCGTGTTTTGTAGCAATGTTGCGCTTGAAAATACGGCTTTACTTGGGTCAATAGCTTCTACAAATCCTGCAAATTGTGAAACATATTTTGTCCAGCGGCCACTGCCACATCCTACATCCAACGCATGTTTTCCGTTGAGCCACTCTTTATCGATAATATCAAAATATTGGTCTCCAGCGGTTTGAATTTCCGCATCGGTAAAGGTATTAAAGTGCTCCCATTCCTCTCCAAAAGCGTTTACCGTTTCTTCATCAATATTGGTTTGCGTATCTTCAAAAATATAAACTTCCTTTTGATTTGAAACGATACATTCTTTAGGTTTTTTATTAAATGATATCATTTTGAAAATTAAAATATTGCAAATATATGAAATGAAAGAGATTTTAAAATATATTACTTTTATATTCTTGAAAATTTTTCTTTAATTTTTAAAAAAGGCATTTCAAAAAAACGATAACTTAACTTTGAAATAATAACACTTAATAAAAAAGCACAAAGCGTTTGTAAAATTAAAACACTAAATAAGGAATCTTTAATTTGAAGTTTTTTGAATAATTGCAATGTAATTAAAATGCCTAAAAAATGAAGACAATATAAACCATAGGTGATTTTACCAAGTTTTGTAATTTGTTTAAAATTTGAAAATTTAAACAACGAATGTTTAGAATAACATTGCTCAAGAATGATAAATAAAAATATAAATGCAATACCTATCCGTTCAAAAATATTAAACATAAAATTGAAATTCTTGATTTCCATCCTGAAGAAATAAACCAAGAAAAAAGTTATGTAAACCAAAATAATCGCCTTGTTATTAATATTAATTATAAATTGATTAAAGCGCTCCAAATGAATGATTAAAAATGCCCCTAACCCGCCAACTGCCATATCTCCAATACAAGATAAACTGTGATATTCATGAAAAAGATATTCAGGATTTAAAAATCTAAAAATTAATGAAACCACAATAATCGAAATAAATAAATAATATGACTTTTTAGCTGGAATAAATGATAAAAGAATAGGCCAAAAAAAATAAAATTGTTCTTCTATGGCTACACTCCATAATACGCCTAGTATGGAAGCATCGGGAAGTCCTTGGGTTATAAAGTCGAAATTATTGAGAAATGTCATGTAATAAAATAAATTTGCGGTCTCGTTTGGAACGGCACCCGACATTTTTTTTATCATTGGAAAAATGAAAAATCCAAAAAATACACAAAAGTAAAATAAAGGCCAAATACGAAAAATTCGACGGAGCCAAAATTTTGGAATATCAATTTTATTATGTTTTTGATGCTCTGTAAAAAGTAAAAATGTAATTAAAAATCCACTTAATACAAAAAAACAATTAACCCCTAAATTGCCATTTTTTGACAATACTTGTTTAAAAAAAATAAATAACTCTGTATTTAGAATAGAAGAGTCCAATGTGAAAAAACTGTGATGAAGAAAAACCAAAAAAAAGCAAACAAAACGTAAGCCATCTAAATTTGGAAAGTACAACTTATTGGATTCCATTTTTTAATACTTTTTGATACACCTCTAAATAATTTTCCACGCCTTTTTTTAATTCAAAATAGTCTATCGCACCAACGCTTAGCATTTCGGGATTAAAATGTTGAGGTTGAAACGTATTCGCTATGCTTTGGTATGAAGCGGCATCAAAGGATTGAATAAGTGCGCCGGATTGGTAATTTAACACAATCTGATCCGTATCGCCGACGCCTGCATTACAAACAATCGGAATACCCAGCGACATAATTTCGCCTTGTTTGGTAGGACTACTACTCATTTTGGAATAGGTAGGGCGGATAAAAAATATCGAGGCCTGCGAAGCAACCACCGACAGCGGCACTTCGGCGCGGGTAGCACCTCGGATAATCACCGAATCCGAAATTTGACGCACTTCGGCGGCTTTTTGTATGCGGTCGTGTTCGTCGTGGGTGATAAAAAGTATTTTGGAATTGGGGTGAGAGGCTTGCCAAACCTTAAAAAAATCCAACATCGCATCGAGCATATACCACGTTCCTATCGAACCGAGGTAACTCCACAAAAACGTATCGGGCGCGATGCCCAATTGACTTCGAAATACTTGAATATCGGATTCATGATACTTAGAACGATCAAAATGCTGGGTATCTACACAGCAAGGAATCACTTGTGTTTTATCTTCAGAAATCGGCAATTGCCACGACATCATTTCTTCCTTTCCACGATGTGTGAGGCTAATAATATGCGCCGACTCGGTAATAAAGGCTTTTTCTTTTTGTTTAAAAAAGTTATAAATACGGTCGTATAAAAAATGTCCTTTGGGCCACGCACCCGCATCTCGTTTTTCATCCGCCCAAAAACCGCGCATGTCAAAGATAAAAGAAATATTCCATTTTTCCTTAATCCATAAACCGATTAAAGAGGGAATATATCCTCGGCAATGTAAGAATTTAAAACCTTTTTTTTGATGCAACCGTTGTGCGGTTTGATACATTTGATAGATGTCCCAAATTGTAGAAAAGACCGGCGGTGATTTATGATATATCTTGGGTTGCCAATCGATTTGGTGAGTGTTGCAAATATCTTGAATGGTTTGCTGATGCTGCGCAAACCGATCGGGTTTCTCGAAGCTAATCAATGTAAAACGATACCCCTGTGCCGAAAGACCAATGATATAAGGAAGCACCTGACTCTGCCCCAAAGGGTCGGTCATACCGTCGTAGGAAAGGTAGAGGATGTTTTTCATTTCTTGATGCATTAATTTACTAATTTTATGGAACTAAAACAATCCATTTTCTATTTTTAGAAGCGCCATCAAATTTAATTTTTTCTTTATTTTTTAAGGTTTTGATATGATATTTTACACCCTCTACAGAAAGTTGAAGCAAAGTGGCTATTTCTTTTTTGCTTATTGAAGGATGTTTTCTTAGTAGATTCAATACTTCTTCTTGTGTTTTTGATTTTTTTGGAGGAGTAGTTTTGGGGGTAGTTTTAGAAGTGATTTTAGGGGTAGTTTTAGAGCTAATTTTGGGGGTAGTTTTAGAAGTGATATTAGAGGTAGATTTAGAGCTAGTTTTGGGGGTAGTTTTAGAAGTGATTTTAGGGGTAGTTTTAGGGGTGTTTTTAAGGGTAGTTTTAGGGGTAGTTTTTTCAACATATAAAGGCAGTAAAACTTCAAATAAATCTGCATCCGAAAATTTCGGATGGTTACCTGAATACAACATACTCCACTTAAAAATATTGCGAATACCTGTACCTAAATCTTCTGCACGAGCCATTTGTACAAAAAATTTAGCGATATTTGGATTTTTTGGATAGGATTCATAATACTCAGGCAAAATAGCACCATACAAATAAGGTTTATTTGCATTCTTTATCACACAATTATCAGAGAAAATTTCAATAGTAGATACTCTAGGATTGATATATTCGCGATGTACTAACAAATTCGCAATGAGTTCTCTAAAAATATTTTCTCTCAAAGAAATACGCTGATCCCCGATGAGCTGAAATTTATCTAACAAATTTTGACTAACAAAAAACATCAATTCGTCGTAGGCTTTAATCAGATTACAACGAAGGGTTAGGCGATGATCGTATCTATTTTGGTCATTTCTACGAATTAAAGCATCTATTTTATAATGAGGAAGCATACTTTGTATAGCCTCTTCTTTGCCAAATAAAAGAAGGGATGCCATCGTAAAGCCTTTGGAATGGGTCATCAAATCTTCTCTAAAAAGTCCTGCAGCTATAAAAAAATCGATGCCGACAAGCTCTAGCCACGGATGTGCAGGGCGATTGGCACGAATCAATCGTTTTGCTTTTTCTATCGTTTCGGGCTCAAAATGGGATTCGTTTAGATATGGATAAATCGTATTTTCGCTATACAGCGTGTTTTTTCTTGCATACAACTCACTGATTTTTGCATGCGAAGAAACCAAAAAATCACCATCCATACTTCGGTCATAATATTTTCCTTGGGTCTTATGAACCTGAGAACTTGAAGGGATAAAAACATGAATCACTTTCTTACCTTCTACATCTATAATATTGGGTTGCAATAAAAAAGCAGGGGCAATTTTTGTTACATTATTACTCAAGTTTACCAAATTTTTACAAAGCGCCTCTTCATGTTTTTCCGAAACGCCCAATATATTGCCTTCATCATCAACGCCCAAAAGTATAGTGCCTCCATTTTTGTTTAAAAAGGCACATATCGTTTCAAATATATTATTGGGAAGCGCATGCGTGGCTTTCTTGAACTCTATCTGAAGTCCTTCTCCTTTTTCAATGATTCGATAAATTTCTTTGGCCTGCATTCTTTATGAGTACGTGATAATTTTAAATAGCACTACCTATTTTCTATACAAAATTAGCTATTTTTGTATAATTCAACCAAAAAAATAGCTGCCCCAAAGGGTCGGTCATGCCGTCGTAGGAAAGGTAGAGCACATGGGTCATGAATTCTTCTTGGGCTTCTTAGTGGTTATCCATAAATAAATTCCTATCCAAAACCAAAGCGTATAACTAAGAAACATCGTAATACGATGAAAAAGTAACATATTCGTGGCAGGAAATACATTTATTGGGTGATTGTTATTGTATTTTGGGATTAAATGGTCTTTTATCTCCGTAGTAGCATTCGAATACGCCGCGCGGCGCAAGGAATCATTTGTTGCTAAAGAATCAATAGAAGGTCGGTTATTGGATTCCATAATATGCAGATTGGGCTCCATGTCTAAGTCGTAATAATGCCAACCGTCTTTAAGTAATATTTCATATGTAAAATGACCATTCTCATATTCACTATCATAAAATCCTACTTTTCGATATTGATACCCTCTTTTTTTTAACGCTTCCATACCTACTATGGCTTGCTGACTGCAGAGCGCTTGAGGATAATTAAGAATATCATTGGGATCTACGATGCCTAGTGCATGTTTATGAATTGGGCCTATTAAATACAAAACCCAATTATCCCTAAATCCATACTGGCTCCAGCCATGATAAAATCGCATACGAAGGGTGCGTGCCATCAAATTGGCATAAAGCAAAGAATCTGTTGATTTTATTTCAGAACTACCGTATTCTTCGTCTACATGTGAAATTACTTTGGACAAGGTATTGAGATCATAGAGCTTGGCATTAAACTCTTCTTCGTTGCGTTCTATTTTAGAATTTATTGGGGTTTTTATAAAATTTTCATAAAAGTTAATACCGGATAATAGAAAAGATAATAAAAAAAGTAAATAAAAAAAGTATTTCTTCATAAAGATCATCACAAACATAAAAGCAGCAAAATACGTTTATTTTTAATTTAGCTTACTTGTATTCTATTTTAAAAAAGAGAACAAATATAGTTTTTATTTGTTAAAAAAAGCCATTTATGCAGTTCAGGGCTAAAAATTGAAAGTTAAGACAAATAAAATACTAATTAAACTATTAGATGCTTTAAAGTTGCAAAAAAAGTTCGTTCCAAAAGTATTAATTTAGATGCTTTAAAAGCTTTTTTTACATAATATTTTGCTTCTTTTTTATGACCATTTGCTGCCAAATCTACGGCTAAAATCAAATAATTTTTCATTAGAAAATATTCATAATCGTTACCCAAAAATTTACAAACTTTCGTATTAGAAGTAGTATATTCTATGAATTTTTCAAATCGAGTAATCAATTTTTGTGGATTTGACATCAAAACACTGCGTTCATCGTGTTGAACTATTAAAGAGGTTATCGTATCAATACAAATGTAATTATACTGAGATATTAATCTAAGCCACAATTCATAATCTTCACTTGCAGATAAAGCCCTATCTTCATTAAAAAAATTTGCTAACGCTATTTCTTTTTTTACAAATATACCATTACAACTAAAGACATTTCCTTTTTTCAAGGAATTGTTTATATCCGATATTGATTCGCCTTTTCTGATTAACTGCCCTGCGGAATTAACCAAAGAATAATTTAAATGAAACCAAGTTGCATTTTCTTGTGACGCTATGAATGAAATAGCCGTAGCCACATGATTTTCCAATGCAAGATCATCCGAATCAAACCAATTGATATATTGTCCACGGGCTTTTTGAGTACCAAAATTTCGAGCGGCAGCTCGTTCAGCATTTTCTTTTTTGTAATAAGACAGTTTGTCGGAGAGATATTTTTCTACAACCATTTCGGTGTCATCCGTGCTTCCATCATCTACTATTATTACTTCATAGCGATTGTCTGTTTGGGACAATAAACTCAATATAGTTTTTTCTATTAAGTGTGCTCTATTATAGGTAGGAACAACAATGGATATAATAGGTTCAAAATTCATGACAGCAAATATAACAATTCTAGTTTTTGTATATAGTTTTCTATTTTAAAATTATCAAAAAATGAACTGTGCGAATTTTCTATAGTTGGATTTGTCAAAATATTTTTCATGGCCTCATAAATAGCATCCGAATCTCGAAAAGGCACTATTTGCGCCAAAGGCTCTTCGGCTACAAACTCTCTAGCCACACCCGAAAGTGTAAAAATAGAAGGAACGCCTGTAGCCAACGCTTCTATATATGTCTGCCCAAAAGCCTCGCAATAAGGATCTACAGGCGTATGCACATACATATCAAATAGCGAATACAAATCGTACACATTGGACTCAAAATTTACATATTCATAACTATCTTTTGGCAATTGCTGAAGCATTGGGAGCAAAATATGTGCATATTCGGCATTTTTGCTAGCGTTAAATAAGCATAATTTAGCATTGGGATAATCTTCCAAAAGCTTCTCAAATGCAGGGATAATATATTGTATGCCTTTAAGCTCTAGCCATCTAGCCACTACGCCCACAATAGGATATTTGCTTTCGGGATTATAAAAACTTTTGATACGAGCTACTTCGTTTTCATCATGTTTTTTCATACGTATGAGGTCAAATCCATGATGAATCAAATGGATTATTTTGGAACTAGCTCCTTGAGATAACAATAAATCTTCTATATTTTTGGAGATAGCCACAATATCGGTAGCCAAGCGATTTTGGATTTGGTCAATAATAGCTTCTTTATAATTCCACTTTAGGGGTTTACCCGAATGTCTTGTATAAATACGTTTTGGAACGCCTGCCCATAGTCCTGCCCATAGTCCCGCCCAATTGGCAGTACCCAAATGACAATGCACTACGTCAATATGCCATTGGTTCAATATTTTTTTGCAAGATTTGATAGCGGCAAACGAACGCAATGGACTCGAAGCCTTTAGATAAGCTACTTGAAAATGATGCCCTTCTAGAAAATGAGCCAGTTCCGAATCCTCCGAATTAATCAAAATCCATGAAATTTCTATACCTCGCTTACGCATCAGCAAAGCCGTGTGTTCAAAAAATACAGCTTTGTTGATGTCAGAAAGAATGTAAGTGATTTTCATTATTTATCTTTTTTTTAGCATCAGAATATCCAGCACAAAGATACGCCCCTGACATTTTATCCATTATTAAAAAATATAAATTTGTGCCGAATTGACTTTGGGGAAGCTGCTGCAAAAACCATAGAATAATGGTTCGTATTTTGTACATAGTCAAAAATAAACGAGCTTTTAAGAATGAATCGTGCCTAGCCAATGCGCCGTATCCTTTTAGTACGGCTACATACTGGGTATATCCGCCACGGTACTTGCGCTCCAGCCACATTGTTGGGCTCAATTTGTCCAATTCATTGTGAATAAGATGCTGTGAAGTATCTATTGCAAAAAAGGTTTTTAATTTTTTCAATCGGTGGGCAAAATCATAATCCTCATATCCCGCAAAAGGAAAATCCTCATTGTAGCCTCCTACTGCCTCAAACAATGCTGCCGAAATGCCTAAATACTGACTGGTAATGCCTTCCGAAGCATAAAACCTTTGTTTATCCCAATCTTTTGGATTATTGCACCAGCCACGGAGATGATAGAATCCTATTTTGATAAGAAATTGACCAAAAAGAGAAGAGTTTAGAGTATCTAAAACCTCCTGGGAGTATGTCCAATTGGCATTGTAAGTATGCAATGGATGAGATTCCAAATAGTGTATAGTATCCTCTAGTACCTTGCCGTTCAATATCATATCATCATCTATAAAAAGCAGGTACTGCCCACGTGCCATAGATGCCCCAAAATTTCGAGCCGATGCCACACCTTGTTTGGGATTGTTTATAATTTTTGTTTCTATTATGCTATTCCACACCGAGGTATCGAGTATAAAATCCTGTTCTTTGGAATCATTGACAATAATGAGTTCTGTCCTTGCTCTTTGGCTGGCGATTATAGACTCTATACAGGCCATAGCTAAGGCATTTCTATTAAAAGTAGGAACTATTATGGAGAGTTGCATTAGAATCTAATTGGCGACGAATAAAACATTACTGTAAACAATCCCTTCTTTATAAAAATTTATATTGGTTTCGTACAATCCTATCATTTGATAATTATGCTCAAATAAAAAATTAATAATGTCTACTAATTTTGAATTATGTGTATTTTTTGGGCTAAGAGAAACTTCGCACAAAATAGATTTTACTTTTTTATTCTTAATCATATTCTCAGCGCCTTTTAATACATTTAATTCATAACCTTCTGTGTCGATTTTCAATACATCTATATGATCAATGTTTTTTTCTCTACAATAATAGTCTATTGTTTGTACATCTATTGTTTCACCATCATTTTGTTCTGATTCTTGATTTAATGAATTTAATTGTGAATCATTATTTAACAAAATATTTTTTGTAGAAGTGATGTTGCCAAATGCTATAGGTTCACAAATAATATCAAATGGCTTTGTGTTCTCAACCAGCTTTTTATATGTTTCTTTAAATGGTTCAAAAGAGTATATTATAGCGTCTTTAAATATAGTTCTGTATGAAATGGCCGTTTGACCATAGTTTGCCCCTACATCAAACATTATCCTAGGATTAATATTTAATTTTAATATTAAATCTCTTTCAAAATCAGTTCCTATTTCCAAATCGGAGTATTTATAGAAATAGTATCCTGTAATTTTAATTAATTTTCTTCTTAAATAATTTTTTATATTCATTTCAATACATTTTTAAATAATGCTATATCTATTTCCAAATCATTATGTCCCGAGGAATTTTTATACATAGGATTTTCGTGTCCTTTACATCTCAAAAAAGTATAGTTAATATCCAAAATTTTGGCCATTTTCAAAAAACAATTTTGATGAAAATTTTCATAAATTATATCTATTACATCGGCCTTTGAAAAACAGATATGTGTAAATCCAGCACCATGAATGCCTATTATTTTTTTTGCATGATAAAAAAAGTTGATTTGATCTACCAATGAATAATCTTCCAAATCAATAATAGTATAGCCCTGCTCCATTAGTAATGGCTCTATGGCATTGTAGTTTGTTATTTTCCTAAAACTTGCCTTTTGACGATTGATAAAAATCTTTTTGGGATAAGTATCGGCATGGGCTATCAAGTTTTTGGCGTTCATTTTTTTGAGTACCCAATCTCTAAACTGAGGCAATACTTCATGATGATGATTGAGATCGCGAGCAGGAAAGGATGTTGAATAACATATTTCTGATTTAATAACCTCATTATTACTTACAAGATAGATTTTTTCAATGTTTAACAAATTAAACCACTCTTGATGAAATCTCTTAAAAATAGATTTAGGAAACAAGACTATAGATTTATTTATTTTGTCTCTCATTAAATACAGTTTTAGTAAAGATTCTAAAGTAAAATGATAGAAACTATCTGACCATCCATTTGAAATAACTATTACTGGACTTTTTATCTCTATCTTTTTCTTTACAAAATAAGTAGAAATTTTATTTAGAATATTAATTTTATTTCTATGTCTTTCGTATAATAATTGATCTTGATTTTTAAACTTCTTATAAACTACACCATAAGAAGAAACAAGTACATTCTCAAATTTATAAAAATACACTTTTTCAAAAGTTGGAGGGTGTTCATCGTAAATATCATCAATATTTACTTTAATAGTGGCTTTATATAGTAATTTCTTTATCATCTCTTATAAATAATGCTAAGGCAATTAAATAATTATTCTTAAACATAAAGGTTTTTAAATTTATTATTCAAAATTACTAAAATAACAATAAAACACCCTATAAAATATAATAACTGACTTAACATTAATCCAAATATTCCAAAAAATTGTGTTGAAAGAAATTGAAACGGCGTTAATATAAAGAAAGCTGATATTCCAAGAAAAAACATTAACCTTTTCATTTTAAAATAATTTAAAAATCCATAGAACAAAACCATAATTGACCACATTCCGTAATTTAAAGCAACCATATAATAATACTCCCATGAGCCAGCATAGCGTTCATTGATATAATACTTCATCATCAAGTACACCACCACGATAGAGCCTAGTGCAATCATTATCAATGCCCCGATGAGCAGGAATATTTTTTTGAGGATAAAGGCAAAGGGTTTTTGCTCAGAGAGCTCTTTGAACAGGGTGGGAAAATAGGCCGCAGTCACCGCCGAAGAAAAAGTTAGTATGATAAATCCAAACTGCGTAGCCAAACTATAATTTCCTAATTCTTGTGGGGTACAAAAATATTTAATAATATACTTATCAATAATATTAAACGAGACAACAAAATAAAATCCCACAATACTAGACATCCAAAAAAGGGATTCCCGACGGACAAACGCCACATCGAACTGCCAGGAAAGTTCGTATTTTTTGTATAAATATACCATCCCACCTACAAAAACAAGAGCGGTAGCCAAGACTAGGCTATAGAGTCTGCCCTGCCAGCCCCATAGGAGTAGTATGATAAATGTTACAGAAGTTCCCAGCTCTAGGAGTGTTCTAATAATAGTAGCAAAGGTTACTTTTTTTACTTGATGTTCGTTTCGAAGAATAATAAATGCGAGGTCTATTACCAGATTGAAAAAACACAAAAGCGGAATAGCCAAGAGCAAGAGTAGCGATACATGAAAATAGGGCACAAGTGTGTTTTGGAACCCAATGATCAATAAAAAAAATACCCCCACAATGCCCAAAGACAAGATCAATGAAGTAGCTATGTGCCTAGAAAGTGCTTCTCTACTGGTTTTGAAATAATCCACCGCTACGGTATTGGTGATACCTACGGCCACAAAAGGCGTGACGAAGTTGATGGAGTTGAGGTAGATATTGAGCGTGCCAAATTCATCGGGGCTGATATAATGCGTAAATAGTGGCGTGATGAGAAAGGAAATGCCACGCAGAAAAAAATTCAAAAACGTATAGATGCCTATCGTCCGCGCCAAAGGACTATTCAGCCCTTTTTGGAGGGTATTTTTGGCACGATGTAAGGCTTTTTTCAATTAATGTATTTTTATGTTTTTACAAAAATAAGATTTTTTTATAAAACAGAAAATAGATTTTCACATTTCGGGAAATTGGAAGAAGTGGATTTTTATTTTTAGAGTGATTGGTATAAAGAGACAATAGATATTAGACTTTTTAGAGTGATTGGTAACGAGTGATTAGTGATTAGAATTTTTAGAGTAATTAGTAACCAGTAACGAGTGATTAGTAATTAGTGACGAGTAACCAGTGATTAGAATTTCTTTTCAAATTACACCAAACTTACTTACTAAAACCTATTCCCTAATCCCTTTTTTCAAATCACTAATCACTAATTACTGTTTTTTCAAATTACAGGTTACTAATCACTAATTACTTTGTTTTCAAATTACAAATTACAAAAAAACTAAAACCTAATCCCTAATCCCTTTATCATATATCTAATTTCCTAAGCAAATACTCAATGTCAATATCAATTTTAGAAAAAGCAAACCATTTTTTACCTAAATCTTTTAAAGAAGCACCAATCAAATACACTTCTTTGTTGTCAATGATTAAAAATCGATCATGCGATTTATTAAAAAAAAATATATCAATTTTGGTGTATTGGGCATTGTGTTTTTTAATATCAAGCGATAAACGGCTATTATTTTCTTGAGTATATATTTTAGCTTCTGTATTTGTATCTCTTTTTGAGAAAATGTCAAGGACTCGTTCATCGATATAGTTATCAATAAGTATAATAGATTTTTTGGCTTTTCTAACTAAAGAAGTAACAAAAAGGTAGGCGTCAAAAACTTGTCCGTCATAAAAAATCCCTTGTTTTGGCGGCAACGAATGCTCAATTTATTTTTTATTAATGCAAATTTTACGCCATAATTATAAATTATATTTCAAATTTTACGCCATAATTTTAGATATTTTTAGTAATTACTGACGAGTAACCAGTGATTAGAATTTCTTTTCAAATTACACCAAACTTACTTACTAAAACCTATTCCCTTTTTTCAAATTACTAATTACTAATTACTCAAATCTAACGTCTCATATTTATAGTCTAATACTTCCATAAGAGATCCCCGATATTTTTGATTATTCGTTGTTGTTTTATTCTGAAACTTAAGTTGCAAAAATTCGAGGAAGACGGGGAGGGATAGTTTTGTTGCTGAAAATTTTCGAGGAAGACACCTGTTAATGCCTGAATAAGGTTGACCGTTTTTTTTCAAATTACTAAAACCTAATCCCTAATCCCTTTTTCAAATTACAAATTACTAATTACTCAAATCTCAAGTCTATCGTCTCAAATCTAACGTCTAATATCTATAACCCGCTCCTTTTATAGTCAAACGATATTTTTGATTTTTATCATTTGGTTTATCTGGATTGGTTCGTTCTATTAATCCCAAATCTAGAGAAGGTTTCAGATAATTATACATAAATGTAGGTCGATGTTTTATTCCACATTTAGTCATTAAATCATTCAATGTCATTTCAGCGTCTAAGTTATAAATTAATTTTCTTACTTGTTCGGTTACTTGTTCGGTTACTTGTTCGTTTGCTTGTTCACAAGGGAAACGCATTCGAATAAAATTATCCGAAAAGAAAAAACAAGTTTGGTCATAAGACAAAAGAATTCGAGGAACTCCCGAACCTAATTGTTCTACCAAGTCAAGATCTCTAAAAATTCTCATAATTTCTTTGCTTCGAGGGATAGACACTCCTTGAAAAAATTCTTCTTTTGTAATTCCTGAAGGAAGGCCACCATACGAAGTAATTTCAATACAATCAGAGAAAATTTCAAATTTGGGAGCTAATTCATAGGTATAATCATTATGCACAAAGGCATTAATAACGGCCTCTCTTATGGCTAAGGGTTCCATAATTTTTTTTCAAGACGTTCTTTGGGAGTTATTTTTGTAAACGTTTTATTTTCTACATCAATTTTGTCTAAAACTTGTTTAGTTGCTTTTATAATTGAACAAAATCCAAATTCTTCATTTTGAATTAAATTAACTCTTGTAGTATCTGCATATTTTGCAATTTTTACCGAAACATTATTATAGTCCGACATTAAATAAGCAACATAATTATAAATTGAATCTGCGTTTAAGAGCTCCAAAGTCTTTGCAAATTCATTATTGAGTGTTTTTCCTAAAGCATCATAATAAATTCTGAGTTGCTCAAATTTTAATGCTTGATTTGGGGCAGGTATTTTAGCAATGGAGGTTTTCAATCGTTTGGTAAAAAAATCTTCAATTAACCTTTCGGTCATGGGTTCCGAAGCACTTCCATTTCGGATAAAACACCCTTTGGGAGACATACCATATTTTTTGATATAATAAGGACGCTCTTGTCCACTCGCTACAATAATTTTTATGATACGTTTATTGTTTTGAACTTCTTCAACAACGTCAAAAAGTCCCATACAAGCTGGCGAGATATTATTTTTGATACGATCTTTGATTTTTAATTGTAGACTGTCTGAATCTTCTACTCCAATAATATTTCCGTTATCTTTAATGCCAATATATATGACCCCTCCTCCTAAATAATTTAGAAATGCTACAACTTCTTTTTCAAAAGTATCGGTAAGCTGGGCTTTATATTCTATTCGATTGTTTTCTGTCATTTATGAACAATAAAGTAACTAATTACAAATCTAACGAAAAAAAATTAAAGTAATAATTGATATTTTTAGTGATTAGATATTTTTTGTGGAATTAGTAACCGGTAACGAGTGATTAGTGATTAGATGTTTTTAAGTGATTAGTTTATAGAAAAGAACGTCCCAACTACGTCACCTCGGAAAATTTTTCCTGAATAGCGAGTCCGCTATGAAAAATTTATCCGTGGTCTCATTAAATAGAAAAAAGAGATCCCCGATATTTTTGATTATTCGTTGTTGTTTTATTCTGAAACTTAAGTTGCAAAAATTCGAGGAAGACGGGGAGGGATAGTTTTGTTGCTGAAAATTTTCGAGGAAGACACCTGTTAATGCCTGAATAAGGTTGACCGTTTTTTTTCAAATTACTAAAACCTAATCCCTAATCCCTTTTTTCAAATTACAGGTCACTAATTACTAATTACTGTTTTTTCAAATTACTAATTACTAATCACTAATTACTTTATTTCAAATCACAAATTACTAAAACCTAAACCCTAAACCCTATTCCCTTATTTCAAATTACTAATTACAAATCACTAATTACTCAAATCTATTATCTAACGTCTCATATCTAACTTCCAACTTCTATTCCCTTCTCAAAAACATTTCCAATGAAATCGTCTGAATGCCTTTGTGTGTATTGCCGTCGAAGGCTTCCCAAGCGATAACCGTTTTGGGGTAGTTGTCTTGAATTTTTAGGAGATTGCCAAATTCTCTTTCTATGGTTTGCGGTTCTACAAGGCTGAGCGCTACCTGAAAATAATGTGTTTCCCCATTTTTTTGTGCTATAAAGTCGATTTCTCTTTGATCTTGTTTTCCTACAAGAATGTCATACCCTAAAAATTTTAGATGATTAAAAACGGCGTTTTCCATAATTTTGCCCCGATCCTCAATGCGATAGCCATGGATTCCATTTCGAATTCCTAAATTTTCAAAATAATATTTTTCGCCAAACTCAAACACACGCTTTCCTATCATATCATATCGTGGAACTTTACAGATTAGAAAGGCATTGACCAAATATTCGACATAGCTTTGCACTTGATTGGTAGAAATTTTTACCTGTTGCGATTTGAGAAAATCACTAATCTTTTTGGATGAAAACAGACTGCCTATATTTCCTGCCAAAAACTGTACTAATTTTTCCAAAAAAGGCGTATTCCGGATTTCATAACGATTGATAATATCGCGATAGACAATAGTGGCATAGATGTTTTTTAGATATTCAAATACAATTTCGTCTTCCAATTTGAGATGTTTGAGATAGGGAAGTCCGCCATATTTTAGAAACTTTGAGAGGCTTTCGGTATTACTTTCTAAACGATGAAAATCTAAAAATTCGGTATATGAAAGGCTATGCACTTCTATTTCAATAAAACGTCCGCTGAGCTGCCCTGCAATATCTCTGGAAAGTAAATTGGCATTGCTGCCGGTGCAGTATATATCTAAGTCCGCATCTAAAGCCAAGGAACGAAGTGCGTCAGAAAAGTTTTCGATTTCTTGTATCTCATCAATAAAAATATAATTTTTTTGATTTTCTTTTTTCTTATTTTGTATATATTCATTAAGATCCAGCGCATTTTTTATATTGGAAAAAGTCAAATCCTCTTTGTTGATATAAATAACGGAAGCATTTTTATTCTTTTTTTGAATCAACTGAATGATTTGAAAAAGCAAATAGCTTTTCCCCACTCTTCGTTGTCCTGTAAAAACCTTAATGATAGATTGCTCCATAAAAGGTATTATTTTATGGATATACGTCGCTCTTTCTATAATTTGTGGCATCTGTATCATTGGAAAAACATTTAATTATATTTAAAACTTTATGCAAAAATAATAAAAGTTTATGATATGTGTTAAATTATTTAAAAGGAGAGGAGGTTAGAGTGATTAGATGTTTTAGAGTGATTAGTAATTAGTGACGAGTAACCAGTGATTAGAATTTCTTTTCAAATTACACCAAACTTACTTACTAAAACCTAAAACCTATTCCCTTTTTTCAAATCACAAATCACTAATCACTAATTACTGTTTTTTCAAATCACTAATTACTATTTTTTCAAATTACTCAAATCTAATATCTAACATCTTATATCTAAAAAACTCCTTGCCATAATGACACAAAAAAATGACAGAAACGAAACGAATTGTGTCAAAAATTCCGAAAATGATTTTTGGCACAAAAGATGTTATATATTAAAACTAAATCAAATTTATTAAACATTTAAAATTATAAAATTTATGAACGTTAAACCATTAGCAGATCGCGTGCTTATTGAAGCAGCACCAGCAGAAGAAAAAACAGCTTCAGGTATTATTATCCCAGACGGCGCAAAAGAAAAGCCACAACGTGGTATGGTTGTAGCTGTAGGTCCGGGCAAAAAAGATGAGCCGATGACGGTTAAAACTGGAGATACTGTACTTTATGGAAAATTTAGCGGCACCGAAATTCAAGTAGAAGGCAAAGACTACTTAATGATGCGAGAAAGCGATATCTTTGCAATTGTTTAATTTTTTATTCATTAATCATTTAACTAAATTAAAATCATATTATTATGTCAAAAATTATCAATTATAATACCGACGCAAGAGATAAATTAAAAAAAGGTGTGGACCAATTGGCGGATGCTGTAAAAGTAACATTAGGTCCTAAAGGAAGAAATGTAGTTATCGAGAAAAAATATGGTGCACCACATATTACAAAAGATGGTGTAACGGTAGCAAAAGAAATTGAATTGGAAGATCCTGTAGAGAACATGGGCGCTCAAATGGTAAAAGAAGTGGCTTCTAAAACCAACGACCAAGCAGGAGACGGAACAACCACGGCTACGGTTTTGGCTCAAGCAATTGTAGGCCCTGGTTTAAGAGCATTAGTAAGTGGTGCTAACCCTATGGATATCAAAAGAGGTATTGATGCGGCTGTACTTAAAGTTGTAGCTCATATTAAAGAAACGAGCCAAATGGTAGGTGATGATTTTGAAAAAATCAAACAAATCGCTACCATTTCTGCAAATAATGATTCCGAAATTGGAGCGTTAATTGCAAGAGCGATGGAAAAAGTAAAAAAAGAAGGTGTTATTACTGTAGAAGAGGCTAAAGGTACTGAAACGGAAGTTAAGATTGTAGAAGGAATGCAATTTGACCGCGGATATATTTCTCCATATTTCGTTACGAATAGCGAAAAAATGGAAGCGGATTTAGATAATCCTTTCATTTTAATTACAGATAAAAAAATTAGCACAATGAAAGACTTGTTGCCAATTTTAGAAAAAACGGTTCAAACAGGTCGTCCATTATTAATCATCGCTGAAGATTTAGAAGGCGAAGCATTGACTACTTTAGTATTAAACAGATTGCGTGGTACGTTGAAAGTAGCGGCAGTAAAAGCACCAGGATTTGGTGATCGAAGAAAAGCGATGTTAGAAGATATTGCTATTTTAACTGGAGGTACTTTAATCAACGAAGAGCGAGGATTTACTTTAGAAACTGCAGATTTAAGCATGCTTGGAAGTGCTGAGAAAATTACGATTGACAAAGACAATACCACGATTGTAAATGGTTCGGGCAAAACCGAAGATATTCATGCTCGAGTAGGTCAAATCAAAACGCAAATCGAATCAACAACGAGCGATTATGATCGTGAAAAGCTTCAAGAGCGTTTGGCTAAATTGAGCGGTGGTGTTGCGGTATTATACGTAGGTGCGGCTACTGAAGTAGAAATGAAAGAGAAAAAAGATCGTGTAGACGATGCATTAGCCGCTACAAAAGCAGCTGTAGAAGAAGGTGTTATCCCTGGTGGAGGTGTTGGATATATCCGCGCATTGGCTAGCTTAGACAACTTAAAAGGTAAAAATGATGACGAACAAACAGGTATCGAAATCATTAAAAAAGCTATTCAAGCACCATTACGTCAGATTTGCGAAAATGCAGGCGTAGAAGGAAGTGTAGTTGTAAATAAAATTATCGAAGGAAGCGGCGATTTTGGATATAACGCTCGTGAAGATCGATATGAAAACATGTTGGCCGCTGGAGTTATCGACCCAGCTAAAGTAGCGCGAGTAGCATTAGAAAATGCAGCTTCAATTGCAGCCATGTTATTAACTACCGAAGCGGTTATTACCGAAAAACCAAAAGAAGAACCTGCAATGCCTGCAATGCCAGGCGGCGGTATGGGTGGCATGATGTAAAAAAATACATCCCCCCTATAATAAAATTAAAAAGCAGTTAGATTTTTCTAGCTGCTTTTTTTTAATGAGGGAGGACAGATTGGAGAAATTAGGGAGATAAAGTAATTAGTAATTTGTGATTTGAAGAAAGGGGTTAGGGATTAGGGAACGTCTACGGCGTTTCTGAATGCTTCGTTTCGCACTATACGTCATCCTCGAAAATTTTCAGCAACTCAATTTTTAATTACCAAAATAACGATTTATTGAAAATTTATCGGGGATCTCTTGAGTACTTTTTTAAGATTCCGCATATTTTTTCAAGGTTATTAGACATTCCAAAAAATTGCGAGATGCTGCAAGTCCCAAGACGAAGGATTCGGAAACGGGGACGCGTGTGATTTGTGATTTAAAAAAAGGAGTTAGGGATTAGCCATTAAATTGCCTAATGCTTTAGCTAGAAGGAAAGAGCGTAAGCAATTAATTAAAATTTTATTTTTTCAGGATCTTGAGCTAAATGAAATACAGATAATATTTTTACAATTTTATCTTTTTCAATAATTTCAAATATTAGTGCATAAGGAAATTTTGAAATCATAATCATTCTAAAATTACCTGTTTTGATTTCAAAAAAAGGATGTTTTTCTAAAATTGATAATGTATCTTGAAACGCATTTAAAAATTTATCAACCAGAGTTTCAGAATCTAAAGAACTATAATATTGACAAGCATCTATTAATTCATTTTTTGCTTTTGGTTCAATCAAAATATTATAAGGCATATTTTTTCTTTAAATCTGCCAAAACATCACGTGCGCTTTCATAATGACTTAAAGGCGTTTTACTCCTATCTTTTAACTCATAAAAAAACGAATCTGAAATTTCAAAATCATTATATTCTGAAAGAATTTCAAATTTTTTATCTTTAATTTGTTTAAAAAATTGAATTGCTTCCTTCTCTGGCACATCTACTAATACTTTCATAATATATACTTTAACTATTGCAAAAATAATGCGATTTTCGTAATTTGTAAAAAAATATTTGTGATTAAAAAAAGGGAGATTACGAATCACTTTAAAAAATTGAATCCGTCGTCTTCATTCTCTAAATTTTTATTATATTTGCAGATCTAAACTTGATTGAATTTTAAAATTTTATGTCCAACGAAAATAGAGTATATAAAGCATTTACAGGTAGTACATTAAATTGTAAAGGATGGGTACAAGAAGCCGCATTACGAATGTTAATGAACAATCTAGACCCCGAAGTAGCCGAAGAACCCGAAAACTTAATTGTTTATGGTGGTAGAGGAAAAGCGGCTCGAAATTGGGAAGCTTTTGACAAAATTGTTGCTTCACTTAAAAGTCTTGAAGACAATGAAACGCTTTTGGTTCAATCTGGAAAACCTGTTGGTATTTTACGTTCTCACGCCGATGCACCACGAGTGATTATTGCCAATTCCAATTTAGTAGGAAACTGGGCCAACTGGGACCATTTTAATGAGTTGGAAAAAAAAGGATTGATGATGTATGGACAAATGACCGCTGGAAGCTGGATTTATATCGGGAGTCAAGGCATTGTTCAAGGAACTTATGAAACGTATTTGAGTTTATCAAAAATTCATTTTGGCGGTAGTTTAAAAGGCACATTAAACGTAACGGCAGGTTTAGGTGGTATGGGTGGCGCACAGCCATTGGCCATTACAATGAATGATGGTGTGGCATTAGTAGCTGAATCCGAAGAATGGCGTATCAATAAACGATTAGAAACTCGATATTTAGATGTAAAAGCATCGAGCATTGAGGAAGGAGTAAAGATGGCTCTAGAAGCCAAACAAAAAGGAGAAGCGCTATCGATTGGAATTTGCTGCAACGCAGTACATTTATTAGAATATTTAATAAAAAATAGCATCAAAGTAGATACCCTAACCGATCAAACGTCGGCCCATGATGAGCTGACTGGATATTATCCAGATACGATTTCGGTAAAAGAAGCTAAAAGAATGCGAGAAGAAGAGCCAGAAAGTTTACGTTCATTGGCATTAGATTCGATGGCTAGACATGTCAAATTAATGCTGGACCTTCAAAAAAGTGGTACAATAACGTTTGATTATGGCAATAATTTAAGAGGACAAGCCAAAGACAAACGCGATGTTAAAAATGCATTTACATTCCCAGGTTTTGTTCCGGCATATATTCGTCCATTATTCTGCGAAGGAAGCGGACCGTTTCGTTTTGTCGCATTAAGTGGCGACCCTGAAGATATTGCGGTTTGCGATGCGAAATTAAAAGAATTATTTCCACAAAATGAAGGATTGATTCGTTGGTTAGACAAAGCTAAAGAAAAAATTGCATTTCAAGGACTACCGGCTCGAATTTGTTGGTTAAAAATGGGCGAGCGCGAAAAAGCAGCCTTAGCCTTTAATGATTTAGTAAAAGAAGGTAAAGTAAAAGCACCGATTGTCATCGGTCGAGACCATTTAGATACCGGATCAGTAGCAAGCCCGAATCGAGAAACTGAAGCCATGAAAGACGGAAGTGATGCGGTAGGCGATTGGCCCATATTAAATGCATTAATCAACACTGCTGGTGGCGCCAGTTGGGTGAGTTTTCACCATGGTGGCGGCGTAGGAATGGGATATTCGCTTCATGCAGGCATGGTTATTGTCGCAGATGGTAGCGAAGCCGCCGCGGAAAGATTAAGACGCGTATTGCACAATGATCCAGCTATGGGTGTTATTCGTCATGCAGATGCGGGCTACGACATCGCTATAGAAACAGCAAAAAATCACGGACTACTCCTTTAATTTCAAGATATGCGCCAATTTTCAGAATCCTTTTATATCGGTGAATCGCTCATTTATGGTCACATCGGAGAGCTATTGATTATTATCAGTCTTGTAGCAGCATTATTTAGTTTTGGAATTGGTATCACATATTTTTCTCAAAAGCAAAAAAATGATGTATTAAAAAATACAGCGATTACTTTTTTTAAAATTCATGCTTATACTATTTTTTTAGTTTTTGGGCTTTTGATATTTTTGTTTTATACCCAAAAATATGAATATCATTATGTTTGGAGACACAGTAGTAATGATTTACCTTGGTATTTTATTCTTTCGGCACTATGGGAAGGACAAGAAGGCAGTTTTTTATTGTGGATGTTTTGGCATAGTGTTTTAGGTCTTTGGTTATTACGAACTAAAAATGAACTTCAAATAGGCGTTTTATCCGTTTTAGCATTAATTCAAGCCATGTTGGCCACAATGATCGTTGGCTGGCAAATTGGAGACATAACCATTGGAAGTAATCCTTTTATTTTACTAAGAAATGAACTGAATATTCCATTATTAGCTAAATCAAACTATTTAGAATTATTAAAAGACGGGAACGGACTTAATATTTTATTACAAAATTATTGGATGGTTATACATCCACCTGTTTTATTTTTAGGATTTGCAAGCGTTTCCATTCCATTTGGATATGCGTTTTCATCATTATTAAGTCGCCGATTTGACCAATGGACGCTATCTGTAATGCCTTGGGCACTATTTTCGATTGGCGCCTTAGGCGCTGGAATCTTAATGGGAGGCAAATGGGCTTATGAAGCACTTAGTTTTGGAGGATTTTGGGCTTGGGACCCCGTAGAAAATGCAAGTTTGGTGCCTTGGTTGATTTTAGTTGCCGGAGTTCATACCAATATGATTTATAACGCCACCAAACATAGCCTAAAAGCAACCTATTTATTTTATATTCTGGCTTTTGCATTCATTTTATACTCTACTTTTTTAACTCGAAGTGGTATTTTAGGCGATAGCAGCGTGCATTCCTTTACCGATTTGGGAATGACGGGTCAATTACTTATATTTATAGCTTTGTTTCTTATTCCTTCTTTCTTTATTCTTGCTTTTTATTGGAGCCGATTGCCCGACAACAAAGAAGAAGAAAAAACAAATAGTAGGGAATTTTGGATTTTTATAGGAACCTTATTTATTGCGGTTTCGGCTATTCAAATAACATTTAGTACCTCGATTCCAGTTTGGAATAAAGTTTTTGGTACGCAAATGGCCCCACCAATTAATGCTAATGAACATTATAATAGTATTCAAATTTGGTTTAGTATTATTGTATTATTTTTAATGGGATTTACGCCGTTTTTGAAGTATCGCAGTCAAAAAATTGCTGCAATTATCAAAACACAAGGGATTTTATGGATCCTTTCTATTTTATTAGCTACTGTTTGTATATACTTTTCTGAGATTCCATTTTTCCAGCAGTATAAAGTTGGGTTAAAATCTCAAAACTTCCGTGTTTGGTTGTTTTCAGGATATTATTTATTAGCAATTTCCAGTTTTTATGGCTTAATTGGTTCGATATGGTATATGTATCAATCAAAATATTATCAAAAATGGAAATTATGGGGAGGAAGTATTGCGCATTTTGGTTTTGTTTTACTCATTTTAGGTGCTTTAATTTCGCAATATCAGAAAAAAGCCATTTCATTTAATACGCGCGGCATTGATTTTGGCAAAGAATTTGATGATGAAGAGCAAACCAGTAATGTACTGTTAATCAAAGGGCAACAAGAGAAACTTACGGATTATAGTCTTAAATATACCGATCAAAAACCGACTAAAAAAGGTGCTATTTTTTCTGTTTTATTTAAGGATTTAAAAAATCAAGATTCGTTTTGGGTTTATCCAGAAGCAATGTATATTAAGGAAGGCGAAAATATGCGATTAAATGCCGAACCAAGTATCAAGAAATTTTGGAATAAAGATATTTTTACGCATGTAAGTTCGGTGCCGAGTCAAGAAAAAAATGATGCATCAAAAAATGAACGCCCTGCAAAGTTAAACGATACCATATTTACTACACGAGAAATGCTGATTTTTAATGACGTACTTGTTACTTCAAAAAATAACAACATACTCGATGTAAAAGCAAGCTTGATTCGTAAAAAAGAAAACTCAAACGATGAAGTTATCCCCGTTGATTTTCAATTAAACACGAAATCTGGTCAGACTACAAATCCCGAAATTACTTCAAAAGATGGCGAACTTAAGATTGCTATTGCTCGCATAGAGCCTTCAAAACAAGAATTTGTATTTAAAATTAATGAAAAAAATCCTTTAAATGAATGGATTATCATGAAAGCTATTGAATTTCCAGGTATTAATATTTTGTGGCTGGGATGTGTTTTGCTCGTTTTTGGCAGCTTAATGAGCGCCTACTTTAAAAGAAAAAATGTAAACTCTTAATTTTTTTCGTATTTTTGCAATACAACCAAAAAATAATCAACGCTTCTCTTATTTGAATAAACTTCGATTCGATGAAAAATAAATCCATATTAGTAACAGCGCCGTCTGGAGCAGGTAAAACCACTTTAGTAAAAAAATTATTAGAAGAATTTCCTGATTTTCAATTTTCGATATCTGCTACCACAAGGGATGCAAGAAGTAATGAAATAGACGGTAAAGATTATTTTTTTATTACGAATGAAGATTTTGAACATAAAATTGCTCAAGACGCTTTTTTAGAATGGGAAGAAGTGTATAACGGCACCAAATACGGAACACTAAAAAGTGAAGTAGAAAAAATTTGGGACAACAAACATATCGTGATATTTGATATCGATATTATGGGAGCTCTAAAACTTAAAAAGTTAATGTGCCAAGATATTCTATCTGTTTTTATTGCGCCTCCAAAATTTGAAGTTTTGGAAGAACGCCTCCGTTCAAGAAAAACAGAAACCGAAGAAAAAATTCAAACCCGAATTAACAAAGCTAAAGATGAAATGAAATTTCATAACTTTTTTGACCACAAAGTTGTCAATGATGACATCGACGAAGCTTATGCTAAACTTAAAAGTTTAGTCGTTGATTATTTGGGGTAAGAAATTAACCTTTATATTTTTTTACCTAAATTATATATGCTGAGATTAAAATACATATTCGCCGCAAAAATGTGGAGAATAATTAATTTATTTCCTCTTTCCAAAGATTCAAGTAGTTTTTTATTTCATCCATAGATAAAGGAATAATCTTGGCGCGTCCAATTTGCTCTAAAAGTATAAAATCTATAAAATCTCCATTGCGTTTTTTATCTTGGCTCATCTTTTTAAGAATCGAATCTACATTAAATGGAATCGAGGTTGGCAATCCGTAATTTTCTAGTAGATTTTCAATTCGGTCATACATTTCAAGATTAATAAATCCTTTTTGCAAAGAGACAAATGCCGCAAAATGCATTCCGATGGATACTGCATTTCCGTGAGGAATCGATTCGGATGCTTCAATGGCGTGGCCAAGCGTATGTCCAAAATTTAATATTTTGCGCATGTTTTTTTCGGTAGGATCCGAGGCTACAATTTCATTTTTTATTTCTACACATTTTTTAAGTACAAATAAAAAATCTTGAGAATCTACATTAAAAACGGAATATTTATTTTTTTCGAGAAACTCAAAAAATTCAATATCGTAAATACAGCCATATTTGATAACTTCGGCAAATCCTTCTATAAAAATTTCCTGAGGAAGGGCGCTAAAAATTTCTCGATTAAAAATAATAAAATTCGGCTGCGAAATAGAACCAATGATGTTTTTATATCCCAAAAAGTTAACTCCATTTTTACCTCCGATAGCAGCATCTACCGCACTTAAAATAGTTGTAGGAATTAGACCAAATGGAACTCCTCTCTTGAAAGTAGTAGCCACAAATCCAACAATATCGCTAACTACACCACCGCCAATACCAATAATCAAGGCGTTTTTATCAATTTCATGATCTATTAAAAACTTGTAGTAATCTACAATTTTATAATAATCTTTTTGAGCCTCACCACTTTGGATTACTTTAAAATTTTTATTATCTCCTATTTCATTTTTATATTTCAAATAGACTTCATAATCTATAAAAACGACCCACTTAGAAAAGTTTTTGGATAACGATTCCAGATATTCAAACAAATTATTCGAAAAAATATATTCTGTTTGGTGGGTAATCGAAATCGTATTTTTAAAATCCAAAACGGCAAATTTATGTTGCAAATATAAAAAAAATGCACTAAATAAGCATAATTAAGGTACTTTTGCGTTATTAGTAAAAAATAATTTTTAAACCTTATGAAATCATTTTACATTTTAATTTTGACATCGCTACTTCTAACAAGCTGTGGTAAAATTAATTTATTGACATTGGATCAAGAGATTCAATTAGGGAAACAATCTAGAGACCAAGTTTTTGCTCAATATGGCAATAAAGTATTAGATCCCAATAGTTCGGATCCAAAAATAAAAGCTGCATATCAGTATATTTATAATGTAAGAAACGCCGTTTTAAATTCAGGTAACGTTGAATATAAAGATCGATTTGCATGGGAAGTTTATATTATCAATGACCCTACTTTAAATGCATTTTGTACGCCGGGTGGCTATATCTTTTTTTATACAGGTTTAATCAAATATTTAGAAGATGGCTCTTCTTTTGCGGGTGTTATGGGTCATGAAATTGCCCACGCTGATTTAAGACACAGCGGTAAACAAATTACGAATAAAATGGGGATTGACATTTTATTATCCATTATTGCAGGCGCAAGCAGCAACGAAGTGGCCCAACTTACTTCATTATTTACCAATTTAGGCGCATTACAATACAGTCAATCTTTTGAAAAAGAAAGTGATGCCGCTTCTGTAAAATATTTATGTCCAACGGCATACCGCACCGATGGCGCATATCGTTTTTTTGAGAAACTCATCGCCGATGGAAATTCAAGTTCGGGTCCTACATTTTTAAGTACGCATCCAGATCCAGGAGATCGAGTAAATAATATCAAATCCGATGCTGCAAAAATAAGCGGCAATTGTACTACTAATAAATTAAATTATAATAACGACCCTGACTACGCTCAATTTAAAAAGAACTTAGGTTTATAAATTATTTCACTTTTTGATTAAACATTTCTATTTTTTATTTTTGATTTGCTTTAGCGCATTACGTGCTCAAGAAATGAATTATTCTATGCCACATCTTGTTCCATTAATTTCAAATCCGGCCTATACGGGAAATTTTAATGGTACATACCGAATTAGTGCTTTTGCGCGAAATCAAAATATCAATATTAATAATACGTCAATGCCAGGCACTTATAATTCTTATGGAATGATTGCAGATGCGCAGATTCTTAAAGAAAAAACCGGCGACAATACGTTTGGAATTGGTATTTTATTTAATAACGATCATGCCGGGATGGGCTCTTTAACGACAACCGACTTAAAATTAAGCGCCAGTTATCGATTATCCTTAAATCGTTTTCAAACCTCTTTTTTAACAGCAGGAATTATGGGCGGCCTTTCTTCAAAACGCATATTTAACAAAGATCTTGTTTTTGAAAATCAAGTGGATGGATTTGAGTTTAATCCAAACATTCCTAATTTTGAAGATTTCTTAGATGGCGCTACAAGAACTCAATTTAACTACAGTATCGGCGTTTTATACCAACAAAAAACATCAGATCAGTTTGGGTTTCAGTTTGGCGTATCGATTTATAATTTAGCTGGACCTTCAGATTTTTTCTTGCAAGAAAGTAAAAGTTTTACGTACAATCGATATTCCTTTATGGGCGGACTTGAAATCAACTCCGATGAAAGTTTATATATATTGCCTTCTTTTTATTATTTTCAACAAGGCGACGCCCGTCAGCTTAATTTAGGTATTAACATACGTAAAATGATTCAAGAAGATTTCGGAATTACAGGCGGCATTCGATATCGACTCAACGATGCGATCATTCCTCAAGTGGGCATGATTTACCAAAATTTTCAAGTTTATTTATCTTATGACCATACGGTTTCGAGTCTAGCTCAAGCAAATTTATCCAATGGTGCTTTTGAACTCAACTTTAGCTATATTTTTGGAAATCAAGAAGATTTTAGCTATAATGGGAAACAATTTTGCCCTACATTTTAAAATTTTATCTAAATTTGTATGTTTTTATTTACTAATCCAAAATTAAAAATTATGCCAAATATAAAATCCATATTTTTTCTAATTAGTATTTTTGTTATGGCATCTTGTTCGAAAGATGAATTTAAAAATGCAGGACATCCATTTCCAATTGTCGTAACGACTCCTGCTGAAAATAGCTCGACGTTGCTAACTTCACAAGCTTTGACCTATAATGCCACATTTACAATTGACACAATAATTGATTCGGCAGTGGTTTCGTATTATTTAGATACTACCAAAGCCATTAGTCCAGATAAATCAAAATTAAAGCTCTATAAATCGTATGTATTTATAGATAACCCTAACACTATTCAAAGTATATCTGGAGTTATGATTTATCCTAATGGAGAAGTTCCGAAAGTAGGAAATAAATTATATTTACATTTTGAATTGTTTTATCGCAAACGAACACACGAAAAATGGATTAATGTTTTATATCTTTAAGTTATGAATATATCGGATTGGAGAGTTGATTATGACAAATATAAATTGGATGCTTCCAGTTTACATAATGACCCCATTTTACAGTTTAAAGATTGGTTTGCTCAAGCTAAATTAGATGGTCATGAAGAACCGAATGCCATGGTTTTAGCAACCTGTGGAAACGATATGATTCCGGATTGCCGCATGGTACTTTTAAAAGAAATCGACGACAATCAATTTGTTTTCTATACCAACTATAACAGTCATAAGGGCAAAGCAATAGCAGAAAATCCAAAGGCAACTTTACTTTTTTATTGGGAAAAAAGCCAAAGACAAGTTCGAATCTCTGGTATTTTAGAAAAAGGAAGTGCCGAAAAAGCTAAGGCTTATTTTGCGTCGCGACCTATAAATAGTCAAATTTCGGCTATTGCCTCTCCACAAAGTGAAGAAATAGCGCTTGAAGATTTATTTAAGAACGTAGAAAACATCCTTGATTCCAATCAAATTGAATGTCCTTCGCATTGGGGCTCGTATTATTTAAAACCTTTTAAATTTGAGTTTTGGCAAGGACAGCCTGGAAGACTGCATGACCGAATTGTTTATCAAAATGGCCAAGAAAATTGGATCATTAAACGAATTGCTCCATAAATTTTATATAAAAATTCCATTAAAGATTACAAATGAAAATACTAATACTTCTTGTTTCCTTTTTCTTTTTATCAAATCCACTAATCGCACAAGATCAGGAAAATGAAACTGAAATTATTGACCATTCAAATATAGAACCTCTAATTTTAGGGCACAAAAAAGTAATAAAAAAATCTCCATTTTCTGACGGATACCGCATTCAGATATATAATGGCAACGAAAAAGAAGAGGCGATGAAAATCAAAACGCAATTTTATTCAAAATTCCCGAATATTAGATGTTATACATTGTATCAACAGCCGTATTATAAAGTTCGGGTTGGCGATTATCCAAATCCTGAAGCCGCCAAAAACGACTTAAAAATGCTTAGTTATCATTATCCAAGTTCTTTTTTGGTTCCCGAAAAAATACGAAGAAGTGGTAAAGAGGAAGAGGAAGAGAAAAATACGAAGGGAGTGAATAAATAGTAGTATAAAATCTTAATTTAAGTTTTTTTATATCTAAATCCACACATTTATATTTAGTAATCATTTATATTTGTAATTCAATAATCTAAAATAATTTTATATGAAAAAATCAATTCTTTTTTTAAGTACTCTAGTACTTTGCTCAGCATTTTGGAGCTGTGAACAAAAGCCAAAAGAGCCAACGGCTGAAGAAATTGAAGCCAAAGTAACCGAAAGATATGGCGAGGCATTAAAAACGCAAATGCAAATCCGAGAAATGGAATGCGCTGCAACAATTGATGCTAAAGTATCCGAAAAATTAGCCGCTGAAATAGTAACGAGTAAATAACTAAATAAATAGATAAATCATATGAAAAAGTCAAATATAATTATTGGTGCCTTAATTTGTACAAGCTTATTCATCTCCAGCTGTCAACAAGAAAAAGCTATTGACCCTGAAGTGATGGATGCCAAAGTAAAAGAAGCTTATGAAGCTAAAATCAAACAAATTGACGAAGAAGCTACAGCGGCTTGCGAAGCCAAAATCAATGAAAAAGTACAATCTTTGAAAGATAGTTTGAGTCATGTAAGCGCAGCGCAACAAGCGGCGCTAATGACAAAAATGCAAAGAGATCTTGAAATTGCTAAGAAAAAAGCACAAGAAGTGGCTAAAAAGAAACCTAGCACTAAACCTACAGAAGCGAAAAAGCCAAACGTAATAGATGAAGCAAATAAAAATACACAAGGTAAGGCCGATAGAATGTCTGGAAACACAGAACAAAAAATCGCAACTCAGGAGCAAACACAAGGTAAAGCCGATAGAATGTCTGGAAACACAGAACAAAAAACTGCAACTCAGGAGCAAACACAAGGTAAAGCAAGTAGAATGAATAGAGGTTCTCAGCAATAAACTTCAGTAAAAAAAAAGAGACCTATTGAGGTCTCTTTTTTAATAATATTAATTTATAATTGTGTCCAGCTAGTAATCGTTACAACATCATACGTAATATTTGCTGACGTCCTATCTTCTACAGTATATTTTCCTGTAAATACATGTTTACCTGAATTGTTTTTAGTCCAAGTTCCAGAAGCACTTGTAATCCAATATTTGTCTCCATCAGGTTCAATAGCATCAATTGTCCAAGTCCCATTATTCTTAACATTAATAACTATAGGATTAACAAAAGCACCACTAGCAGGATTAGGACCAGCAAATGGTGTCATTTTAATTTTATCTGGAGTAGATCCTTTAGAAACGGCTGATGTAAAAGAAATGTTTCCTGATTTTGTGCCATTTTCAACATTTGAATACGATCCAGTCATACTAGCAGATAGTTCGGTTTCACATTTAGTTCCTGTGTAGCCATCGTTACAATTACAACCACAAGTGCCATTTTTATCGGCAAGTGTGCCTTTACCTGAGCATAATTCGATTGCTGATTTATCCTTACATGGATCCGAAGTACAAGAGCTAATTAAGGTAATCATGGAAGCGATTCCAAGCATCATAAATATTTTTTTCATAACGATTCAATTTAAATTAAAAAATAAGATGCAAAGATAAAGATAAAATAGAAGTAGTCTCATTTTTTAATATTTTTAACGTATAAAACAGAAACTATCATTTTACAACGAATAGGTTCAATTGTAGAATATTATATTTTTTTAAGTACAAATACAAAAAAATTTGTATTATCTTTGCAAATTAATAACAATACAAAGACAAATATTTTTTAACAATTAACAACTTATATTAAAATCGAATGGAGAAACGTCGTTTGTTATTTGTAACCTCTGAGTTGCAGCCCTTCAATTCCCTGACTGAAATTGCTCAAAATATATCCTCACTACCTAATGAATTGGCCTCACAAGGCTTGGATGTTCGTATTCTTATGCCAAGATTTGGCACGATAAACGAAAGAAGACACCGTCTTCATGAAGTTGTAAGATTGAGTGGTATCAATGTCATGTTTAATGATGAAGATTTTGCATTAACTGTAAAAGTGGCTTCACTTCCCGAATCTAAACATCGTCTTCAAGTTTATTTTTTGCATAATGATGATTTTTACAAAAGAAAATTTGATTATTTAGATGAAAATGAACAATTTTTTGATGACAATTCGGAGAGAATGATATTTTTTAATCGTGGCGTAATGGAAACGATGCGAAAATTTGGTTGGGCTCCAGACTATATCATTTGTAATGGATGGATGACCAGTTTAATTCCTTTATATGCTCGAACGTTGTATGCAAACGACCCTATGTTTGCTGATGCTAAGATATTTTTTAATATTTTTGAAAAGTCGTTTGAATGCAATATGGAGGATAAATTTTTAGAAAAAGCTTTATTAGACAAAAGTATCGACCCTAAAAAAGCTAAAGAATTTTCTTCATCCAATTTTTGTGGAATGTGCAAGGGAGCTATTGAATATTCGGATCGAATATTAATCGGTAGCGAAAATCCACCAGCCAATTTGATTGAATTTGCAACAAATGCCAAAAAAGAGATTTTTGATATTGCAAATAAAGGCGAAAAGGCATCAGATTTATTTAAGTTTATTTTTGATTCAAAACCATTAACTCAAGGTGCATAATAAATTTTACATATTCGTTATAACTGTTGTTGTATTATTACAATCTTGTTCAAAATCTTCAGATTTTACTTCAAGCGATTCCTTTCCATTTGATTGGATGATTAATGATACTTTTGAAATTACTGGAATTACCAAAAGAAGTACAGAATATTCCATCCGAAATCTTCGTATTTGCGCGTTAGGCGTTGCGGATGATGCTAATTTTGGCTTAACCAAGGCAGGATTTTATGCCGATTATGAAACGACGCTAACAAGCACAAGTTTTTCATTTACTTCTGTAGATTCCATTCGCCTTATTATTCCTATTTCATCAAAACTTGGAGTGGTGGATCAAGCAATGGATTTAGCCGTTTATGAATTAACAGAACGAATTGTGGCTTCAAAAGCAGATTCATTTATTGAGTATGCCTATAACAATAACCCGATTGGTCAAAAATCAAATATTATTGTTAACTCGAAAGACAGCGTATTAGATGGCTCATTTAAGATTGGCCCTTCCATTACGATTCCTTTGAGTGTTTCATTTGCTAATAAATTGATTGCTAAAGGAAGTTATGCAAGTCAAGAAGAGTTTAAAACCGTATTAAATGGTTTGCTTGTTGTTCCAACCTCTTCTTCACCAACAAATGGAATGGCTATAATTCAATTGTCGTCGAGTAATAAAATAAAAATTTACGGGAAAAACAATGCCGGTCAATCTATCATTTCTGAATTTGTTACAGGAAGTACAAATAGCACAACCGTTAATTACTCCAAAAACAGTTATAACGGAACTGCTGAAACTATGATAAATCAGCCCTCTTCAGCCCAAAACAATCTCTATTTGATGGGAACAAGAGGATATTATGGAGAGTTAAAAATTCCTAACATTAATGCCTTTGTTAAAGATAATAATATTTTTAAAGCGGAGTTGGAATTAACCGTTTCGGACACTGGATTTTTTACTCCAAAAATTGGTTTGGTTTATTATGATTCGATTAAAAAAACAGAACAATCCTTGGATGATTATTATGTTAATCCTTCAAAATTTATGCCGGGGGTTCAGAATATTAATGGAACTAAAAAGTTTATTTTTAATATTTCGTATTTCATAAATAAAATGGCTGCTCAAAATAAGTCATTTGCTTTACGAATTTATAGCAATGAAATTGAAGATAATAGTTTTTTAAAATTTAGTTTTTCAAAATTATATCCAAATCGAATTGTTATTGCTGGAAATAATCAGATAAATAAACCCAAGTTAAAACTATATTACGTTAAAAAGTAAATCCGAAAGAATTTAATATGTGTGGAATTGTAGCTTACATTGGACCCAAGGAGGCGTATCCAATCTTAGTAAAAGGACTTAAACGATTAGAATATCGTGGTTATGATAGTGCAGGGATTGCATTAATTCAAAATAATGAAATTCGACTTGTAAAACAAAAAGGAAAAGTTTCGGACCTTGAACTGTTGGCTAGTGAAACTTCAGTAGTTGGAAGTATCGGAATTGGGCATACGCGTTGGGCAACTCATGGAGAACCTAATCAAGTAAACGCGCATCCTCATCTGAATTCAGACGAATCCATTGCGGTTATTCATAATGGTATTATTGAAAACTATGCTGCTTTAAAAGAAGAATTGCAAAAAAGAGGTTATATTTTTAAATCAGACACGGATACGGAAGTTTTAGTTCATTTGATTGATGAAATATTAAAAATTGAAAAATGTTCGTTGAAAGATGCCGTTCGATTGGCTTTAAATGAAGTCAGTGGCGCCTATGCTATTGCGGTGATTTCATTAAAAGAGCCTAACACTATGATTGGAGCTCGAAAAGGAAGCCCTTTGATTTTAGGAATCGGCGAAAATGAATTTTTTATCGCATCAGATGCCACCCCAGTAGTGGAATACACCAAAAAAGTGATTTATCTTAAAGATGAAGAAATGGTGGAATTAAACCGTGACGGATCTTTTGAAATATTAACGATTCATAACGAAGCCATATCTCCAAAAATTCAAGAATTGGAGCTAAAATTAGAAATGATTGAAAAAGGAGGCTACGAACACTTTATGCTTAAAGAAATATTTGAGCAACCGAAATCCATTTTCGACAGTATCCGTGGTCGGATAGATTCGAATGAAGGCACGATAAAATTGGGTGGTCTTGAAGAATACAAAACTAGAATTTTAAATGCCAAACGTATTATTATCGTTTCCTGTGGCACGAGCTGGCATGCAGGATTATTGGCAGAATATTTATTTGAAGATTTAGCTCGAGTAAATGTAGAAGTTGAATATGCTTCGGAGTTTAGATATCGAAATCCAGTTATTGATAGCGATGATATTGTTATTGCAATTTCTCAATCAGGAGAAACTGCCGATACTTTAGCGGCTATTGAAATGGCTAAACAAAAAGGCTGTTTGATTTTAGGTGTTTGTAATGTGGTAGGATCTTCGATCCCTCGAGCGTCACATGCTGGCTGTTATACACATGCTGGCCCTGAAATTGGTGTAGCGAGTACAAAAGCATTTACGGCGCAAGTTTCGGTACTTACTTTAATGGCATTATGGATTGCCGAACGAAAAGGTACGATGACCCCATCTGAAATTAAGCAGATATTAATCGAACTAGAAAATATTCCGTCTAAAATTGAAAAAACATTAGAAAATTCGGTAGATCAAATCAAAGATATTGCTAAGAAATTCTATGAATCTCGCAACTTTTTATATTTAGGAAGAGGTTATAATTTCCCTGCAGCGCTTGAAGGCGCTCTTAAACTGAAAGAAATTTCATATATTCATGCCGAAGGATATCCTGCAGCCGAAATGAAACACGGACCTATTGCGCTAATCGATGAGGAAATGCCTGTAGTTGTTTTAGCAAACAATGATAGTATTCATGAAAAGATTATAAATAATATTCAAGAAGTAGTAGCTCGTAAAGGTCAAGTGATTGCGATTACGACTGCAAATGATGTTGAAATAAATAAATTAGCTAAACATATTATTGAAGTTCCTGAAACGGTTGAATGTTTAAGTCCAATCTTGGCCTCTGTGCCGCTTCAGTTGTTATCTTATTATATTGCATTAATGCGAGGCTGTAATGTAGATCAACCTCGAAATTTAGCAAAAAGTGTCACGGTAGAGTAATATTTATTCGCTTAATTCAAGCCATCTTAGCGTATACATATCTATTTTTTCACAAATAGACGTTAAGGATTCCGAAATTTTTTGAATTTCATCAAATGAAAGATTTCCTAAAAGTTGATTTGATAATAATACCTTTTGAGCCTCTAAATCGGGCAATTCTTTTTCGATTTTCTTTAATTCATTCGATTCATTAAAGCTTAGCTTTTTCTTTGTTGTTGTAGCTATATTTTGAACCTCTGTTGACTTAACTGGAGCCTCTTCTTTTTGATTTACTTCTGATTTAATAGGTTGATTTGGTTTTGAACCTCCACTTTTTTGTTCTAAACGATATTCCGTATAGGTGCCATTAAAGTCTCTAATTTTTCCATTTCCTTCAAAAATAAATAGATGTTCGACGCAATTATCCATAAAATATCGATCGTGCGTAATTAATAACACGCAACCTTCGAATTCTTCAATAAACTCTTGTAAAACATTTAATGTAATAATATCCAAGTCATTGGTAGGCTCATCTAAAATTAAGAAATTTGGATTTTTCATGAGCACCAAGATTAAAGCCAAACGTCTCTTTTCGCCACCACTAAGCTTTTTTACCAACGTATAATGGCTATGTGAAGGAAACATAAATCGTTCGAGCATTTGACTCGCCGAATATGTTTTCCCACCTTTAAGTGGAATAAATTCGGCAACATCTTTCACGACTTCAATCAATCTTTTTTCAGGTGGATATTCATTTATTTCTTGTCGATAATAGCCTACTTTTACTGTGTCTCCTAAAACAATTTCACCTTTATCTAAAGGCTCTTCACCAAGAATTAGCTTAATAAATGTTGTTTTACCAACCCCATTTTTACCTACAATACCTACTTTTTCAAATTTTCTGAATTTATATTCAAAGGTATCTAAAACACATTTTTCTCCGTAATTCTTTTTGGCATTTCTAAATTCTAAGATTTTGCTTCCCAGTCGATTTTCAACGGTTTCTAATTTTACTTGTTCGTTATCAAATTTCTTTTTGGCATCTTTTTCTACATCATCAAATCGGTCGATTCTTGATTTTGATTTAGTTGTTCGAGCTTTCGGTTGACGGCGCATCCATTCTAATTCTCTGCGATAAAGGTTTTTAGCTTTTTCGTTATGTGCTTTTTCAACGTCTATTTGAGCATTTTTTTTATCTAGATAATACGCATAGTTTCCTTGATATTTTTGCGTTTTACCATTTTCTAATTCTACAATTTGATTACAAACCGTATCTAAAAAATAACGGTCGTGGGTAATGATAAACAGCGTTAATTCGGCTCTTTTTAGATAATTCTCAAGCCATTCTATCATATCTGGGTCCAAATGGTTGGTTGGCTCATCCATTAAAATAAGTTCGGGCTCTTCAATCAAAAGCTGGGTCAATGCTACGCGTTTTTTTTGCCCCCCCGATAGCGTTTTGATTTTTTGGTCTAAATCATACAATTCTAATTTTCCTAAAATCTGACTTATTTTACTTTCTATATCCCAAGCCTGCAAACGCTCCATTTCTTGAATAAGGTAATCTAAATCATAATTTTCGGGATTTAGACTCGCCAATCGATATTGTTCAATGATATTAAATAAGTGCGTTTGAGACCCAAAAATGATTTCTTTAATAGATTTTTCGGCTTCAAATTGAGGTTCTTGAGGTAAATAGCCTACCTTTATATCTTGATGAATAAAAAATTTAGCATCGGCATTTGGCAATTCTTGCCCAAAAAGCATTTTAAATAATGTGGTTTTTCCGGTTCCGTTTTTAGCTACTAATGCAATTTTATCCCCTTTATTTATATATAATTCAACATTTTCAAATAAAATTTTATCTCCATAATGAAGGGTCAAGTTTTCAATACTAATATAATTCATGAATCTCTTTTAATAGAATCCACAAAAGTAAAACAATGGATTTTAAACAGAACGATTACTTTAAATTTTATAGTATAAATAACTCAAAATATGTACTTTTGAAATTTTAAGAGAAAATATAAGTAAATGGATACATTAAATCTTAAAGATCAATGGGTCGTTGTAACTGGAGCTTCGTCTGGATTGGGTCGTGAAATGGCTATTCAACTTGCAACTCAATATCAAGCGAATATTATTATTATCGCTCGACGAACGCAACAACTCGAAACGCTGAAAGAGGAAATAAACAAATTATGTCATTCGGAAGTTATTATATTTACTTTAGATGTTTCGGATACTAATGCAGTCAAAACATTTTCTGAACATATTTTGACCAAATATGACATTCGTGCATTGGTTTTAAATGCGGGACTAACTTACTTTGGTGCGCATAAAGCATTGGATTTGACCACTAAAAATCAAATACTTAACGTAAATATTCATGGAAGTTTAGAAATGCTAACTATTTTCAACAACCATTTTGTTTCTAAAAAAAGCCCTTCGGGCATTTTGGTAATTAGTAGCATGGGCGCGTACCATCCCGTTCCATATCAAGCTTTATACTCGGGCACTAAAGCATTTCTTTTTAATTTTGCATATGCCTTGGGGTTTGAAAATGAAAATCCAAATTATCAAATTTCGATATATACTCCGGGTGGCATTCAAACTGAAATGACTTCGGATAAAAAATTTAATAAACTAAAATCTTGGATGATGCCTGTAAATATTGCAGCTAAAGAAGCCATCAAAACACTTATTAACAGAAAAAGAGTTTATATACCTGGATTTTTTAATCGAATAGGAAATTATTTTATGCATTTAATTCCTAAAAGTTGGATTGGAAGCCAAATGGCTAAAATGTATAAAAAATCGCTCGGTACAAATGCTTAAAAGTTTGAATTTTTAGATTTTTCTTCGTTTAATACATTTCTTTTTTTACCGATAATGTAAAGAATTTGAATTATAAAAAAAGAAAACGTCCAAAAAGCAAATGCATAATAAAATATAAATGGAACTTTTGATTGAAAAAAATAAATATAAAAGGCTATAATTGAAAAAATAAGCTGTAACATTCCTAATAAAAAAACCGCTTGATAATCTTTAAAACCTAAATATACCAAATGATGTGAAAGGTGGTCTTTACCGCCTACAAATGGTGATTGTTTTCTCATTAGTCTGTGAAAGAAAACGGTAGCTGTATCAAAAATTGGAATGGTAAAAATGAAGAATGGCAGAAAAAACTGTTGAATTTGAAAATAGCCTCCACCTTCTGACTTATAGTTCCAAGTAAAAAGAATTGAAAAACAAGATAGTAAAATTCCTAAAAATTGACTTCCGCTATCGCCCATATATATTTTACTTGGGCTCCAATTAAACAGCAAAAAGCCGACTAAAGATGCAATTGTGGCAAATCCAATTAATGAATATATTTGTTCAAAACCACAAAAAATATTAAAGGATAATATCGATGATAAAATAAAAATGGAAATTAAACTGGTTAATCCATCCATATTGTCGAGCATATTTATAGAATTCATCAAAAAGACCGTCCAAAAAATCGTAAATATATAATTCCAAATTAAATTATCCGAAATTGGAATTAGAATGCCAAATGATGCTATTAAAGTTCCGCAGGAAATTTGACCCAATAACTTTAAAAGTGGGTTGGTATTTTTAGCATCGTCTATTAATCCAATTAAAAAACCTAAAATCACCCCAATTATAGTACCTAATATTTGCATTTTTTCTTTAAAAGATGGATTTTGAGTTATTAAAAAAGAAGCCAATAATGCAAAAATTAAAAAAACAATTATAAAAGAGATCCCTCCTAAAGATGGTTTTCTTGCTTGCCATCGCACTTCATTTTCAATATTTCGAACACCAAGATTAAATGAGAAATGAATTAAAATCCAATTAATTGCCGCGGAGAGTATAAATCCAAAAATAAGAAAAAAAATATTTAGAATCATGCTTTATTATAAAAATATATTTAAAGTGTCCAATCAAACCATTTTTTCCAAAAATATACCTTTTGATTATTTTTGGACTCAATATAATAACCTTCGGTAGTGTCATCTTTTCGACTTCCATAGCCATAACCATAGCCATAACTATAACCATAGCCATAACCATATGAAGAATTCACATAACTTGAAGCACCCGAGCCAAAGTGATTAACAATAGTATACAAAGTATTATTTTTCAATTGATCATTTATAATCTTAATATTGCTAATAAAATCTATTTTACTATAATTAGCTCTTATTATGTAAATAGGAATATCTACTTTATTTATAATTTCTATTGATTCGTTGACAAGACCAACTGGAGGCGTATCAATAAATACATAATCATAGTCCTCTTTGATCTGATTTAATATTTCATCAAATCGATGACTTAAAATTAATTCCGATGGATTTGGAGGAATTGGCCCCGAAGTAATAAAATCGATATTTTCGAGTCCATCTACTTTTTGTACGTATTGTTTATAATCTTCATGACTACATAAAATCGTACTCATTCCAATATGATTTTTAAGTTTAAAAGATTTGGCAATACGAGGTTTTCTTAAGTCTAGATCTACAATAACAACTCGCTTTCCAAGTTGCGCATATACAGATGCCAAATTTGTTAATACAAAGGTTTTACCTTCTCCTGAAATGGTACTTGTCGTTGCAAATGTTTTAAAATTAGATGCGTGTGCATATTTTAAACTCGCTCTAATTTTTTTGAATGCTTCTGCTATTCTTGATTTAGCATGATTATTAACTACAATTTTCGTTAAAGGAGATTTTTTATTTTTTATCGAATGGTCTTCCGCTTCTGATTCAAAAGGAATTACTCCCAATATTGGGGAATTGATGCGTTTTTTGATGGCATCTAAAGAAATTACTTTATCAAAAAGGGTGTATCGCATAAAGACCAATCCAAGCGATAGCGAAATAAAAGATATAAAACCTAAAAGATATAATAGTTTTGATTTTGGAGCAACGAGATCTGGAGCAATCTTTGGTGGTTGCAACATCACATAGTCTGATAATATTCCAGACTTCATGACCATAAATTGATTTCGTTTATCTAAAAGGTCAAATATAAATTTTTCTTTTAAAGAGGACTCTTTCTCAAATTGAGCATATTGAGAAGATAAATCTGAAACATCATTTACTTTAGATTTAATTTGACCCACTTGCATTCTAAATCTTTGAAGCTTGAGTTCGTTATCTTTAATATTTTGATATAAAAACTGTTTCACTTCTCTAGTTGTATGTTCTATTTGATTGTTAAGTGCTTTTATAGAGGGATGATCCGACTTATAATCTAATAAAAGCATGTTTCGTTGTAATACTTTTTGAGAAAGATTACTGATATTACTCCCCTTTTCAATCTTAGAAAGTTGAACAATACTAATATTTTGAGAGGTATTTTCTTTTAAATTTCGTAATTCATCAAGCTGATATTCTATTTCTTGCCTTTGAATTTCTAATGCTTGTATTTGAGATAAATATGCGCTTAGCTCATCGGAAGGACTATATATATTATTTTGTTGTTTTAAATTATTAAGTTTATTTTCCGATTGCCAAAAATTTAGTTTAAAGGTATCTAATTGAATGTCAATAAATGAAATCGATTTTTGTAGCTTTTCTTGATTTTCTTCTCGATCAAAAATTAAAAACTGACTCACTAATGTATTTAAAATATGGGTTGCTTTTCCAGAGTGGTTTGTCTTTACAGTTAAATCAATGATTCCTTGATTTTCGTCTTTTGCAATTTCAATGTTATCCTGAAGCCACTTTTTTATATTTTCACTATTATTAAAAATCAGCTCATAAGTTCCAACCTCGAATTTATTTGCTTTGTTATCTAATTTTAATTCTAAATCTTTCGTCTTAAAAAGTGTTCCAAAACGAATGTTCCTTTTTACAACATTCTTAGAATTAATTTTATATTTCAGATCATACGTTTTTCCATTGACTTCAATTTCTATTGGATTGTTGTATAGTGCACTATTTACTATTTTTGAATTCCTATCAATTTCAAAATCATCAAGAGGATAAATCTCAAATCTCTTAAACGGTAAAAATCCGACTCGATATAAGGAATAATTAAGTCCAAAACTATCTATACATTTATCTAATAAAAAATCCGACTTAATTAATTGAATATCTCTATTTAACTTAGTGGCATCTTTAGACTCTTGTTTTAAATCTATGTTAGATAATAAATCTGTAGCTTCAGACTTCTTTTTATAAATCAATACCGAATTTACTTTATATATTGGTGTAGTATATCGTACAATTAAAATTGGTATTAAAATTGAAATAAATATAATTAATGTAATAAAAAACAAACTCTTACGAGTTATATAAATAAATAGTTTAGCATTAAACTCATCTATAAAACTATTAAAACGATCTTTTTCTATTTGTTCTGAAGGAGTCAAAATTTTATTTATTTATAATAGAAATTAAGAAAATACTAGAAATTGTAGTAGATACTATTGACAAAGGAAGACTAATTATAGTTGATGCTTCGCTCAACGCATGATATACCGGCCTTCTTCTCTCTTCTAGATATATAATATCATTAGATTGAACCATTAGCTCTGCATTAGAAATTCCTTTCATTGTACTTAAATCAAGATTAAATATCTCGGGATTTCTAAGATTTCCTCTTATGATTTTAATATTATGTGCTTTGTAATTTCGGTCAAACCCTCCCGATTTTGCCAATACTTCAAATATATTTGTTGGCGTACGATTAAGATTAATAATCTGACCTAAAGACCCTTTAAATACAAAAGCCCTACGATTTTCTACACGAATAAACAAATATGGATTTTGATAATATTTCTCATACTCTTTAGTCAAAACCTCTTTTAACTCATTTTCGCTCATCCCTTCTACTTTTCTTTTACCGATCATTGGCAATTCGGCATAACCATCATTCTCAACCATAAATGTAAGGTTATTAAACTGCATATTGGCACCTCCGCCACCTGAACTATTAAGTTCTGGAGTTTTTGGCTCAATTAATTGAGCGCCCTTTCCGGTAAATATTTTTATAAAAAGTTCATCGCCTATTTTAATTTTATAATCTTCTTCCAAACGACTCAATGAAGTAGCTAATTGTGTAGAATCTATATTTTTAAACATGACATTGGGATATACCGCACGACAAGATTGATTTAGCAATAAAATCATTGATGCCAAGAATACTATAATGAAATATAATTGATTTTTTAAGCTTTTCACGGGTTTTAATAAGTGTAATTTGCAAAAATATTTAATTTTAATTAAACATTACTAATTAAGTTCGTTTCAAAAAAATTATATTGGTTATCAAAATGTAAACTTTATAAAAATCGTTAATTTTAAAAAGTGGAATAAACCAATTTGCGTATATTCGCGTCTTAAAATAAAAAAAACAGTTATGACGATGATAAAAAAAGGTTTTGTTTTAAGTTTATTATTTGTTGTTTATTCTCTTAATGCTCAATTAACCAAAGGATTTCAACATATTTATGAATTAAAATGGAAAAGTGCTCAAGCGGCTTTTGCTGCAGCAACTGAAGAAGAGGCTTTATTTTATAACGGACTTTGTATGATTAAAATAGATCAAGAAGATCAAGCAAAGACCTTATTTGAAAGTACTAAGGATAAACCATATGGAATGATTGGTTTGGGAATGCTTGCATTAAACGCTAAAAACGATGCAAAAGCAGAAGAATATTTTCAAAATACCGCTAAAATTACAAAAAAAGACCCTAAAGTGTTTATTGCGATCGGACAAGCTTATGCCAACTCGCAAGCAATAAATAAAGAAAAAGGTATGGAGTGGAGTAAAAAAGGCGTTGATTTAAGCCCAAGAAATTTTGATTTTCGTATTTTATATGGTGATGCTTGCGTAATGGCTCAAGATGGTGGTCAAGCAATTACACAATACGAATATGCTGCTGATTTTGATAAAAATAGCGCTTTGCCTGATGCAAAAATTGCTAGAGTTTATTTAAATTCTAAAAACTACACATTGGCCAAAGATTATTTTGATAAAGCTTTGGCTAAAGATCCTAACAATCTATTTGCGCTCAATTATTTTGGCTACTTACAATATTTGTATAAAAATTATAATGAAGCCAAAACAACATATCAAACCATTTTGGAAAAAGGCGATCGTTTACCCGAAGATTTAGCCATGATGGCAAATATTCATTTTTATCTTAAAGAATACACTTCTTTGATTCCAGTCGTAGAAGAGGCTACTAAAAAAAGTGATAAGAACAACTATCTTAACCGTTTGATTGGCTACTCGTATTTTGAAACTGGAAAATATACCGAAGCGCTTAATTATCTAAATAATTTTATGGCCACACAGCCAAAAGATAAAATTATTGGTGACGATTATGAGTATTTATCAAAAGCAACTTTAGCTTCGGGCGGAGATACTTCAAAAGCCATTTCTTTCTTAGAGCAAGCCGTTGAAGCAAAACCCGATGATGCCGATTTAATCCGAAAAGTAGCCGATATTTTAAGATCGATGAAACAGTTTGACAAAGCGATTTCTTATTATAATGCTCGAATTGAAATGCCAAATCCATCTTTGGATGATTATTTCCAATTAGCGGGCGCTTATTATGCTAAAAAAGATTACGCAAATGCCGAAATTTGGTATGGAAAAGTTATTGAACTCTCTCCAAATAGCCCTGGAACGTATTACCAAAGAGCCAATGTAAAACTTTATGCGGATCCTGAGCAAAAAACCGCTTCGGCTCGTGATGATTTCAAAAAATTTGTGGAGTTAACTGTAAATTCGAAAGATAAATTTAAAACTCCAATTGTAAAATCTAATATTTATTTAGCTAAAGACGCACTTAAAAATTTAAATGACAACACATTAGCAAAACAATATATAGACAGTGTGTTGGAATTAGACCCAACAAATGCCGAAGCCACTGACCTACAAAAATTCTTAAAATAATTCATAAAGCGACTGAAATTTCAGTCGCTTTTTTTTTGATTAAACGACTTGTTGAATTGCTGTAAAAAATCAATCTAAAAAGTAAATCCACTATTTTCTGAAAATATTAATAGATTTGTAACGGTTTCAGATTAGACTCAATGGCAACTTTCGAAGAAATTTTAAAAGATTTTAAAAGCAACACCTATCAAAATTGCTATGTATTTTATGGCGAGGAGCCTTATTTCATCGACACCTTAATTGACTTGGCTATTGATAAATGTATTCCGAATGAGGAGAAATCATTCTGTCAAAAAGTGCTTTATGGCCCCGATACCACGTTTAACGACATCCGAAATACTTGCTTAACCACTCCAATGAGCTTTTCTTCAAATCCAAAACAATTGGTTGTTGTAAAAAACGCAAAAGAAGCCAAAGGCGATCTTGAAACATTAATCCATTATCTAAAGCATCCTAGCCCATCTACAATTTTAATTTTAAGCTATAGAGGTCATAAAGAAATTGATAAAAAATTTCCCAAAAGCATCGTTTATTTTAAGTCCGATAAAATAAAAGAACGCGATATGGAAGTCTGGGTAAAAAAACAGCTAAGTACTTTAAAGCTGTCTGCCTCTCCAAAAGTTATCCAACTTATTATTGACCAATTGGGTAATAATATTGAAAGTATTATTAACGAATTAGGAAAACTCCGATTAACCTTAGCTCAAGATAAATCAGAACTTACCGAAGAAATGATTTTGAGTAGTTTGAGTATTCAAAAAGAATTTACGATTTATGATTTTACCGATAAATTGGTCGAACGAAATCATAAAGCCGTTTTTACAATCATCGAGTTTTATTTTAAAAATCCAAAAAACATGAATTTGTTTGCTGCGTTAAGTAGCATTTTTAATACCTATCTTTTTCTATATCGTATTAAAATTGCCATGCGCGAGCAATCGTTTGAAAATGCACTTTCATTGGCCGGAATTACCGCGAATGACCATTGGAAATATAAAAAGTATAAAATGCCATTGGCGGGATATACCATTCCACAATTGGAACGGATTTTAGATACGTTTACCGAGTTTAATTTAAGAACCATTGGTGTAGAGTTTGCAGGATCTAATATTGAGCATTATGAGGCATTTAAAGAATTTTCACTAAAAATTATGTCCCGATAATTATGGAGCCAAATACCTCTTTTGAAATTTCTTTACCCCATTTTAAAGGACCTTTTGATTTACTTTTGTTTTTTATTCAAAGAGATGAATTAGATATTTACGATATTCCTATTGCGCAAATCACAGAGAATTTTTTGGATTATATGCACAAAATGCAAGAGATGAATATGGAATTGGCAAGCGAATTTATATTGGTAGCGGCTACGTTAATGAAAATTAAAGCTCAAATGCTTTTGCCAAGAAAAATACTTGATGATGAAGGCAATGAATTAGACCCGAGACAAGAATTGGTACAAAAAATCTTAGATTATAAGCAATTTAAAGAATTGAGTCAAACGCTTATGGAGCTTGAATCCGAGCAAATTCAGCATGTTGCCCGAACCAGTGCCATTGAAGAAATAGAATCAATTGCCAAATTATATCAGACTGATTTTGAAATGGAAAATGTATCGATTTCAAAACTAATGCGAACATTTCAAGTTTTGCTTCAACAAAAATATAATTCCGAAAAAGTAGATATTCATCAAATAAAAACGATTTTTTATGACATTTCTATTGAAAAAAGTAATATTCTAAAACGAATACAAAACGCAAAAAAATTAGACTTTGCCACACTTTTTGAAACCATTCAATCAAAAATTCATGCGATTTATTACTTTTTGGCTATTTTAGAATTGGTTCAAGAGCAAAAAATTAATATTGTTTTATCTGACAAAATTAACCAATTCTGGATTTCGCTTAATCAAGAAAATAATACTATGGAATCATAAAATCTAGCCCAATGAAAACAAAAATATATTACTGGATTTGCTTATTTGGCTTGATCATATTTGCAAAAACCGCTTTAGCTCAAAATATTATCATTCGAGGTACCATCAAAGATAATACGCCGCTCAAAGCTTTGATTTTCGAAACTATTGTAGCGCCGACAATTCTTAATACCAAAAAAGAAGTATTTCCACATCAAGGCGTTTTCGAAATTAAAATTCCAATAGCTCAAGCAACTGAAATTAAAGTCGCCTATAAAAATGAAACGTTCAAGGTTTTTGCTATTCCTAATTCAACCATTATTTTAGATATTAACTTTCCGGATATAAAATCCTCTTTGATTACGCAATCTAAAAACAATGAGGATCACTCATTTTTGAACCGCGAAACAGCCCCTTTCTTTAATGAAGATTCGATTAAAAATTGGGCAAAAATTTTAAATTATTCCGATTTTGTATCTAAAATCGAATTAGAAAAAGCCATTTTAAAACAAATGTTTGAAGAAAGTTTGTACTTTCCTTATTTGTCCGAAACTTTCAAAAATTACTTTAATCAAGAATATCTTTTTTCCAATGCCTTAATAAAAATCATTGATTATCCGCTTTATACTTCAAAACATTCCGATTCATTTTATTTGTCGTATCAAAAAATGATCCATACCTTTCAACAGATGCCTCATAACGAATCTTCGATAATCACTCCAAATTTTATAAAGCTGCATCAAAAAGTCCTTAGATATCAAACCGTTCAAAAAACGAGCCAAGATTCCTCATTCCAGTTTGAGCAATTTTATTTTTATAAAAATATGTTTGAACTTGCAAAACAATATCCTATCCCTTCCATTCAAGACGTTTTGCTAGAAGGAACGCTTTTGGAATATATAAAATGGTATCGTAGGCCCCAAGATTTAAAAAATGAAATTTATTACTTTACAGAAAAATTACGTAATCCCGAACAAAAAACTGCGATTAAAAACAAACTGGTTCAGATTGCGCAATATGAAAAAAATGCCATTAATCCGCCTATGTTTTGGCAAGACAACCAACAAACGCCAATTCACAGTTATTCCTTTCGTGGTCAAATGATGTATGTTTATTTTTGGGCATCGTGGTGCGAATCGTGTATTCAAGAAATAAAAGCACTACAAAAATGGAAATCTGAATTTCCCGAACATCCGCTGCAACTCTTTTTTATTTCTATTGACCCACAACTCAATCTTTGGAAAAAAACAATACAAAATTTGAATCAAAATATTGGTATTCATGGCATTGCATACCCTGGAGGCATCGAAAGTGAAATGGCGCAAAAGTATCGAATTCAAAATCTCCCACAAGCATTTTTAATCGATTATAGCGGAAATAACATCCAAAAAGCGCCGCTTCCTAGCCAAAGAAGTGTTTTTAAAGATTTTTTATTCCAAATGGATATTAAATAAACGTATTAAATTCAAATCAAATATTTTTGTATAAATAATATTTTTATGGCAAATTTTGTAGAAACAGAATGGGTACAAGACCTTTATTTTGAATCAAAAATCGACGAACAATCCATTGCGCTTGACAATACCACAATGGGAAATCAACATCGAGGCGTTGGGCCAAAAAAACTCTTACTTACAGCGCTTACAGGTTGCACGGGCATGGATGTTGCTTCAATAATGGAACGAAAATTTAAAATGCCTTTAGATTCTTTTAAAGTATCGGCAAAAGCAACGCTTACCGATGTCCATCCAAGGATTTATGACACCATTCATTTGGTTTATACCATAAAATTAAACCCTGAATTTCAAGAAAAATTTCATGAAGCTATCGAAATGTCTATTACAACCTATTGTGGCGTTCATGCGATGTTGAGCAAATCTTCTGAGATTACCCACGAAGTGGTTTTTTTATAACTCCATCTAAATATCATTAAATGAAAATATTTTGTATCGGCCGAAATTATTCCGAACATATTGCAGAGTTAAAAAATGAAACGCCCGATGCACCCGTTTTGTTTATGAAACCCAATACAGCGATAAATCCAAATAAAGATCGATGGTTTTTGCCCGAATTTAGCAAAAACATGCATTATGAATGCGAAATTGTTTTGAAAATCGGTAAAAACGGAAAACACATTCAACCAAAGTTTGCACTTCAATATGTAGATGCGATTTCGGTTGGCATTGATTTTACGGCCCGCGATATTCAAGACCAATTAAAATCTAAAGGACTGCCATGGGAAATTGCAAAAGCGTTTGATCATTCGGCAGTTGTGGGTCAATTTATTCCATTAGATTCGCTGGATTTAGATCATCTTTCCTTTTCTTTATTAAAAAATGAAGCTCCCGTTCAAAATGGAAATACGAAAGAGATGATACATTCTTCGGCAAAAATTATCAGTTATATTTCCGAATATTTTACGTTGCAAAAAGGCGATTTAATATTTACCGGAACACCAAAAGGAGTGGGTCAAGTTTCCATTGGCGACTCCTATAAAGGTTTTATTGAAAATCAGTTGCTTTTTGAATTTAAAGTTTGTTGAAACACCTAATACCGTATTTGTAATAGTAATAGGTCAATATAATGACCTAAATTTTTACTATCATGGCATTATACCCGTTTTAAATTGGCGAAAATTTACTCCTTAAATGGTATAATTTGATATTGTTATATTGAGTCCCGTATTTATTTATGATTCGTTTTGTTACAAAATTTTCAATTTTTATGGTTCGTTTTGTTACAAATTATTCAATTTTTATGGTTCGTTTTGTTACAAAAAATGTATTTTTGTGTTCAAAATCAACCTAATGTATATTTTTAGAAGTGCTACAAAAAAATTAGAAGCTTGGAAACAAGATATTCGAAAAAAACCGATGATAATCCGAGGGGCACGGCAAGTTGGTAAAACCAACCTTGTGCTTCATTTTGCAAATAGCTATGAACAAAAAATACTACTCAATCTAGAGAGGGAAGAAGAGCGCATACTTTTCGATACAATGCCTATAGATAAACTTGTCGCATTCCTGCTACTCAAAAATGGATATACCACCCAAAAACCAACACTTCTTTTTATTGACGAAATTCAAGAATCTGAAAAAGCAATAACGATGTTGCGATTTTTTTATGAAGATTTCCCTTATTTAGATGTAATTGCAGCAGGTTCATTGCTCGAATTTGCACTCAAAAATATCAAATCCTTTCCCGTTGGGCGTGTACATCAAATTGCGTTATTTCCAATAAATTTTGAGGAATTTTTAGAGGCCTCACAGCCACATCTAATGCCCTATTTCCAACAAGTGCCTGTTTCTGATATTGCACACACTCTTTTGCTGGAACAATTTCACCTATACACAATGATTGGTGGGATGCCCGAAGTAATTGCGCACTATTTAGACACCAAAGACATGCAAAGCCTATCTACCATATACGGAAATCTATGGCAAGGCTACCGTGACGATGTTCGAAAATATGCCAAAAATGATACCGAACGTAAAGTGATTCAACATATTTTGAGTTATGCCCATCTGGAAAAAGACCGAATCAAATATCAAAATTTTGGAAAATCTTCATACAAATCCAGAGAGGTATCGGAAGCATTTTCGGCGCTTGATATGTCCAAAATTATTCAGGTAGTGCATCCTACCACACAGCTAGGCTATCCAATAATCCCTGACCTCAAACGAAGTCCTCGATTGCAGTTTTTAGATACGGGGCTTTTACTATATTTGCTCAATGTGCAAGCCGAAATGATCCAAATGCACGACCTCTGCGATATGATGCGTGGCAAAATTGCACAGCATATTGTGTCGCAAGAACTTATAGCTGCTGAAGGTTCCCTACACTACAAGCCCCATTTTTGGGTACGAGAGCGGGATAACTCGAATGCCGAAATCGACAACTTATTTGTAGCAAACCATACCGTATATCCTGTAGAAGTAAAGTCTGGAAAAACCGGACGACTTCGATCTCTTCTACAATATATTGACGATACCAACACACATATAGCAATTCGTCTTTCTGTAAGCCCATACTCCAAAGAATCCTCCCAAACACTTACAAAAAAACCTTTTATACTTCATAATATTCCATATTATCATTGCACAAAAATTGGAGAATATTTAACCCAAATTACGAATTAGTAAAATAAGGCGTTAGTTGGGTTTAACCCCGAAAATTGATTGAATTACAAGACATTATACGATTAATCATTTTTAATGATTAATTTGGGTTAAAAAAGCAAACTTAGAAATTTACCATTTTCGTCATTTTTTGGCGAGGTATTGAATGACTTATTATTATAAAATGTAATTTGTTCTTCTATTGATTTTATCGTCAACTCAAGCATATACGTTCTAAATAAATCAATATTTTGACTCGTTCTTGATTGGACTAATGTGTCAAAATACCTTTGTTTGTCCGTTTGATCCATATAAACAAGAGGCATTTGATGATAGGCTTGAATATAATTCATCATTAATCTAGAAAATCGCCCATTACCATCGCCAAAAGGATGAATGGACACCGCCTGAAAATGCGCATCAAAAGACAAATTATAAATCTCAATGGGACTTTTAACCTTATCCATCGATTCATTGAGACCAAGAATGAATTCTTCCATGAGTATAAGCACTTTATTGGGGTCAGGAAAAACACTCTGCCCAGCTCGGACTAAAACTTTTCGATATTCACCCTTTGATACATCAAAGCTTCCTGAAATACTTTCAACGATGCCACCTGTATTTTTCATTAGTTTCGAAGCGACTTCTTTTATGGATTCATGGCTAAGTTTACGCTTGTTATGTGCCATTTCCAAAATAAACTTCAAGGCTTGATAGTGGTCTTCTGCCATAAAAATATCTGCGAGCGGCTTACCATTGGGCGACAATCGATGTTCAAGCAATAGTATCGTTTCATCGAGCGTGAGGGTGCTATTTTCGATTGCATTTGAATGATATACCACTGCCATTTCGTTGAAGAATTGATGCTGTAATGCATCTACCCGACACATCACTGTGCGGTATTGCGTGATTAGCTGATCGATATCCTTCATATTCTTTTAGTTGCTCAAAAATTCCAATATACAAAGTTATGGAAAATTATATAAAAAATACAAAACAAAATAGTATTTCTTTTAAGCGAATGTAAAAACAATCTACTCAAAAGGCTATAGTAAATATCAAGCGTATCTATTTCAAATGCAAGAAGCTTAATTAATAATCTCTTGTGAAGAGCAAGATTTGGCTTGGTAATTTACAAATAAAACCCTTTATTACTTTGTAATCACAAGACCGTTAATCAAATTTTCCATATTCTTTTTATATCTTTCTAATAACGTATTAGAAGTAAATGCTAGAAATTGAATCGTGCCATTTTCACTCGTAAAATAATACCCAAAATAAACAAATTTTACCCCTTGAATCGTGCCATGCATCTCGAGGTAATGAATTATCGTGCCATTAACATTACGAACTTCTTTTTTTACTATTTTAGCACCCGTAGCTACTCGTTGAGCATTTTGATACGCAAGATCAAGTAATGCATCAATAGACGTTTCTATTCTTTCTGAAATAATCATTCCATAAGCATCCTGGCCTTTAAGCCTAAAATTGTATTCTACAGGACTCATATCGTCTTTATTCTTAGAAAAAGTCCATTCTTTATCATTTATCCAAACGCCACATTTTATCCGTTCACTTTTTAATAAATAGTTGACGAGCTTAGGTTTTAAATATGATAAAGTATCTTTACTTAATTCTTTTTCGGGCTCCCCTAATAAATAATTCCATGTTCCGTCATTATTAAGAACGACCTCTTCGTTCGTTTCTTTTATAATAGCAATTTTTTGACCATAAATTACAATTTGATAAAAAAATAATACATAAATAAGTAAGAAATTTTTCATATTTTGGTTTGTTTTCATTTATAAATCGCGTTAAAATGTTCGTTTTTTTAATTTTCGTCAAAAATCCAATAAAGCAAAACATTACCTACTGCATCCAACGCATTTTTATCTACCGAACTCATATCATCTTTATGCGTATGCCAATAATGCGCAAAAGCCGACTCCCCTTCTTTATTTAAGTGAATAATATCTATCATTGGAATTTGTCCGATGCTATTTACATACGAATGGTCATCGGTAATTGCAGGGCCTACCTGCGATTTAAAATACGAACTATATCCCATATCCGAAGCAATGCCCCAAATGCGATGCACCAAATTAGGCGCAAACATCATACTTGTACCTTCTTTATAAAAAGTCGCATTAAATCCTCCCACCATATCTAATAAAACGCCGTATCGTATAGGGAAATCGTTGGTTTTATTTTTTGACCAATACTGCGACCCCAAACAATAACTGTCTTGCATCTCAGGAAAACCGCTATTTTCGGGCTGACCATAATCTTCAATATCAAACAAAACAATATCAATACCAATCGCTGGTTTTTTTTCTTTAAACGATTCTATTAAGGCCAATATAACACCAACCCCACTCGCTCCGTCATTAGCGCCTAAAATTGGTTTTTTAGGATCTTTAGGGTCTTGATCGGCGACAGGTCGAGTGTCCCAATGTGCGCTCAACATAATTCGAACCGGATTTTGAGGATTTATTTTAGCAATAATATTTTTACCTTTATGTGTTTTTTGATCGTAGGTTTTTGTTTCAAACTCTTGAAAATAGGCCGTATCTGCCGATGCTTTTAGTACAGATAAAATCCACTCGGCACAAGCTTGATGCGATGCCATACTTGGCACTCGTGGTCCAAATGAAACTTGTTTTTCAATATATTGATAGGCCAAATCTTTATTAAACTTAGGAATTTTTGTCAAATCCAATCCTTGATCTTGCGTTTCTGTTTTGGATTCAAAAAACTGACAAGACGAGAATGTTAAACTAAGAAATAATAGGAATACAAATACTTTCATAATGAATATATAAAGATACTTTGCAAAGTTATAAAAAAAAGATTAAAGTATAAATATTCAATAAATACGCACATTGATTTTACTATCAACGAAATATTTTTGATTACTTTTGTAGCTTGATTAAAAACACAGTTATGAGTGACGATTTATTTAAAAATATTATTTCACATTCAAAGGAATATGGTTTTATTTTTCCGAGCAGCGAAATTTATGATGGGCTAGGCGCTGTATATGATTATGGACAAAACGGTGTTTTGCTTGTCAATAATATCAAAGAATATTGGTGGAAAAGCATGGTGCAGATGCATGAAAATATCGTTGGGATAGATAGCTCGATTTTTATGCACCCAAAGGTTTGGAAAGCCAGTGGTCACGTCGATGCATTTAATGATCCATTAATCGACAATAAAGACAGTAAAAAAAGATACCGCGCCGATGTTTTGATTGAAGAACATATTGCCAAAATTGAAGATAAAATCAAAAAAGAAGTCGAAAAGGCGGCAAAACGATTTGGCGAAACGTTTGATGCCGAAATGTATCGAAGCACCAATCCAAGAGTGATGGAATATCAAGCCAAAATCGATCAGATTAATGCACGATTTAAAAAAGCGCTTGAAGAAAATCAATTAGACGAAATCAAAAAAATTATTGAAGATAGCGAGATTGTTTGCCCAATTAGCGGTAGCCGAAATTGGACGGATGTAAGACAATTTAACCTAATGTTTTCGACTCAAATGGGATCGGTAGCCGAAGATTCGGATACCATTTATTTAAGACCTGAAACAGCGCAAGGCATTTTTGTAAATTTCTTAAATGTGTTGAATACTAGCCGTCAGCGTATTCCTTTTGGAATTGCACAAATAGGAAAGGCATTTCGAAATGAAATCGTGGCACGTCAGTTTATATTCCGAATGCGTGAGTTTGAACAAATGGAAATGCAATTTTTTGTAAGACCCGGTGAGGAAATGAAATGGTATGAATATTGGAAAGAAACACGCATCAATTGGCACAAAAAATTAGGTATAGATGCGGCTAAATATAAATTTCATGATCATTTAAAAACCGCACATTATGCAAATGCGGCAGTAGATATAGAATTTGAATTTCCTTTTGGATTTAAAGAGTTGGAAGGAATTCATAGCCGTACGGATTTTGATTTAAAACAACATCAAGAATTAAGCGGTAAAAAATTGCAATATTTTGATCCTGAGTTGAATCAAAGTTATATTCCATATGTGGTAGAAACTTCTATTGGTGTTTCTAGAACGTTTTTAGCCATTTTGAGTAGTGCCTACCAGAAAGAAGTGCTTGAAAATGGCGAGGAACGCGTGGTTTTAAAAATTCATCCAACCTTAGCGCCCAATAAAGTAGCGATTTTACCTTTGGTAAAAAAAGATGGTTTGCCCGAAAAAGCAAGAGCATTATTCAATAGTCTTAAAATGGATTTATATACTCAATATGACGAAAAAGACAGTATTGGCAAGCGATACCGTCGTCAGGATGCGTTAGGTACTCCATTTTGCATTACAATTGACCATCAATCTTTGGAGGACAATACGTGTACCATTCGACACCGCGATTCGATGCAACAAGAGCGCATGCCAATAGATGCCGTTCATCGTCTTATTCTCGAAAAAACAAGCTGGAATCAATTGCTGTCTTAAATAAACCCATATGACGCCTATAGAAATATACAAAAAATTGATAACGCCTCGATTGATCGAGGAAAAGATGTTAATCGCGCTTCGTCAAGGAAAAATCAGTAAATGGTTTAGCAGTTGGGGGCAAGAAGCCATTTCGGTTGGATGTACCTTAGCGTTGGATACCGAAGAGTATATTTTACCTATGCACCGTAATTTAGGCGTATTTACAAGCCGAAATATTCCTTTTGAAACGTTATTTTCTCAATTTCAAGGAAAAATGGATGGCTTTACCAAAGGTAGAGACCGTTCATTTCATTTTGGGACTCAAGATTATAAAATTGTAGGAATGATTTCGCATCTGGGCAGTCAGCTTGGCGTTGCAGATGGCATTGCATTAGGCAATTTGCTCAAAAAAAATAAACAAGTTTGTTTGGTTTTTAGTGGCGACGGCGGCGCCAGTCAAGGCGATTTTCATGAAGCGGTAAATGTAGCCGCCGTATGGAATTTACCGGTCATTTTTGTTATCGAAAATAATCAATGGGGTTTGAGCACGCCTTCCACCGAACAGTTTAAATGCAAACAATTTATAGATAAATGTGTTGGATATGGCATCGAAGGTGTTCAGATTGATGGAAATAATATTTTAGAAGTTTTAGAAACGGTAAAAAACATAAAAGCGGATATTTCGGAAAATCCTAGACCATATATGATTGAAGCCATTACCTTCCGAATGCGAGGACATGAAGAAGCCAGTGGCACCAAATATTATCCCGAAGGACTTCAAGACATTTGGGCGAAAAAAGATCCCATTTTATGGTATGAAAACTACTTGGAAACCAATAAATTAATTTCAAAAGAGGAGTTAGAAGCCATAAAAAACACAATTAAAGAAGAAATAGACCTCGCTTTAGACCAAACGATCATTAAACCTGAAATCACACCGAATACCGAAGCGGAAATTACAGATATTTTTGCGCCATCCGATTTTGAAATTATTGAAGCAAAAACGACCGAGCGCGAATTGCGATTTATCGATAGTATCACTGAAGCGATGGATATCGCGATGGAACAATTTCCTGATATGGTAATTATGGGGCAAGACATCGCAGAATATGGAGGTGTTTTTAAGGCTACAGACGGATTCGTTGCTAAATTTGGTAAAGAACGGGTGCGAAACACGCCGCTTTGTGAAGCCGCAATCGTAGGATCGGCGCAAGGATTGAGTATTAATGGCATTCGTTCGATAATGGAATTTCAATTTGCCGATTTTGTAACGGAAGGTTTTAATCAATTAATCAATAATGTAGCAAAATTGCACTGGAGATGGGGGCAATCCGTTAAAGCTGTTTTTAGAATGCCGACCGGAGCTGGTGTGGCGGCGGGTCCTTTTCATAGTCAAAGTAACGAAGCTTGGTTTTTTCATACGCCAGGTTTAAAAATTGCCTATCCTTCGAATCCGATGGACGCCAAAGGACTTTTATTGAGTGCGATAGAAGACCCCAATCCGGTCTTATTTTTTGAACATAAAAAACTATATCGCAGTATTTCAGGACCAGTTGCCGAAGGTTATTACAATATTCCTTTTGGTAAAGCCGCAAAAGTAACCGAGGGACTGGATTTAACCATAGTAACTTATGGATTGGGGGTTCATTGGGCATTAGATGCCTTAAAAAAACTTCCTTATATTTCGGCAGATACGATCGATTTGAGAACTTTAGCACCTTTGGATTATGAAACGATATTTGAAAGCGTTCGAAAGACCAAAAAACTCTTGGTTTTACATGAAGATAGTTTGACGGGTGGCATCGGTGGCGAAATTGTAGCCCGTGTTCAAGAAACTTGCTTTTTTGATTTAGATGCGCCAATTATTCGTATTGCAAGCCTCGATACGCCAATTCCGTTTGCCGAAGTGTTAGAAAATAATTTTTTAGCCAATCATCGTTTAATCGAAGGTTTGGAAAAATTGTATGCGTTTTAAAATGCCTCGAATTAAAAAATAAAACGAAAACAGAATTTTAAATAAACTAATAAAACTATTATGAAAAAAATTATGAATCAGACTATCACTCTATTTGGTGATTCAAAGAAAAATGTATTTATATTTTTCTTTTTATTTATCGTTTTATTATTGATGGTTCCTTTGTCACATCATTATGATTTAGATTTATTTTTAAAATGGGGTTTACATAATTATCAATATGGAATTTCGAAAATTTATATTGATTCGAATACGGATTACATGCCAATCACGCATTATTTATTATATTTTTTTGTATCTATTCAATCCGATCTTAGTAGACTTGATATTACATTACCTTTATTTAAATTAATTTTTACCGCAATTGAATTTGTATTTGCGCTGTTACTTCTTCGTTTTCTTAAAATTAAAGCCGATTGGATTTTTTACTTTTTAATTATTGTTTTAAATCCTGCATTTTTTTACAATTCCTATGTTTGGGGGCAAGTAGATAGTTTATATTCATTTGTAGTTATTATTTCTTTATATTTAGGATATAAAAATAAAATTCCAGCAGCATTTGGCATAATGGCTTTTGCGTTATTGTGCAAATTTCAAGCTATTTTTTATATTCCAATTTTAGGTTTAATTGCTTTACCGCATTTTATAAATCGACCTATTACGATTTTTTGGTCTGCATTAAGTATAATTGTGGTATTATTTATTTTTACTGCACCTCTTGAGAACCCATTTGCAATTATTGACATTATGAAAAATTCGGTAGATCGTTACCCTTTCCCTACAGTCAACGCTTTTAATATTTGGTTTTTATTTGAATCTAAGCCTGCTTTAATGGATTTAGGAGCTATTAAAGATACCGATCCTTTTCTAGGATTAAATTATAAAATTTATGGATACATCATGTTTTTTACGGCTTCCTTTTTTGCATTACTTCCTTTATTAAAAAAGACGTGGCGCAATATTCTTACAAAAAACTATTCATTTTCTTATGAATTAATTGCGCTTTCGGGAGCATTAGTGGCATTAAATTTCTTTTATTTTCTAACACAAATGCATGAAAGATATTGCCATACTTGTATTTTCTTCATTATCATTTACTGTTTTTCAAAAAAACAATATTTAATCTATGGATTATTCTCTTATGCCTATCTAGCAAACTTAGTTCATATTTACAACTTTTTTAAATTTGAAAATGTAGGTACTTTTGTATTTCATCCAATTTTAATATCCATTTTGTTTGGAACGGTACTTATTTTACTTTTCAAAGAATTATATAAAAATCATTATAAAATAGGCTAATAAAAAAACGAGAACCTAAGTTCTCGTTTTAATGAAATTTCAATACAATTTTATTTAACCCAAATTACGGATTAGATTACTACGAAGTAATAAAATAAGGCGTTAGTTGGGTTTAACCCCGTAAAAGGATTGTTTCAATCAATATTAAATTGATTGAATTACAAGACATTATACGATTAATCATTTTTTAATGATTAATTTGGGTTTTATTACAATTTATTGTAACTGTTTTGAATAAACTGCGTAAGGGCTTCGCCTTTCAAAAGGTTTTGAGATAAACGCGCCAAATCAAAAGCATGTTTGATGAGTTCTTTATCTTTCGATTCCATAATCTTGGTAGCCAAAGGATGGTTTTCATTGACTACTAAATTATACATTTCGGGAAATCCGCCCATTGCCATAAATCCACCGCCGCCTGTGGCTTGCATATCTTTCATACGACGCATAAATTCGGGCTGCGTAATCCAAATAGGCTGCGCATCGGAAGCCATGGGTTGCAACTGAACACTAAAATTCTCTTTTGGAACGACTTCCTCAAACAAACCTTTTAAGGTTTCTTTTTCTTTATCCGAAAGTTTTGAAATTTGATTTTCATCTTTCTGAATCAATTGATCAAGAGTATCTGCATCCACACGAGCAAATTGGATATTTTCATTTTCTGATTCTAATTTTTGAATCAAATGCGCCACAATTGGGCTGTCTAAATGCAATACTAAGTAACCTCTTTCTCTAGCGCTGGCAATATAGCTGTGTTGTGCACTTAAATCCGACGTGTACAAAACGATGGTTTTATTGTTTTTATCCGTTTGATTTGGTTTGATTTGCTCGATCACTTCTTTAAGCAAATGATATTTTCCGTCAGTATCAGGATATAATGCAAAATCTACGGCTTTTTCATAAAATTTAGCTTCCGAAAGCATTCCGTATTCAATTACGATTTTAATATCATTCCATTTTTTCTCAAAATCTTCACGATGGTCTTTAATCAAGCTTTGAAGTTTTTCAGCCACCTTTTTGGTGATATATTCCGAAATTTTCTTCACATTTCCGTCGGCTTGTAAATACGAACGCGACACGTTTAGCGGAATATCCGGACTATCAATAACGCCTCGTAGCATCGTTAAAAACTCAGGTACAATGCCTTCAACATTATCCGTTACATAAACTTGATTTTGGAAAAGCTGGATACGGTCTTTTTGTATTTGTAAATTTGGGCTGAGTTTAGGGAAATAGAGTATGCCGGTAAGGTTGAATGGAAAGTCCACGTTGAGGTGAATGTGAAATAAGGGTTCTTCCCATTGCATAGGATATAACTGTCTGTAGAATTCTTTATAGTCTTCATCTTTTAATTCATTTGGTTTTTTAGTCCAAGCGGGCTGTGTAATATTAATAATATTATCTACTTCGATTTCTTCGGGTTTTGCATCTTTTGGTGCATCTTCGGCTAAAGGCAAAGTTTCTTTTTTAGATCCAAATTTAATCGGAATTGGCATGAATTTGTTGTATTTGTTCAACAATTCCTTGATTTTATGTTCTTCTAAGAACGTTTCACTATCTTCGGCAATATGCAAGATAATTTCGGTACCACGTTCCATTTTGGTATGAGCATCAAGGGTAAATTCTGGGCTACCGTCGCACGTCCAATGCGCAGCCGGCGCGTCGGTATAACTTTTAGAAATAATTTCAACTTTATGGGCAACCATAAAAGCGCTGTAAAACCCTAAGCCAAAATGTCCGATAATGCCTGAATCTTTGGCACTGTCTTTATATTTCTCAAGAAATTCGCCAGCGCCCGAAAACGCTACTTGATTGATATATTTTTCAACCTCTTCTTGGGTCATTCCCAATCCTTGGTCGATAATATGAAGCGTTTTTTGATCTTTATTGATTTTGATTTCAATCATCGGTGCTCCGTATTCCACCTGAGCTTGTCCAATTTGGCACAAATGTTTTAATTTTAAGGTTGCATCCGTTGCGTTGCTAATAAGCTCTCTTAAAAAGATTTCATGGTCGGAATACAAGAATTTTTTGATTAATGGGAAAATGTTTTCTACCTGAACGTTAATTTTACCTTTATTCATGCTTTTATATTTTAAGTTAGTTAATAAATTGAATTTATAATTACTACATTCAATTTATATACCAAAATCAAAAAATGACAAAAAGGCAGAAAAAAAAGAAAGCCAACGTTTACAAGTTTGGCTTTCTTAATGGTTTTGCTAAAAATTACTCCCCAATCTAATTTTTAAACGGAAATATGAAAAACGTTAAATTTTATATGTATTAGGGGATTAAGACTTTGTGCGTATTTTGATCTGTTTGAATAAAATAAACTCCCGATGGCCAATTTTCTATAGCAATCTCGATTTGTTGCGACGCTCGAATCGATTCTCTTGAATACATCGTTTGCCCCAAGATAGAAAAAATGTTTAATTTTTTTATATTTTGGCTACTTTGAATATTCAAATTTGTCGAATTTATTTGAATTTGGAGTTCTTTTTTATTTACATTTTGAACGGCGCTTCCCACTTTTTTAAGCGTAATCACCTTTGGTGTCGGAATTGTAACAGGCAGCGGTGTAAGGCTTTCATTAACCAAAAGCGCTTTTTCGATTTTAAAATTCGTTTGTATTCCATCGGCCAATCCATCCAAAATATCGTCGATAACAATATCCACGCGGCCAATATCACCCCAAGTTTCGCTGCTTACTTGATTTTTTTTGGTTAAAGCAATGTCAAATTTTCCATTGGTGGTATCATGAAACCAAAATGGAATGATGGACGCATTTCCATACCAATTATTTGGAACAAATGAAATTTTATCTTTTTTGAAGACATTTTTATCATAAACGATTGAAAATGCAATTCCGTGATTGGCTTCCACTTTGTCTGTAGCCGTTCCCAACTGAACTTTTACACTAAATGTTTGGCTTGAACCGACTAATTTAAGCGTATCTGGACTAGAAATCACAAAGTTTTTACCTCCCGTTGGGCTATACGAGCTATTTGGAGCATTTACTGATCGGTTATAATTTTTATACACCGTAGCGATGTCACCGAAGCTGTCAATTTTTCCATCGCCATCCGCATCGGCATGTTTTGCATTGGTTGCGCCTATCGATTCATTCCAATTATAAGCACGCAAAACGCCCCAATTATTCGTTTTATAGATACCCTCGCGCTCTTGATTGGTTTTGCCAAATCCGATACCTATATTTAAAACATCTAAGTGGTTGCAAATATTATCTTTATTGGCATCACCAGGGCTGACATCGAGCGGCAAGTCCGTTTTGCGGACCACAACAAAATTGGTATCTAAAGAATTGTCATTTAAGTTTCGAGCTACATAAAAAAAAGTGTCATTCGCTAAAGACGTGCCTTGAATATCTTGATAAACCGCTTTTCCGCTTACAATCGAAATATTTATGGCTTGACTTGTAACCGATTTAAATACACTTTCGAGGCTGTAGTTTTTGCCTGCAACCAGATTATCATTGATTAACACATCAATAGTACGCTGAACTTGAGAACCGATAATAACGCGACCGCTGTCGGCTTGTGTACCGTTTTGACTATACAAAGAAGTCATTCCCCCTAAAATACTTAAAATAAAAATGTAAAAATTTTTCATAAGCAACCCCCCTTTTTTTGGTTAAAAAATATTTCTTTTGGTTATCTGAGTACAAAAATGCTTTAATTTTCTATCATTTTTTTACACATTTTACTACTTTTGTTACAGTAATAACAAAGTTTTGGTTTAAAAAATTCACAATATTGTTAGATTTTATATTATTTTTGTTACAAATTAATTTTACCCTGAAATTTGTTAAATCGAATTTATTAATCTAATAATTGGTTAAAAAAGAAAAAACGATGTCAAAAAGCAAAATCGAAGAATATTATTTACATCTTTCAAAAAATGATAAAAAAGACATAGACGCTTTTTTAAAACTTCCGTTTATCAATCAAAGCGACTATTTAAATAAACTTCACGAATTTTTTAGCGAACAAATTCATTTTGAAACAGAATGGGACAAAAACGAGTGTTTTAGCTACGTATTTGGCGCTGAAATGCCCTATAGCGATTTATCGTTGCGGGTTTATCAAAGTCGTTTGCTTAAAGTTTTGGAAAAATTTATGATCCTTCGTTCGATTGAAGAACAGCCCAAATTGTCTTTTGAAGCCAGCAACTTTTTTTATACCAAAAATAAAATGAAGAAAAATCTTCATTTTTTGTTGCATTCCGAAATCAAAAATTCGGAGCCCAACGCCGAAGATAATTTTAATTTTGAATATCAAAAAAGTAAAAACAAACTGACGTATTTAATTCAAAATGAATCGAATATTGATAAGTTAAGCCAAAGCTATTCGGAATACTTTCAAAAGAAAGAACATAAATTGATTTTCGAAATTATCGAATCGGCTTGTTTGCATCTCAATCTTGAGGCGCGAATGAAACAGATTCAGCCTATCGAATTTATCAACGAAACCATTCTTGAAGATATTATTGCAAAAAGAACGTCGTATCCAAAATTCATCAATTGGTATATTTCGCTCTATTTAATCCTCAAGAATAACGATATGGATTCCTTTATTTTCTTGAAAAATGAAGTCATTTTGGATCAAGAAAATATCGAAGATTCTAAAACGATGATTACGTATCTGTCCAATTTTTGTATCAAGAAAATCAATGCCGGCAGCAATGACTTTTTAGAATATTTATTTGAGCTCTACAAAGCCAGTTTGAGGCATTACCATCAAGAAGGCGACCTGCCTTCGGAGCGGTTTCGGAATATTGTTTTTTGTGGACTACAGCTTCAGGAAATGGAATGGGTAGCGCATTTTATTAATGAATTTCATAAATTGGTGCCCCATGCCGATCAAGAGAATTCCTATAATTTTAACTTGGCGCGTATGTATTTTGAAAAAAATGAATACCCTCAGGCGATGCGCCAGCTTTTGCAAGTAAAATACACCGATGCGTTTTATGCTTTAAATGCGCGGATTCTTATTATTCGTTGCTATTTTATGCTCAAAGACGAAGAAGCCTTGAATTATAATTGCAGCAGTTTGTATATTTATATCAAACGAAATAAATCATTTTCAAACGAACGCGCCGCAAACCATCTCAATTTTCTGAAATTTATCAAAAAATTGTACGCCCTACATTTTAAAGCCACCGCTTCTAAAAAGAAACATCTAAAAGCACAAATTGATGAAGCCAATATGATTAACAAAAAATGGCTTTTAGAACAGTTGGAAAAGATGAGAGAAAAACAACCGCCTTGGCACTTGTCCTCGCGCACCAACTTCTAAAATTTATTTCCCAAATTTAATCAATGATCCTCCAATATCCATTTTTGTCACTTCCTTTGCGTTCTATGATTCCTTTGGTTTTGAGCGTTTTAATTTTTCTTTTTACCGTGCTTTCACTAATTTTCAATCGTTCACTAATTTCATTAGCTGTTATTTTATTATCCTGCTTAATCAATAAAAATACCGTGTCATTTACAGTGTCATTTTTTGAATTTACAGTGTCATAAAGAATATTTATCTCACGGTTTTTTAGCGGATAATGATATTAATATCAAAGTTGAATAAATATACTAATGAAATAAAAACGAAGGCAAAAAATCTCGCTAAAATAATAAATATTTTACTTATACATTTCTAGCTCCGAAACTAAAATATATCCAATCGTGGTTTTATAATTTTTATTTGTAAATTTAACTTTACAAAAATCTCCATTATAACTAACAACTTCAACAACATCTCCTTTTATTAAATAACTATTAGTTATAGCTGCTATATTAGGCTCTGAATAAAAATATACTTTATTTTCTTTCACAAAATATAAATTACTGCTTCCCATTTCAGAATTAGTAGAACTTTTATTCTGACTATTATCTATATTAAAGTCTTGTAATATATGACTGTTGTCTAATTGGTAAGATGAATTACTTTCAAAATCATTTTTTAAAGATTTACATTCTTCTAGTTCACTTTCTAATTCTTCATTTTTCTTTTTTAAAGTATAAACTTCATCTTCAAGATCTATGTTTTCATAATAACTATTTGTTAAACCAATTAACATTGACAATAGTCCAAAAATAACTATAATAGCCCTCCAATGTAATTTAAGAAATTGTTTTATTTTAAGCATATTATTTAATTACAAATATAAAACATTAATTCAATCAATAATTTATTTTAACTTTATTATTTCAAGTGGAATTTATTCCAATTTGTTATTACTTTTTATCTATTTATATTAATTTCAATATTTACGGTTCGTGAGGAAATGAAACGAGGTGAAGCGAGGAGGTTAACTAAAAAGCTTTTTTTTAAGTAGGTGTTTTAAGGCACAACTTCTCATATATTTCCTTCGATATAATTTTACTATTTTTAATTGTCAAATCGTTCGTTATGTCTACAAATCCGAGCTTACATTTATTGCCTAAATTGTCAAAATGAAAAGTTCCGAAATTGCTGTCTATTTGATTGGTTTTCGGATAAAGCAATAATGTTTTTTTGGCTTTCCAATGCAAATTGTAAACAAACATTTGTTTTAAGTCAGCGTCTGATGGATTATTTGCTTCAATGATTTTCCATTTTGTGTCAATGACAAAAGTTTCATTTTGTGTTTTCAGAACAATATCAGGGCGAACTTTCTTGTTTTCCCAAAATTTATCTGAGTTTTGAAATAAAACTTTTATATCGTCGGTTTTGTGTTTTTGAAGTACACGGAAAATAAATTCTTCCCACAACGCATTCATATCAAATAAAAGAGTGAGTAAATTTTCGCTTCCGTAATTCAAACTTGGTGAATAATTCAAAATTATGATTTTTGCTATATCAAATGCATTTTGATAGTCGTTGTTTTTTCGATCAATTGTGATTTTATCAAAATGCTTGTTCTGAATATTGATATTTTCAACGTCTTGAAATTCAAACAACAATCGGTTAGTTTTGTCTTTCAAAGAATCTTTTACAAAAGTTTTCAAAACCAATAAACCTTTGTACAAAATCTGATTTAATAAATGGTTTTTATCATAAACTTTATATTCACAATAAAACCGCTCTTTGTGTACTAAATTTTGTTGAATATTTAATGCGAATAGTAATTTGCCTTTTAATGCGCTTTTGTTAGATTGATTTTTTCTGTATTTTCGTATCAATCCCTTTTTTACCAATCTTTCGACTTCGTTCAGATAAAGCTCAAAATAAACATCTAAAATAGAATGGTATCGTTTTTTTAGTTGTGTTTCAGAAATAGATTCAACTTGAATATACTTACATACTTTGAGCATATTCAGTAAAATATTTTGCCAAAGATTTTTGTCTGCATTTTCGTTGTTATCTGCTTTTGGAAGAATTTCAATCGTTAAGCCCCCAATTTGAATAACCCCAACATAATTAGCGAAACTAATTCCTTTGTGAATAATCGTAAAATACTTGTTTTGGTGCAATTCATTGAATTTTACCATTGCATCAAAATGATGTTTTCGGAAATCTCCCGAGTCATCGTATCGCAATTTCTGATACTCAAATACTTGTATGAACTTTTTGTTAATCATTTGTTAATCCTCATAAACCGAAATAAATGTGCTTTTGTCCCAAACATCAATAGGCATAATTCTATAAACTTTTTTATCTTCTAAAAAGTCTTTTTCATAGTTGAAGTTTTTCGGAAACTTTGCATTGTTATCCTCTTGAAAAATGAAATTTCCACCTAACACCAAACCAATTTTTCCAAAATCTCCATAAAAATATTCTTCCAAAAGAGGAATAATTTTGTCTTTAAAAACCATCTTCAAATCTTCTAAATTTTTAATGCCAATAAAGTATGAATGGCCGATTTGATGGTCTTTATCAATTAATACTTCAATGCGTTGGTTTATAGTCTTCAGCAATCGTTTCATATTCACGTCTTGATATTCTAAATTCAACAAGATTTCTGGATTAGGTTGCATTTCTGTAAATGAAAAACGTCTTCTCAAAGCCGTATCCAAAGCCTCAACACTTCGGTCGGCTGTGTTCATTGTTCCAATTATGTATACATTATTTGGAACGGAAAATTTGTCGGCAGAATAGGGAAGAGTAACTTCAATTTGTTCCTTATTGCCTTTTCGTTTATCTTCTTCCAAAAGTGTTATGAGTTCTCCAAAAATGGCGGAAACGTTTCCTCTATTAATTTCATCAATAATGAGAACATAATTTTTTGTATTATCAATTGTTTCAGGATTGAAGTTAAATTCAGACTTCAGATAATTAATAACGCCTTTAAAATATCCTTCCCAACCAATAAAAACTTGTTTTCCATTCAGTTGCTGTAATAATTTTTCTTTGGTAAGAACTCCTTGTTTTTCTCTCTTGCTTCCTGTCATTAAGCTTAGATTACCATTCTTATTAAGAGCAATTAAAAAAGTTTTATCTGTCGGGGTTTTAAGTTCAATTATTTCATTTTCAGCTAATTTTTGTTGAAGTTTCTCGTAAGCATTTTCAAAACTGATAGTATTTTTGGGATTAGCATTTTGACATAAACTCTTAAAAATTCCATCTTTCACTTCGTAGGTAACATTACCATCCGATGTTTCTGGTTTTATTCCCTCGATAAAATCCTCATAGCTTAAACTCTGATGAAACGTGGTGAAAACAATTTGTTTAGCATTTACCAAATTTTCATATTCGTCATTTATATCTTCACGGCTTCTTACTTTTTCTCCTTTGATAATTTCAACAGCTATTTTTTTTGTATTGTATGTTTTTCCAGTTCCTGGAGCTCCAAACAAAATTTGATTTAAAGGAATCATGGGCTCTATTTTAATACTTTTATTATCAATTTTTATTGAATTAAACTCTTTATTCAATAAAATCATATATTTATCTAAATTTATTACTTTTTCTTTAATATATTTAATACCTTTTTCTTTATCTTCGACATTACTCTTAAAAAAATTAGAAATTATTAATTTTGCAAGAACTCCAAAATATACCCCAAATATTATATGTCTATCATTTTCAGGAAATTTTCTGTATAATAGACATAACGAATCATAATCGTCAGAATATTCTAGTACTTCTTTACAAATATTTCTCCAAAATTTATAGTAAATAGGATAATCTTTTGGATTTTGACAATGTTTAATAATTGAAAACAAATGAGCTTTAAATATATTTAGATTCTGATTTAAAATAAGGTGATTTAAATTTTTTAAACTATTTGTAGTTGACATTTTATTAAACAACTGAAATAAGCTAAGTTTTTCGTTATTATCTAGACTTGTTCCTTCTTTAAAATTATTAATTCTATCTGCAATATTTACGATAGAATTAATTTTAGAAATAAAAGTATTTAAATTTTCAGTATCATCTATGGTAAACATGTCATTATTTTTCAACTTAAAAATAACAACACGTATTGAGTCTCTTTCTTTATTATTTTTTAAAAGATTTAACTTGTCTTCAATATTTATTAGCCAGTTTTCAGTTTTTTCATCGATTAGACTCTTTGTATATAATTCATTATAATTTTGAAATATTTCTTCCAGACTTAATCTATAAAATCTTAAATATTCTTTAATTTTCATAATTTTAAATTTGATAAAACAATATTAAAGCCAAATATACTCATTTATAAGTACTATATTTGTATCTTTTAGTAAATATAATACAATAATTGTTTATAAAATTATATGATGTTTGGTTCATTTATAAAATATTAACACGGCAATACATAACATTTAATATATCCCCCTCCAATCAACTTCGTATCGTTGCGCCGATTTCTTTTTCGAGTTTTTGAATTAAAGGTGCCATCAATTGATCGATTTCTTTATCTTCAAATGTTTTTTCTTTATTTTCCAAGACCAATCGAACCGCATAGGATTTCTGATTTTGCCAAGTTGGGTCTTTAAAAACATCAAATAAATAAAAGTCAATTAAATGCTCTTTAAGTTGGGTTTTGCATATTTTTTCAATTTGATCGAGCGTAACTTGTTCTTGAATCATCAACGCAAAATCACGTTTTACCGGTGGGAATTTTGAAATTTCTTTATACGAAATTTTAATTTGTTGCGCGATTTCAAACAACGGCTCCATATCCAACTGCGCAAAATATACTTTTTGTTTTAAACCATACTCTTTTGCTACTTTTGGCGAAATCATCCCAATGATTCCAATCGGCTTTTTATTACAAATGATTTCTAAAGCTACATCAAACGAGCTATGAGAAACCTCTTTTAATTCAAATTTTTTGGCATATCGGTTTACAATCTGGCTCACCACGCCCATCAGACTATAAAAACTTGAAGAAACGCCTTTTGGATTTTGCCAATAACCTACTTCAAATTGACCGGAATGCAAGATCGCCAAATGCCTTTTTTGGCCATAGGTTTCTTTTTTGAAGTACGAATTGCCGAATTCAAAAAGTTTTAAATCTTTCTGATCCCGATTTATATTGTAGCTAGCTACTTCCAAAAAGCCCGAAATCATATCTTCACGCATCGTATCGAGTTCGCTCGTCATTGCATTAAGCAATGGCACACGCTGTTCGCTTTGATAGATTTTACTCGAAGCAATCGAATTGGTCATAATTTCAAAATGTCCCATTCCTGCCAAATCATGAGCCAACTGTTCTTCCAGCTCAAAAATGGTTTTATGTGGCTTAAAACTCAACGTCGATCTTAAAAATTTTGGATAGGGGATTTCATCAAATCCAACGATTCGCATAATTTCCTCAATCACATCTTCTTGGCGCGTTACATCATATTTAAAATGGGGCACTTCAAGTTGAAGTCCTTCTGCCGTTTCAGAAAGCACCTGAATTTCTAATGCGTTTAATATTTGAAGTGCTAATTTTTTATCTATTTCAAATCCTGCATATTGGTTTAATTTATCAAAAGATAAATGAACGGAATAAGGTTTGAAATCTTGATTACCAATAGCAACTATTTCTGAATTTAATGTGGCGCCTGTTATTTCGCCAAGCATGTCGAGCATTTTATGATTGGCGGCTTCTAAAGCATTAGGATCAATCCCTTTTTCAAACTTCGATGCCGATTCGGAACGGAAACCAATTCTGGTCGTCGTTTGTCGTACTTTGGTTGGATTAAAATACGCTGTTTCTAAAATAATGGATTTTGTATTGCCCGAAACGCTACTGTTGCTTCCACCAACAATACCTGCTAAACATAGCGTTTTGCTTTCATCAGCAATTACTAAATCGCCCGCTACAAGTTCAAACTCTTGATCGATTAATGAAGCAAATTTTTCTTGTTTGGCAAGTTCTTTAATTTGCAATGCGTGGTTTTCAACTTGAGTCGCATCAAAACAATGTGTGGGTTGTCCCAAATCATGAAGAATAAAATTGCTACAATCCACCACCGAGTTGATACTTCGTTCCCCTATGGTTTCTAATCGAAATTTTAACCATTTTGGAGATTCCATATTTTGAATATTTTCAAGCAAAGCGGCTTGATAGATCGAGCAATTTTCGGAAGTAACGGCTACGCTGAGTTGCTTTTTTTCGCCTTCAGAAATCTTTTGGAAAACTTTACCCATTGGGAAATACTCGTGTGGCATATTTCTAGCTGTTAGCGCAACATGCAAATCGCGAGCGACACCTTTATGACTCATTGCATCCATACGATTCGGCGTAAGTCCGATTTCGATAGCAAAATCCGAGTCGATGTCATAATATTTACTGGCGGGCATTCCTACCTGAGCATCTTGAGGTAAAACGATAATACCATCGTGGCTTGAACCTATTCCGATTTCATCTTCGGCGCAAATCATACCAAAACTTTCCTCGCCTCTAATTTTAGCCGCTTTGATTTCGAAAGAGGCACCATTTTTTGGATATAAAATACTACCTACCGTAGCCACAAGCACTTTTTGGCCTTGAGCTACATTTGGCGCACCGCATACAATTTGCTGAATTCCAAAAGCTTCGCCTAAATTTACTTTCGTTACGTTGAGTTTATCTGCATTCGGATGCTTAACGACTTCGAGCACTTCACCGATAAAAATTCCTTCAAGACCACCCGGTATCGATTGGACTTTTTCAATCATTTCTACTTCTAAGCCAATTTGAGTTAGCATTTTACCGATTTCTTCAACGCTTAACGTCGTTGAGATATAATCACAAAGCCAATTCCAAGAAATCCTCATCTTATTTTATTTTTAAAATGCAAAGAAACAAAAAATTAGCCAAAAATTAGAGATTAGTTATTAAAGCAATTTATAAAAAATATAATTCGTAAATTTGCATTCCATTTTAATTTATGGTAATTTTTTGATTGTTTTTTAATCCGAATCGAAGCGCATGCAAATTAAAAAAATATACCTATTTGCCATTTCTATACTTGTTGTAATCAACATTTTTGCCGTATTTTTTATTTTTAAAAAATATCGAAGTTCAACAAAGAAAAGTTCTGAAATCTCGGCGGTAAAAATCAAATTTGCCGAAATCAAAGAGAAAATCAATAAAATGCCCGATTCTATTCTTATGGACTCTTCGTTTCTATCGATTTGGCAAGATATTGAAAAAACAAATATTGAGGTCGATTCGCTCCTGCAAGAGTTGAATTACGACACGGTAGGGCTTTCCAAAATACATCAAAAAATTGACCATGTTGCAACGCATGTTCAAAAGATTAAGCCTTAGTTTTAACCCAACGCTTTTATCATAGCCTCAAGAGCTTTTCGGCGATGGCTGATTTCGTTTTTTTGATCTTTGGTTAATTGCGCATTGGTCAACGTTTGATTATCGGCTATAAAAATAGGATCATATCCAAATCCATTTTGACCTTTGATTTCATTTATTAGATGTCCTTTCATTTCGCCTTCGGTAATGATTTCTTGTTTTCCATCATAAAACACCATAACGGATTTAAATTGTGCCCTTCGATTTTCAACACCTTGCATTAATTCAAGAACTTTGTGAATATTTGCTAAATCATTTTTTTCGGGGCCTGCAAAGCGTGCGCTAAAGGCGCTAGGCTTTCCGTCTAATACATCCACTTCCAATCCACTATCTTCCGAAAAACAAGCTTTTCCTGTTTTTTCATAAAAATAACGTGCCTTATGGATGGCATTTTCTCGAATCGTATCAAAAGGTTCTGGAATTTCTTCGGTCCATTGGATATCTTTTAAACTCAAAACTTCATATCTTGTTTTGAGAATAGCACGCATTTCTTCAATTTTATTTTGATTGCCCGAAGCGACTAAAAGTTGTTGCATATTTACAATTAAATGTTGTCTTTTATATAATTTTCGATAGTTCCTTCATATTTTACCGTCCAGCCCAACCCTTCGGTAAGCGAAATTAAAGATTGTAATTTTTCAATAAAAACTTGTTTGGCTTGATTTTTTAAGCCACTTTTTTCAATTTCATTTAATACAAAGGCTTTGGCATTTTTTTGAATTTTATTAAAATCCGAAGGCTTAAATTTATTTAAAACACTAGTTTCGATGTCATAATATTCTAAATCGGGCTCAATCATGATTTCTTCTTTCGGCAATGATTGAATAATTAACTGTTTGTTTTCTTTATCAATCTTGATTTTTAATTTTTTTAAATCATAACTTATCTGAGCTTTGGCTTTAAGCAAAACAATGGCTTTCTTTTCGGTAGGCACAAGATTAAAAAATACTTTTTCTGTTTCTTTATAAGTATAAATTTCGCTCCATTGGCTTTCGAGCACGACTAGTTTACTCACCGAAGTCACTGATTTTAAAATTATCTGTGCATCTTCTTCTACTTTTTTATCGTCCTTTGTAGTTTTAAAATACAAGAAAACTGCAGCGATAAGCACTACAAAAAATAGAATTACGTTTATCGTTTTTTTAGAAGAAGCGGCGTTGGTCATAACTATAAAATTACAAATATACTATAAAATGATAAGAATCTTATTTCAACTTTTTAGTTGCTTCATCTTCAAAGAACTCAAGCCATAGCTGATCAAAATAATACCAATACTACTCGATGTCATCAATATAGCTGCAATGATAGGTTTTAAAGTTCCTTGAACGGCATAAAACAGTCCGATGACATTAAATATTATGGAGAATATAAAACAAATCCAAATTACGCGTTTTCCAAAATGTACGAATTCTATAATTTTTGGAAGTTGGGTGATATTCTTGGCTTTTAAAATTGCTTTTGCGGCAGGCGTAAATGTATTAAAATCTTCCGCAACGGCTATTCCTACATGACTTTTTGAAAGGGCTAAAGCATCATTTAAACCATCTCCAACCATCAAAACTTGTTGGTTTTGACGTTGCATCTGCTCGATATATTGTAATTTGTCTTCGGGTTTTTGAAGAAATAATAACTTCGTATTGGATAAATGCGATTTTAAATAGGCTTCTTGATAATTACTGTCTCCCGATAATATTGTTGTATTATAATGTTTTGAAAAACCGTTAATCATTTCTAATGCGCCATCACGAAATGCTTTATGAATCAAGAATTTTCCTTTAATCACATTATTTATTTTTACATAAAGTACCGAAGCATTTTCGATAACTTCATTTTCTAAACCAACAAAAGAGGCACTACCAAGCATATATTCAAAATTATTGACATTTGCCTTGATGCCCTTTCCTTCAATTTCCTGAATAGTTATTGTTGTTTTTTCAACAGGTATTTTTAAAAACTGAAAAACGGCTTGAGCTATGGGATGTTTCGATTGCCACAACATCTCAGCTATATGATTCATTTCCTCATTTTTTAGTAATGAACCTTCAAATGAAATTTGATCGTCGTGATGATGCGTAATCGTTCCTGTTTTATCAAAAACTAGATGTTTTATTTCTTGAAGTTGACTTAAAACATCCGCATTTTTTAAATACATGCCCCATTGATTTAGCAATCTCATAATGTTTCCATTTGTAAAATTGGTAGCTAAAAGTAAGGCACATGGACACGCAATAATAAAAACCGTTGTCATGGCGTTCCACATGAGCTGCGTTTCATTATTAAAATACCAATAAATGCCTGCCGAAACGCCCAAAACAAAAACTAATAAACTAAAATATTGGGATAACACATCTTCAAATTTTTCTTTAACCGCCTCGGTGGTATTTCTATTCTTATTCCATAAACTATTCAAATAACTTTGAGATACGCTATGGCTCGCAATAATTTCAATAGCTCCTTGCGTTTGTTTGGCACCAGCATAAATAACTTCGCTAATTTGCGAAGCGATTATTTGACTTTCTCCTGTTACAAAACTATAGTCCAACATGGCATTTCCTTTGCTCAAAATACCATCAACAGGAATGATCTCTTGTGAATGAATTTTTAAAATATCATTTTTTTGGATATTTTTTATGTTTTCGGGAGCAAAACCATTTTCATTTTTCTTAAAAACAGCAATAGGTAAAAACGACGTAAATTCTCGATTAAAAACAATATGTGTTTCTGTTTTTTCTTGCAACCATCTTCCTATTAATAAAAAAAAGACCACACCCGACATACTATCTAAATAACCAATACCTAAAGTATGTTGCATTTCATACAAACTTCTAAAAAATGTAATCGCCAATGCAGCCGCTACTGGAAAATCTATATTAATGATTTGATGCTTCATACCTTTATACGCCGAAATAAAAAATTCATTACCGGCATATCCCAAAACTGGAATCGATAACAATAAAGCTAAAATTTGAAAACCTCTTGAAAGCTGTATCGTCACTTCGTTAGAAACGGTAAGATATTCCGGAAAACTAAGCATCATAATATTGCTAAAACAAAATCCAGCCACTCCAATTTTATATAACCTTTTTCGTGCTACATTTTTTTTAATTTCGGACTCCTCTTTATCAATCTCCAAAATTGGCTCATAACCAATATTAGATAACAAAATTACTAAATCTTTTAATGATAATTTATTGTGATCAAATACTACAAAAAGTTCTTTAGATTTAAAATTGACACTACTTTCAATAACCGCAGGATTTATTTTATATAGTCGTTCTAAAACCCACAAACAGCTGCTACAGTGCATTTGGGGAATATAAAAGGTAATATGGCTTTTATGTACATCCGAAAATTGAATCCATTTCGTTTTAAACTCGGGTAATTCTAAAAAATCATATTTATTCGTGCGAATACCATCCTTATTGGAGAAGCCCGGATTATGATTTAAATCATAATAGGCGCACATGTCATTTTGATTTAATATTTGAAAAACCGTTTGGCAGCCATTACAGCAAAAATATTTATCTTCAAATTGCCACTTTTTGCTTAAACAAATATCTCCGCAATGATAGCAATGTAATGTATTTTGAGATACATTCATTTTTAGAAATTATTATGAAATAGAAAGAAAAAACTTTTGAGTTTCAAGGTCATTTTTAATGGTTTCAATACTATGCATATCAAACAATTTTTGAAGTTCGGCTTTTATTGGCTTAAACTTAAAATGCAAAGGGCATGGTTTATTTTCCGTACATTTTTTTAATCCCAAAATACAATTTGTAAACAATTCATTACCATCAATTAGCTTTATAATATTGATTAATGGCATGTTTCGTTGCGCTTCGGATAAGAAAAAACCACCATTGGGACCTTTTTTTGAAATAACCAATCCCGCTTTAGCTAGCTGTTGCATAATTTTGATAACAAAAGGAAGTGGGGCATTTATTGCTTCTGTAATTTTTTTTAAATCTACACGTTCTTCTTCTTTATAATGCAATGCAATGCAAATAAGTGTTCGCATCGCATATTCACAAGTTTTTGACAACATATTCTTTATTTTCTATTCTGCAAAGATATATAATCTAAATAAAAGATAAAAAAATCTTTTATTTAGCGTTTGTAAATTATTGATTTTCTTTTGTTTGTAAAAAAATATTTTAGATTAAAAATTTAGCACTTAATTTTGCAACAATATAATTTTATCTTAAAAAAATATTCAGCATGCAACTGTCTAACAAAGTAGATAAAAGAATACTCAAAGAAAAACTAAAAGAAGTAGAGGATTCTTTTGTAACGATTTCATTTTACCGATATAAATATATCGAAAATCCACAAGCCTTAAGAGATGAATTTTACCGCGCTTGGTATGCTATGGGTGTTATGGGACGGATTTACATAGCCCACGAAGGCATTAATGCACAACTTTGTATTCCTTCCAAATATATTGATGTTTTTAATACGTATTTAGAGCTTTTTCCAATTACAAAAAAAATACGAAGAAATATTGCCGTAGAGCAAGGAAAGTCCTTTTTTAAACTAAAAATTCTAGTTCGAAACAAAATTGTAGCGGATGGCATTAATGACCCTGCTTTTGATTCTTCAAATTGTGGCATTCATTTAAATGCTAAAGATTTTAATATGATGATGGAAAATCCTGATACGATTGTAGTAGATTTTCGAAATCATTATGAAAGTGAAGTCGGGCATTTTGAAGGCGCTATTTTACCCGACGTAGATACGTTTAGAGAGCAATTACCAAAGGTAGCCGAGCAACTTGCCGACAGAAAAGATAATCCCATTTTGATGTATTGCACAGGCGGTATTCGTTGTGAAAAAGCAAGTGCTTATATGAAGTATAAAGGATTTGAAAATGTATTTCAATTAGAAGGCGGTATTATTAAGTATGCCAAAGATTGTAAAGAACATGAAATCAAACCTAAATTTATTGGCAAAAATTTTGTATTTGACGAACGATTAGGCGAACGAATTACCGAAGATATTATTAGCAATTGCCATCAGTGCGGAACACCTGCTGATACCCATACCAATTGTATCAATGAAGCTTGTCATTTATTATTTATTCAGTGTGAATCTTGCAAAGAAAAATACGAAAATTGTTGTAGCCCTGCGTGTCAAGATTTTATTAAACTGCCTATCGAACAACAAAAAGAACTTCGCAAAGGCAAAGATAAAGGACAAATGATTTTTAAAAAAGGGAGAGCCGGCCATTTACTTTATACTTTAGATTATAAAAGAATGGAAAATGCATAATTATTTAATGTTTAATTGAATATTTGGAACTTATTAAAATGCGGGATTGTTTTTCATAAAAAAGAACAAGATATGTATCCTGAAGAACTCGTAGCGCCAATGCGCAAAGAATTAGTAGAAATTGGATTTAACGAATTAAAAACACCACAAGAAGTGGATGATGTATTTGAAAATACAAGCGAAGAAGAAACAACACTTTTAGTTATTAATTCCGTTTGTGGTTGTGCTGCAGGTGCAGCGCGTCCTGGCATTCGTTGGGCGGTTCAAAATAGCGACAAAAAACCTTCAAAATTAACGACTGTTTTTGCAGGTGTAGATTCCGATGCTGTGGCTCAAGCTCGAAGTTATACGTTGCCGTATCCTCCATCTTCGCCAAGTATGGCTCTTTTTAAAGGAAATAAATTAGTTCACTTTATTGAAAGACATCAAATTGAAGGAAACGTGGCAGAAGCCATCGGCCAGCATCTAAAAAAAGTATTTGAACATTATTGCTAAAAAAATGAGAACCTTAAGGTTCTCATTTTTTTTATTAGTGATTAAAATGTCTTACACCTGTTAAAACCATTTTCATATTGTGTTGAACACAAAAATCAATACTGTCTTGGTCTTTTATAGAGCCTCCTGGTTGTGCTACATTACAAATACCCTTTTCGTTAGCAATAGATACACAATCTGCAAACGGAAAAAAGGCATCACTTGCCATTGTAGCTCCCTCTAATGATATCCCGAACTCTTCCGCTTTTTTTATCGCATGTCGAAGGGCGTCCACTCGCGATACCATTCCGCAACCCATAGCGACTAATTGTTGATTTTTAACTAAAGCGATTGCATTCGACTTAAGATGTTTTACTGCTTTTATCGAAAATTCTAAATCTTGCATCTCCGCTTCCGTAAGCGGTGCACCTGAAACTTGATTCCAATCGTTTCTATTTTCGGTCTTTTGGTCCGATTCTTGAACCAATTGTCCATTTAATACCGTTCTCACATTTTCTGCTTGAAGCGAAACCTGGTTTTTTTGAACTAAAAGAATTCTATTCTTTTTCTTGCTCAATATTTCAAATGTTCCTTCATCATATGCCGGAGCGACTAGGATTTCACAAAATAAAGTATCTATCAACGTTGCGGTTTCTATGTCTATTGGTTTATTTGAAATTAAAACACCACCAAAAGCACTTACTGGATCGGAAGCTAATGCTTTTTGATAGGCCTTAGCTAAAGAATGGTCAGAAGCCAATCCACACGTATTATTATGTTTGAGAATAGCAAACGTAGGTGCGTCAAATTCTGCAATCACTTTAACCGCTGCGTCCAAGTCAAGAATATTGTTGTAGCTGATTTCTTTTCCATGAAGTTGCTGAAACATAGCATTAAAATCACCTTGAAAAGATGCCTTTTGGTGTGGATTTTCACCATATCTTAAAGACATACTTTCAGATGCATTAAAATAATCCGAAATTTGTTTGTCATATTCCGAAATTGTTTTAAATGCTTGTGCCGCCATTTTTTTTCTAAAAGAAATGTCGTTTTGATTGTTTTGTAAAACATTTAAAACTTCTGAATAATCCGCTGCATTAGCCACACATAGAACATCTTGATAGTTTTTGGCTGCCGCACGAATCAAACTAACTCCTCCAATATCAATTTTTTCGATTAATTCTTGATGCGATGCATTTTTCTCTAAATACTCTTTAAAAGGGTATAACGTACAAATCATTAAATCATATGCTGGAATTTGATGCTGAACCAATTGTTGATGATGTTGTTCATTATTTTGAATCCCTAACAAACCTCCAAAAACTTTAGGATGCAGGGTTTTTACACGACCATCTAAAATTTCGGGAAATCCTGTTAAATCTTCAACTTTGGTGCATTCTAAACCTAAATCTTTGATGAATTGATATGTGCCTCCCGATGAATACAATTTAGTGCCTTGTGCTGCCAAAAGTTTAATAATCGGCTCTAAACCATCTTTGTAATACACTGAAACAAGTGCATTTTTAATTTGTTTTTGCATGATTTATTGTAAATATAAAATTAGTCATTGAGTTTTAAAACGGCCAAAAAGGCTTCTTGCGGAACTTCTACTTTTCCAAATTGACGCATTTTTTTCTTTCCTTTCTTTTGTTTTTCCAATAGTTTTCGTTTTCTAGAAATATCACCACCATAACATTTTGCGGTAACATCTTTTCGCATAGCCGAAATGGTTTCTCTCGAAATTATTTTCATTCCGATAGCTGCTTGAATGGCAATTACGAATTGCTGTTTTGGTATCAAATCTTTTAATTTTTCACATAATCTTCTACCAAAATCATAGGCTTTGTCTCGGTGAATCATTGATGAAAAAGCATCTACATTTTCGCCATTTAGTTTAATATCTAATTTTACTAAATCGCCGGGTCTGTACCCAGTAATTTGGTAATCAAAAGATGCATAACCTTTAGAAATGGATTTTAGTTTATCATAAAAATCAAAAACAATTTCGGCTAAAGGCAATTCGAATTGAAGCTCAACACGTTCTGGAGTTAGATAAATTTGATTTAACAAAATACCTCGTTTTTCCATACACAAATTAATCAAACTACCGATATATTCAGGTTTTGTAATAATTTGAGACTTAATCCAAGGTTCTTCAATGCGATCAATAGTAGTAACATCTGGCAACTCCGAAGGATTATGTAAATAAATTTGTTTATCCTTATCTCGGCTCAAATAACAGTGATAACTCACTTGAGGAACCGTTACAATAATATTTTGATCAAATTCGCGCTCGAGTCGTTCACTAATAATCTCAAGGTGAAGCAATCCTAAAAATCCACAACGAAAACCAAAACCTAAAGCGATAGACGTTTCTGGTTCAAATACCAAAGATGCGTCATTAAGCTGTAATTTATCTAAACTATCTCTTAAATCTTCAAAATCATCCGTATCTATTGGATAAATACCCGCAAAAACCATTGGTTTTACATCTTCAAAGCCTTTTACGCCTTCGGTAGCAGGATTTGAAGCTAAAGTAACGGTATCACCCACTTTTATTTCTTTGGCTTGTTTGATTCCAGTTATGATATAACCAACGTCACCAGCACGCAATTCTTCTTTAGGTTCAGGATTTAAACGCAAGATTCCAATTTCATCCGCTGTATAATCTTTTCCTGTATTAATAAAACGAACTTTATCGTTCTTTTTGATAATACCATTAAAAATTCTAAAATAAGCAATTACCCCTCTAAAAGGATTAAAAACAGAATCAAAAATCATCGCCTGAAGTTTTGCGTCTTCTTCGCCTTTTGGAGCAGGAACACGCTCAATAACAGCTTTTAAAATCCCTTCAATGCCAATTCCTGATTTGCCACTGGCTTCCAAAATATCTTCACGAGGACATCCAATCAAATCTACAATTTGATCTTTCACTTCTTCAATCATAGCGCCGTCCATATCAATTTTATTGACAACGGGAATAATTTCAAGATCATTTTCTAACGCTAAATATAAATTGGAAATGGTTTGCGCTTGTATGCCTTGAGTGGCGTCAACCAATAAAAGTGCCCCCTCACAAGAAGCAATACTTCGGCTGACTTCATAAGAAAAATCTACATGCCCCGGCGTATCAATTAAATTAATTTTGTAAGCCTGTCCTTCAAAGATATAGTCCATTTGAATGGCATGGCTTTTAATCGTAATTCCGCGTTCTCGCTCCAAGTCCATATCATCCAACAATTGGTCTTGTTTTTGTCGTTCAGTAATGGTGTTTGTATAATCTAATAATCGATCGGCCAAAGTGCTTTTCCCATGGTCAATATGCGCAATAATACAAAAATTTCTAATAGGTAAACTCTTCATAGAGCAAAAATAGTATTTTTTTGATAAGTCTATACTAATTTTAGTATAAAAGAACGCACTAAATATAATTATTAAAAAAATTTGTTTTCAATATAATTTTTTATATACATTTGTAACTTATTTTAAAACCAAAAATCATTTTATGAAAAAGTCATTTTTAACAATTGTATTATTTCTTGGAGTTTTATTTTCCATTTCATCATGCTATACCTATACAATGAAAGTGGGTAAAGGCTCTCAAACGGGCATTGAATATAGCAAAAAAAATCATTATCTAATCTATGGATTAGCACCAATCAGTACTTCAAATGCTAAAGAAATGGCAGGAGACGCTCAAGATTATGAAGTAACTGTTAAGCATTCATTTATAGATGGATTAATCAACGCGATTACTTTTGGTATTTATACACCTACAACGACTACCGTAAGAAAATAGATTAAAAAAATTAATGAAAAAATATCTTTTTTTAGCCTTTATTGTATTATTTGGAATTTTTTCCGTTTTAAAAATAATCAACAAGACGAGTTTCACAAGTTTTGACAAAGGCTACTTAACAGGTAATATCATTTTAATTTTAATTGGAATTTTTATTTTCTTAAAGATTTACAAAAAAAAATAAACAAAAAAAGAGCTTCTCAATTGAGAAGCTCTTTTTTTTTGTACCCGCGACTGGAATCGAACCAGCACTCCGTTACCAGAACCAGATTTTGAGTCTAGCGCGTCTACCAATTCCGCCACACGGGCATTATGCGAATGGGATTGCAAATATAATGATTTTTTTTTATGTCAAGTTTTTATATTGGTTTTACCACTCGAAGAGCTTTTGGAATGATTTTTATCTTCAAATTTTCTTTTGTAATTTTTGGATCTCCATCTACTTGATATTTCATCTTGCCTTTATTATTTATAATTTCAATTTCTTCCATCTCTTGATAAACCATTTCTTTAATCCATTCGGGTTTTTTTATCAATATACAAAAAGAAATATAAGGTAGCTTCCAAAAAGGAAACTTCTTTAGATACACCAAATCTAATTTTTGATCAAAAGCGGACGCCCAAGGAATTAAACCCACATTATATCCAAACAAATTGGAATTAAAAACATTAAATAAGTACGTCTGTACTTTAAAGGTTTCTCCATGTATTTTATACGCTACTTTTTGCGTTTTAAGTTTAAAAAAACGTTTAATCGTCAGCCATGAATACACCCAAAATCCTCTATTTTTTTTGGTTTTAAAATCTTTAGCAATTTTAGCATCAATGCCGTATCCAAAATTACTAAAAAAATAACTGTCGTTAATCTGCGCCGCATCAATTTCAATAACATCCAATCGGTTAATTGATTCAAAAGCTTGTTCGATATTACGAGGTTTATATCCAAGATGTGTTGCCAATCCATTTCCACTTCCTATAGGAACAATTCCTAAAATCGTTTTTTGGTTTATTAAATTCTGTCCTATTTCCAATAACGTACCGTCGCCACCGACCGAAACGATAACATCATAATTTTTTTCAAAAATTGCTTGATAATCGTTGGGGTTGGTTTTTTCGTCAATATAGAAAAACGAATATTGATATTTATCCGTATCTAAATTGAGTTCTACAATTTTAGAAATATTATATTTCGATACGGTTCCAGATAAATTATTAACAACAAATAAAGCGTTAAGCATATTGAATCAAATTAAAGTGGAATATTGTCATGTTTTTTCTTTGGCAAGGCTACCACTTTGTTTTTAAGCATATCAAATGCTTTTATTAATTTTTTTCGAGTTTCCTGCGGCATAATCACTTCATCGATAAATCCTCTTGCTGCCGCTTTGTATGGATTTGCAAATGTTTCGGTATATTCCATTTCTTTTTGCTTCCACGTAGCATCTTTATCTTCCGAAGCGGCTATTTCATTTTTAAAAATAATTTCCGCAGCTCCTTTAGCGCCCATTACTGCAATTTCAGCAGAAGGCCAAGCAAAATTCATATCCGCTCCAATATGTTTTGAATTCATAACATCATAAGCGCCTCCATAAGCCTTTCGTGTAATCACGGTAATTTTTGGAACCGTTGCTTCACTAAATGCATATAGAAGTTTGGCACCATTGGTTATTATTCCCTGCCATTCTTGATCTTTACCCGGTAGAAATCCTGGAACATCTACTAAAGTAAGCAAAGGAATATTAAATGCATCACAAAAACGAACAAATCGACCTGCTTTTCTTGAAGAATTGATATCCAAAACCCCCGCTAAGCTACTCGGCTGATTCGCTACAATTCCAACACTACGTCCCCCTAATTTAGCAAAACCACAAATGATATTTTCTGCCCAATCTTTATGTACTTCCATAAAACTATCGGTATCTATTATTTCCGAAATGACTTCTTTCATGTCATAAGGCTGATTGGCATTTGCTGGAATAATATTATCTAATTTTATTCGAAGTTCATCTTGAGCTTCATAATCATAAACAGGCGCTTCATCTTCACAATTTGAAGGAATATATTGCATCAAGCGACGAATTGACTGAAGGCATTCAACCTCATTAGCTGTTTTAAAATGGGTTACGCCACTTATCGATGCGTGAGTTTCGGCACCTCCAAGCGCTTCACTCGTTATATCTTCGTGAGTAACTGTTTTTACTACATTTGGCCCTGTTACAAACATGTAGCTTGTTTTTTCGACCATAAAAATAAAGTCCGTAATTGCTGGTGAATACACCGCGCCTCCAGCACAAGGCCCCAATATAGCAGATATTTGAGGAATCACGCCGCTGGCTCTTGTATTTCTATAAAATATATCTGCGTAGCCTCCCAAGCTTTGAACACCTTCTTGAATTCGGGCGCCCCCACTGTCGTTTAATCCAATTACAGGTGCACCATTTTGCATGGCCAAATCCATAATTTTACATATTTTTTCTGCATGCGTTTCGGATAAAGAACCTCCAAAAACCGTAAAGTCTTGAGAAAACACATAAACCAATCGTCCATCAATCGTTCCATATCCCGTAATGACACCATCGCCAAGTATAATATCTTTTTCCATTCCAAAATCTTTGCAGCGATGCTCCACAAACATTCCAATTTCTTCAAAAGAATTTGCATCTAACAATATTTCAACACGCTCACGAGCCGTTAATTTTCCTTTTGCATGTTGCGAATCAATTCTTTTTTGTCCACCTCCCAATTGTGCAAGTGCTCTTTTTTCTTTTAGAATTTGTTGAGGATTCATATATTTTTTTATTATTGAAATGTTACAAAAGTAATGGATTTCGATTTTATTATTCGAAAAAAATCAGATTTTTGAACGGGTTATTCTTCTTCTTTTTTTGCTTCCGTTTTTATTTCAGTATTATGATATAAAACATGATAAACGGCATAGGTCATTTTATTAATAATTTGATGTAAGTTGACAAAATCAATACTTTTTTCATCATCTTTAGTAGTCATATAAATAGTGTCGGTATGTGGGTCAAAAGTAGAAATAGTATTAGCCGGTATACCGTATAAATTATAAAATGGAATATGATCTTGCTTTGGTTCTACCTCAAAAATATCATCTTCATGTGACTCCATTTTTTCAACAATAAACTTTTCTCTGAGTGCATAATTAATTTCAAAAGATAAATTTGACAACTCATTATCATTCATATATACTTTGCCTTTTTGATCTTGAAATGGCCTTCCTAACATTTCAAAATTAATTACCGCTTTGATATTTACATTATTTCTTTTAGCATAATCTGCAAAATATCCCGCACCATAATTTCCTTCGTGTTTGCCAGCAAAAAATACAATTAATACTTTTTTGGTAAATTTAAATCGAGCTAAAAATTGTGCCATTTGCATTAAAGCTGCACAGCCCGTTGCGTTATCATTAGCTCCATTGTATACATAATCGTTGGTGCCTTCAAAATTGTCTGTAATGCCTAAATGGTCATAATTAGCACACAAAACGATATATTCGTTTTTTGGTTTTATATTATCAATAACCCCGACGATATTTTCAGCTAAAAAATTTTGATCAAACTTAAATTTATTGCGATAAACCCCTCCTATTAATGGTTTTATCTGATGCTTAATTAAAAATTTTTCAATAAAATTTTTGGTTAGTTCAATGGAGCCATCACGCATATTTCTTCCTTGAAAACTTTCATGAGACAACGAAGAAACAATGGCTCTAGTAACTTCTATTTGTTGGGATTTAACAACACTATCAAAGGGTAAAAATGCCCCCATTTCTTGTGCCTCAACTTGACAAACAATAAATAAAAAAAGGATAAATAAAAGCTTATTTAATTTTTTTAAAAGCATCTATTAGCTCATTAGTTAAAAATGGAATTCCTTGTATTTTATTAATCTTTTCTATTGGTTTCCCAATTCGAGAAGCTATAATGTTTGCCAACTGACCAGCATTAAGTTCAGCAACGGCTATTTTTTCAAACGAATTTATTATTTGGTCCAAATTAGACGGAAATGGATGAATCCATTCTAAGTGTAAATGTGAAATTGGAGATTCTTTTTCAGACTCATTATAAGTCTTAACTGCACTTTTTACCGAACCGTATGTACTTCCCCATGAAATGATAAGCGTTTTGCTATTTTCAATTTGTGTATCCAATTCCAATAGAGAAATTTCTTTAGCAATATTTTGGACTTTTTGACTTCGAATTTGAGTCATTGCTTCGTGATTTTTAGGCTCATAACTGATACCTCCATTTTCCGAATTTTTTTCTAACCCTCCTATGATAAATTGACGATCTGGTGTTCCAGGTTTAATCCACGGTTTTACCAAATTTTCATTTCGATGAAAAGGATTTACATCTTCTGAATTTTGAATATTTGTTTTTGTCAAATTCGGAATTTTCCATGATTCGCTTCCATTTGCTATACTAACATCGCTCAATAAAAAAACCGGCGTTTGATATTTTATCATAATTTCAATAGCCTTGAGTGTTGTTTCAAATGCTGTTGATGGGCTTTTTATAGCTACAATTGGCACTGGAGATTCGCCGTGTCTACCATAATAAACGGTTTCTAAATCGGACTGCTCGAGTTTTGTAGGCATTCCAGTACTTGGCCCAGCGCGCATAACATCAATAATCAATAAAGGCAATTCGGCACTTTGAGCCAAACTTATTGCTTCTTGTTTTAAATCAATTCCTGGCCCAGAAGAGGCCGTAACTCCAATTGCGCCTCCATATGCAGCGCCAATCGCCATAGATACTGCAGCTATTTCATCTTCGGCTTGCATAATTTCAATGCCTTCATAATTATGTTTTACCAATTCGTGAAGAATATCTGAGGCTGGCGTAATTGGATATCCTCCAAAAAACACCGTTTTATCAAAAATCCATCTCGAAGCAACAATCGCTAATGCAACTGCCGTATTACCTTGTATATTTCGATACAAGCCTTTTTCAAAATCTAACTTTGGAATCTCATTTACAAATGATATTGAAAACTCAATGGTTTCTGCGTAATAAAATCCCATTTTTAATGTCTTTGTCATGGCATCAAAAACCTGTTGTTTTTTGCCAAATTTAGATTGCATTAAGTTTAAAACCGAATCTACTTTATGTTCTACCGCAAAAAGCAAGAGTCCTAACGCAAAAATATTTTTATTTTGATTTTTTTCTTTTGCTGATAACTCCGTTTCATTTAAACAATCTTGTGTAAGCTGACTTAAAGCAACCGATAATTTTGGATTTGGAATGAAGTCTAATTCTGTAGCATCAAATTGCGCCAATTTACAATTCTTTGAATCAAAACCTTCGGGATCGTAGATGACTAATGCGGATTTTGAAATTTGTGGATAAAATTTCTTAAATGCCGCCGCATTAAAGGCTACAAAAATGTCTGCCGCATCGCCTGGCGTATATACATCAGCGCCACCCCATTGAATTTGAAAACCTGAAACGCCATTAACGGTTCCGGCTGGAGCACGTATTTCTGCTGGAAAATCTGGAAACGTTTTTAAATTATATTTTTGAAGCGCAATCGTATCCGAAAACAACGTTCCTAACAACTGTATTCCATCACCGGAATCACCTGCAAATAAAGCTACAACAGTTTTCATTTAAATAATACGGTATGAAAATTTAGTAAATAAAAATGTGCTAAAATGCTTGTTATGAAATAAGGAACAATACCCGATGCACCTACATAATCTTTTGCTATGCGTTGGCCAAAAAATAATTGAAGTAAAACGAATGCTTGAAACACAAAAACATAGAAAAGAATATAGCTCAAGGATAAATTAAAAAGTATCATAAAAAATACCGCCAAAGCCGAAAATCCTGCTATAATCTCCTGAATGGTAATCAGCCAAAATGAAGGTACAATAATTGAATTTAGAAAGGTCTCTTTAAATTGACTTTTAAACCAATCCAAATTTCCTTGTGTATTTATAAATTTATCAATACCCGATTGAATAAATGTAATTGCGAAAAAAAGTAATAATATAAGTATTGGAGCATTTGTAACTGAAAGATTAACCATACGAAATTGATTTTATATTTGCAAAGTTACATATTTTTAGATGGATTTGTATTACAGATTTTTTTAAAAATCACAAACCCAATTTTAACATAAACAAAAACAAAAAGTGGGAAAATAATCAAACTAAATGGATTTTTATGAAATGCTCCATAAAAGTCAAAATGAATACATCGCATGATGGCTTTTGTCATACCGCAACCCAAACAATTTTTTCCCGTTGCTAAAGTAAATAAGCAGATCGTTTGCCCTTCATCAAAAAATTCTTTTGGAAGCACGATTAAAACAAATGGAATAGCTAACCATATAAAAAGCAATACATACTTTTTCAACTTATTTTTGACTTTCTAGTAATAAATCTAAGAATTCTCTTACCGCTCCAAAGCCTCCAGATTTAGTTGTTTTAATGTCTACACATGCATCAATAGAATGATGCGCATTGGCTGGTGCCGCTGCCACGCCACACCAATTCATTACTTCCAAATCGATTATATCATCTCCCATAAACGCGATTTGATTGGGTTCAAGACCTAATTCTTTTGCCCAGGATTTAGCTACCTCAACTTTTGAGCTTCGTTGTGCATGAACCCATTTAACTCCAAGCATTTTGGCTCTACTTTCAATTAAATCTTTTGCTAAGGTTGCAGCGCTTATAATTCCTATAATAATTCCTACATCTTGAGCTCTTCGAATGCCCTCTCCATCGTGTGCATGAAATCTTTTAAATTGCGAACCATCCATATTAACATAAATACCGCCATCCGTCATGGTTCCATCTACATCGAGTAGCACCATTTTAATTTCACTTAGCTTTTCTTTTAATGTCATTAATTTGTGTATTTAATTTTTGTTTTTTTGCCTTTAGCATCATAATAAAACCATTTGCCACTTTTATTACCTTGGTTATATAGTCCTTCTTCTTTTACTTTTCCATTTTGATAAAATGCTTTATACATCCCATCCAATTTTCCCGATTTGTACATACCATTTTCTTTTAAAGCACCGTCATCATAAAACGTTTCAAAAGCACCTGCCAAAATGCCATTTCGATAGGTAAATCGAGATTGAGGTTTTCCTTCTTGAGTAAATTTTTGTTCTTGTCCTTCTAATTTACCATCAATCAAATAGGATTGAGACTGAATTTGACCATTTTCCCAAAACGACATATATGGCCCCTCGTAATTATCATTTTTAAAATAGGCATCTAATCTTTTTTTACCATTGTCATGATAATCGATCCACTTGCCGTGTTTTTTTCCATTTTTATAATTACCATCTAAAAGTAAGGTTCCTATTGTGTCATACATTACTGTATTTCCATGATCTTTTCCTTCTTGATAATTTTTTACCATTTGTAAATTTCCATTAGAAAAATAGTATTTCCATTCTTTGTCTTCCAGATCATTTGTATAAAATCCGTACTGAATTACATTTCCATTTTGGTCATATTGTTTATACGCACCTTGTTTTTTACCCTCAGTATATTCAATGTATTCAAAAACCTTTCCATTTGGAAAATAAATCCAATGACTTCCATGTTTTTTGCCATTTTTCCATTGTTCTTCACGTTCTATAGCGCCATTTATTTTATAATACCATTTGTATGTTCCGTTTTTTAAACTATCAGGGACTTCCTTTATAGTTTTCGTCGTTTTTTTTACTGCGCTCTTTTTTTGAGCTTCAATCGTATTATTAAATAATAAAACAAACAGCCAAAAAATTAAATAAATCGATTTCATAAACAATTATTAAAAATATTTATTAAATAAATCTTCCGGAATTTCTTTTTTAGCTGGAGGCGTTGTTTCTTGATTTCGCTCACCATCCTGTTTTTCTATATCTGGTGTAGGCTCTTTTTCCGCTCCATCTTCGCTCTTTTGTTCTTCCGTTTTAACAGGGGGCTCTTCTTTTGGCGACTCTTCTTTTGGCGTATTTTCTGAAGGTATTTCTTCTTTTGGAGCCTCAGTTGCAGGTTCATCTTTTACAATATCTTCAATTTCGGACTCTTGGGCCTTTTTCAAAGATTCTTCCATGCGTTCTCTCAAGCTTTTTTTACTATTAATGCGCTCTTCTTCTCTTTGTTTTTCTTCATCGGCAATTTTCTTTTCCATTGCCTCAATCAGGCTATCTTGAATCGCATTTTCTCTTTTTATTGCTTCTAACTCTGGCGTAGATTCTTCAAATTTTTCAGCCTCTTTCAAATCTTTTTCGGAATAATCTGGTTTTTCAAATCCAAAATATTTTGATTTATCTTCTGTTGCGAATTTACCTCCATTTCGCATTCTTTTATAAAACTGGTCGGCTTCATAATTTCCGGCAGGCATAAATTTATAAAACTCCTTTTCATTTTTTCTTACATATCTTTTTTTAGGATCTACCGCCGAAAGCAAATTATTAAAATTCTCATTTGAGCTTACCAATCCTAAAACCCCATCGGAGTAAGTGATATAAAACCATTCTTTATTTTTGGCTTTAAAATATAAATTAAAAAAATCTTGATATTCTCCATATCCCATTTCTAAAAACCCAACCACTTCTTTATTAATCATTATTCCACCCATGCTTGATAATCCAAAAGCGCCTCTTGATCGATAACACAAATCCTCTTTATCCCATTCTAAAGCTAAATTGGTTAAATATAAATTATACGGTGAAATCTTTGGCGCCGACATCGGCAAGCCTGATTTTGCCACGTCATCCTCTATTTTTTTAATTTCTTGTGGAAATAAAATTTGTTCTAATTGTTTTTTTGTTTGACTTTTGTCATAAGAAATATCTTTACTTTCTTCAAACTCAACAAAAATTGTATTGGCTAAAACATTTAAAATTCTTGGATCTATTTGAATTTTCATTGCCGCGGTTACGTTAAAATCATATTTTTGTTCAACGATGTTATTATCTATCGTTCCTCCTAAAACAACAGGAATTCCTCCCATTTTTAATTTAGGATCAAACAATCCTTCGGATTTAATAATTCCTGATGAATCTTTATATTCCATTTTATTGCCTTGTTTTTGATTGGCTATTATTTTTGAAGAGTCTCCAAAAACATACATATTCTTCTCCGCATTATGACTTACGACACCTCGACAATCCATCGCAATTTGATCTTGAGGATTATTAAGTTTATTTAAAATGGAAGTATATAATCCTTTTGGAGCGTCTTCCGAACGATCTACAATAAAACCAGTTACTAATGCATCGCCGTCTTTAGTGGCTAAATTTTTATTTATAAATTGAAACGACTCTACATTGATCGTATTATCGACCGAAAACCATGGTGTTTTATAACTAGGCACATCAAACAAGATTCTTTGTTGGCCCGAAAAATGCGGAAACATTTGATTCATAAATACGGTTACTTCTCCATAAAAATCAACATTTCGATATAATTTAAAATCTTGATCTTGTTTTACCATTCCTTTACCTTCTATTGTGCTTGCAATAATTGGCATTCTCTTTTTATCTTTTCCTACTTCTTTCTTAGCCACACGAATGGATGTAAGCGAAATCGCATGATCTTTATTATTTACTTTTAAAGTATAGTTACCAATACCAACCATGTCATTTTTGCCATGAATGTTTAATTTACATTTATCAAAAACATGCCAAGCATTACTTGTATCACCTTCAATAATGGCATTTTCTAGCGTTTGCATTTTGGCATCTGGTAAAATGGTTAACTTACCTTCAAAAGGCATTACTCTACTATCGGCAATACGAATTTCCTCTGCTCCATCGACTTTTATAATGGATGAAGTCATGTTATATTCTGCTTTTTTTGCAAAAAAGAAAAGGCTATCTTGGTCGGGATGAATCGAAGTAAACTTAGAACCAATACTATTTGGAGGAGACGTAAATGTTAAAATCTTCTTATTCATATCCCAAGTAAACTCATTAATTTCGGCTTTATATTTATTTTCAGCAAAAATCGTGGAAATATCTGCAGCGTTCGATTTAAACTCTCCAATTTTACGTTCAAAATCCATTTTGGTGCTTACATTGGGGGTTTTAAATGTTACTTTGTTTCCGATACTTTTAATTTCCATTGAAGACGTATCGGCAGTCATTATTTTAGATTTAAAAACCATTTGGTTTGAAGCAATTTTGGCCTCAGGAAAATCTAGATAACCTTTTCCAAAAAGTCCTAAATTGGTTAATGTTAATACCCCATGCATTTCCGTAGCTTTGTCAAACATACTAAATGGCTTGGTTTTTGGTGCTACTAAAACCATTGTATCTTGATAAGGTTTCCAATCTACTAGTGTATTTTGAGCGGATATTTGTGGAAGCTCGATGGGTGTTTTCTGTGTTTTCATCTCCAAATTTTGTGCTTCCAAAAATGCCCGTTCGGGAAAATACAAAATACTATCCGCGGTTAATTCAAGAGATTGATGTTTTTGAACTCCTTTTCCTATTAATCCTTGATTGCTCAGATGTACCTGACCATTAAAACTCCCTTTATTTTTATATGAAATTAAACCTGTTGGTGGCGTTTGGGTTGTAAATCCAAGTGATAAGTCTTTTTGGATAGACAACTTTTCGGGAAACACATTAAAAATGTCGTGAGAATATAGCTTTCCATCAAAAGAAAGTAAATCGGGTGCAAAATATTGTAAAGAATCTTTTTTAAATGGAGAAACTTCAAACTTGAATTTATCTCTTTTATAAATACCCCCAAACACATGAGAATGGTCATAATAAACATACGCATTTGATGTTGTCGTCAAAATTGGATATTTTCGAGCACTTTCTTTTCCCGATCGATTAAATCGACTGTTTATTTGAAGAACACCTTTAAAACTATCTAATTGCGAAGCCAATGGTTTTTGTTTAATATCTTCTCCCGTTGCGGGGTCTTTTTTAACCGGTATGTTAATTTTTAAAACATTAATTTCTTTCGATTTTAATTGAAATGAATCGTAATTAAAATTAAAATTCTGTCCATAAATGTCCATTCGGCCGGCAAAAATCTTACCTGAAAAATCAAAAATTCGATCATTATTAATAATTACGGACGATGAATCGCTTGGATATGCATATACTTTTGAAGAATCATTAAAAGGAATTTTAGCCACATTACTGGCTTTTATTACATTTGTTTTAGTATTATATACGCCTACTTTATCAACGCCATATCCATTAAATCTAATAATATCATAATCCTTTCGTTTTGCATTGGCCATGATGTAAAACTTAGCATAATCTTGATTAACCAATATTTTTCGTTCTAAGGACTTGTAGGTTACAAATCCTTCTTTTTCTAGCATAAATATAGCTGGCAATACGGCTGAAACCGAAAATGCAGGTCCTAATTTTTTTGCAAATTCTTCAACAGAAACGCCTTCCGGATACTGTTCGTTTAGCTTGGATAATAAGGATAAAGGATCATTATCAACCGCAGCGGTTCGGGCCAAATTATAAGTATTTTTGTCAAAATTATGATCGGATACAAATTTTGTGGCATTTTTTCCTTTTCCAACTAAATTTTGTAATAAAATATTCGTACTATCAATGTTCCAAGTTAACATTTCGGTTTCAAAGCTCATTTTATGATACGAACTTCGGAATCTTGATCGCCCGCTTCCAAAATATTCTTGATTTACACGAAGTTCTCGTTTGGCTACATCATACTTAAATTGACAGAAAGGATGAAAAATACTATCATTTTTTGCATAAAGCACAATGCGAGATTCTTGCATCGATATATATTTACCTTTTTCAAAAATAGCGAGACTTCCTTCGGCTGCAAAAATTTGTTTTCCTAACGCATTTTTTATTTCTACTCTTACAATTTCACCATCTTTACTTCCTACATTTACTTTTTTTCCTTTTATGATAAATCCACCACTACAAAAAACATTAGAAGCTACGGCATTATTAAAACTATACGATTTTCCATAAGAATAAAATTGCGGATAATTTATTTTTTCTGTATCGGAATGTTTGGTAATTTTATCTAATATCTTTCCATAAATTGGTTGACCAAAAAATTCAGGATACACTAAACGAGCCGAATCCACTTCATATTCACTTTTGGTCATATCAATAATATAATTGCCAATAAATGCCTCTGCAGGAAGCCCCACTCGCTGCCAAGTGATTTTTCCTTTATCGCCTTTCCATAATTTATCGTTGACACTATAAATACCATTCGTATTATAAATCGTTAAGGTATCTTTATCAAAAAACCCTTTTAAATTTGTATTGACAATTTTTACATACGTTTTTCCATCAATATAACTAAAATTTAAATCTTTAGAATCAATCATCCAATTTTTGGATTTATCCGCCACCAAACAATTTTTTGAAAATAAATCATTTGAAAAATCAATGAATAAATTAAAATCTTTGTTTTGCCCAACTTTTGCATTTTTAAGAACGCCTTTAACATAACTATACCATCGATCCAAAAAAACTTCATCATAACCGGATTGATGGGCCATATTGGCGGCTTCAATAAAATTGCGATAATACGGATAAACCTGCATTTTTCTAAAATGCATGATATTTAGAATATCTACCATTCTTTCTTGCTGCTTATCACTAATTTTTTGCTCTTTATAATCTTGCTCTAATTTTTTGTATAATTCCATCAATTCTTCTTTGCCATTTTCTTTAAAAAGGGTTTTTAGCTGACTTAAAAAGTTTTGTGGCTGTGGATCAAAATATTTCTCTTGAGCGTAACCTGTATTTAGACAAACTAGAAAGAAAAATAAGACACTAAAAAGAATTTTGGATTTCATATTCAAAAAAGTTAATTAAGCAAAAGTAATGATTTCATATAAAAATCAAGATACAATTCAAATCTTTTAACGTTTTTAAGGTTTTAATATTTTAATAACCCTTTTTAAAACATTTATAAATTGATCGATTTCTTCTTCGGTGTTGTAAATACTTAATGAAGCCCTACATGTTCCTTCGATATTTAGTGCTCGCATGAGTGGCTGGCAACAGTGATGTCCTGTGCGAATAGCGATGCCTTGCGAATCAAGCATTTGACCAACATCATATGGATGCACCTCTTGAATATTAAATGATAAGGCGCCTATGCTTTTTTGATAGGGAGAATAAATTTTTATTTCATCCAACTCCATCATTTTAGCATATAAGTACTCATAAATTCGGTGTTCGATTTCAATAATGTTTTCAAATCCAATATTATTAATAAATCCAACCGCTTCTTTCAATGCAATAACATCCGCGATATTTGGTGTTCCTGCTTCAAATTTGTAGGGCAGTTCATTAATCGTAAATCGATCTAAAAAAACTTCTTTTATCATTTCTCCTCCAAAATGAAAGGGACGCATTTTTTCTAAATGCGCCACTTTGGCCCAAAAAATTCCCAAACCGGTTGGTCCAAACATTTTATGTGACGAAAAACTAGCAAAATCAATTTGTAAACTTTTTACATCAATAGGAAAATGCGCAATAGCTTGAGCTAAATCTAAATGTACCGGAATTTGGAAAGATTTTGCTTTTTTGATTATTGTTTCGATTGGATGAATGGTGCCCAAAGCATTTGAAACCATGGCTAATGAAACCAATTTTACCTTTTCATCAATAATTTGATCTAATGATGACGTATCTAAAAATCCTTTTTCATCAAAAGGGATATAACGAATTTGAATGTTTAATTTTTCTTTTAAATACAACCAAGGAACAATATTTGCATGATGTTCCATAGGCGTTAAAACAATTACGTCACCTTCCGAAAAATGCTCTAATGCATAACATTGCATTAATAAATTAATGCTTTCGGTTGTGCCTCTTGTGAAGTTTATTTCTTTTGACGACGCGTTGATAAATGACGCTATTTCATCCCTTGCGTTTTCGTAATCTTCTGTAGTTTTATTGGCTAAATAGTGTGCGCCACGATGAATATTACTATTTTTATTGATATAATAGTCGGAAAGGGCATCGATTACAGATTGAGGCTTTTGAGTTGTTGCCGCATTATCAAAATAAATCCATTTTTTTCCCTGATACGAATTTTGTAAAATAGGAAACTGTGCTCTTATTTTTTCTTGCATCTGTTTTTTTTACAAATTTACAGATGTCTAGTTATTTGTGCTTGGATTTTTTACAGATGAAGTCTTTAAATCTTCGAGTTTAAAAATTAGTTCATATAAATGATCTAATAACGTTTGATTATTATAATGAACAAATGCATAGCTGTCTTGAATAGCTACACGTTCCATATTTTTAACATTTCCTAATTCCGAATACTCTTGATTTACGATTTCGATAGATACATTTGCAATACCTGATTTCATGATATCCAAATCTTTTGCTGCTTTCAAAGATAAATCTACGATTCTTCCTTTTACAAATGGACCACGGTCATTTACTTTTACAATAACGGACTCTCCATTGGTTTTATTATTTACTTTTATCAAAGTTCCAAACGGTAAATATTTATGAGCACACGTGTATTCGTATTCTGTAAATATTTCACCCGAAGCGGTTTTTCTTCCTACAAAGTAATCACAATAAAAACTTGCTTTACCTTCTTCAAAAACTTCAATAGATGGAACGACGTCTTTTTTAGCAACCGAAGGAAGCAAAAACCCCAATACAATAAACAAAATAATTCGAATTGTATTGTTGAAAAAAGATTTTATTTTATTAAACGGTTTCATTAAAAATCATTTTAAAAAACGAGTACAAAATTAACGTGTAATCACTCATGATTTTAACCTAACTACAATTTTTAGTCTATTTGGCCTCTATTTCGTATGAATTAGCATCATATTACCTCCTTTAATAATTAAAAAATAAGAGATGTCGCTATATGTGTTAAAAATTGTAAAAAAATGTAACAAAGTGTAAAATTTTTTACTTAATTTCTTTTTTAAAAATTTGAAACCTTTCGTTACTTAAAATATAAGCTTACCCATTATTTTTTTTTTATCTTCGCCATCTAAATATAGGTTTTTAATCATGCAATTTCAAAATCCATGGTTTTTATTGAGTTTGATTTTCCTAACTATTCCAATTATAGTTCATTTATTTAATTTTAGAAAATATCAAAAAGTATATTTTACAAACATAAAGCTGATAAAAGAACTATTGCAAGACACGCAAAAAGCTTCGGAGCTTAAAAAGAAGTTAATATTAGCAAGTCGGCTTTTGGCGGTTCTGTTTATTATTTTGGCCTTTGTACAGCCCTACTTTTCGAATCAAAATAATTTGCAATCTGGCAAAAATATCGTTTCCATTTATATTGACAATTCAATGAGCATGGGCGCTTATCAAGAACAAAAAACCGTTTTGGATATTGCCAAAAATTATGGAAAAGATATTGTAAATCAATATGGAAATCGCGCGCAATATCATATTTTGACAAATGACTTTTTAAATTCACGATTAGAGCCTATTTCATTTCAAGATGCAATTAACGAAATCTCTAAAATCACGATTTCTCCAAAAAGTAAAAAATTATCCGAAGTTTTTGAAAAACAAAAAAAGTTATTGCTTAACGAAAACGCCGAACAGTCAAAACTGTTTTGGATTAGTGATTTCCAGAAAAATCAATTACAAAGTTTTCAAACAAAACCTTATTCGGTAGAAGCCATTCAAATCGAAAACTCAAAAATCGAAAATGATTATATCGACAGTATTTGGCTTAACGCAAATATTTATAAAATTGGCGAAGATGCACAAATTGTTGTAAAAACAGTTCGACAAAACAAAGAAAACCCTTCAAAATTAGGAATTGATTTTAAACTTAATAATAAAGTAAAATCGTCAAAAGAAATAACTTTTGATGCTGATTTTCGTCTTGATACATTTAGTTTTAAAATTTTGAATAACGGCTGGAACGACATCTCTATTGAAATAAAAGATCCATCCATTATTGAAGATAACTCCTATTTCCTTTCCTTTTATGTGAGTCCAAAACCAAAGGTTTCAATTATCAACGGGAATTATATTTCTAAATATTTGGATTATGCATTTTTAACTGACCAAAACTTTGAAATTTCAAATATTAATTTTAATGGAATTAACCCGAGCGTAATACAAAACACCAGCTTATTGGTACTAAATCAAATCCAAGATTTTACGAATAATGATATTCAAAAAATGAATGAAATCCTAAAAGTGGGTAAAAATATTGCGATTTTTCTTCCTCCTGATTTAGATATTTATAGATACAATACATTTTTAAAAAATATTGGTGCCGCTATAATAATCGAAAAATCAAATTTATCTACTAATATTAAAAATATTAATATTCAAGACCCATTGCTTAAAGATATTTTTACTAAATTAGAAAACAATTTGGATTTACCCAAAGTCGATCTTTATTATACATTACAAAAGAACGCCACATTGAGAAGTGACGTGCTATTAAGCCTCGAAAATGGATATCCATTTTTAGTTAAATACCATCAAACAGGAGCTGGAAACATTTTTGTTTTTACCTCTCCTCCAAATAGCGAATACAATCGTTTTGTTAATTCGTCGCTTTTTGCTCCTATAATGTTTAAAATTGGGAATTTTTCTCAAAATTACTATCAAAACGCTTATTTAATTAATGACAACACCAATATTCAACTTCCGATTACGTCTTCTTTTAAAGATCGGATATTTTATTTGAGAGGAAATGAAATGGAATTGATTCCTCCTCAGCGTCAAATCGGAAATATTTTAAATTGTTCATTGGGAAATGAAATTCAAAAAGATGGATTTTATATTCTTGAAGATGCTAAGAAAGAAAATCAATTTCATTTAGCCTTAAATTATGACCGCAAAGAAAGCCAATTAATCTATGCGGCGGCTTCAGAACTTAAAAATATGTATCAAGATATTCAAGTAAAAACCGAAACGGGTAAATACAAATCCGAAATATTAAACCAATCGGATTTTGAGCCGTCTAAATGGATGGCGATATTCGCATTATTATTTATTTTTATAGAAATATTACTTATCATATTTTTTGATCAAATTATTAAAAAAAGCGGAAAATGAAAACACTTAGAACTTCACATTTATTTAAAAAATATAAAGGTAGGGCTGTCGTAAATGATGTTTCGATAGAAGTGAAACAAGGCGAAATTGTAGGTTTGCTAGGACCAAACGGTGCGGGCAAAACAACTTCTTTTTATATGACGGTTGGATTAATAAAACCTGAAAAAGGAGATGTTTTTTTAAATGATCAAAATATTACCTCGCTTCCGATGTATCAAAGAGCTAAAATGGGCATTGGATATTTGCCTCAAGAAGCTTCTATTTTTAGGCAAATGAGTATCGAAGATAATATTGCCGCCGTTTTAGAAATGACCGATTTAAGCAAATCACAACAAAAAGAAAAATTAGAATCGTTGATAGAAGAATTTCGACTAGGGCATGTTAGAAAAAGTATGGGAAATGTATTGAGTGGTGGTGAACGACGACGGACTGAAATTGCACGCGCATTAGCTACCGACCCAGATTTTATTTTATTAGACGAGCCGTTTGCCGGAATTGATCCAATAGCTGTTGAGGATATTCAAAAAATTGTGATTCAATTAAAAGATCGAAATATTGGTGTTTTGATTACAGACCATAATGTTCAGGAAACTTTGTCTATTATAGAACGGGCCTATTTGCTTTTTGAAGGAAAAGTATTAAAATCAGGAACGGCTGAAGAGTTAAGTCAAGACGAACAAGTACGTAAAGTGTATTTAGGACAAAATTTTGAACTTCGCAAAAAAAATAATATTTGATAAAAAACCTATTTTTTTTAATTTGCGTATTCCTTTTTCTTAATTCTAAAGGTCAAGGCTCGGCTGGTTTTTTTAATGACCAAAATTTCTTTTATGGATATCAAAATGGTCAAATTGCTCAATTAGAGTATATTAAAATTGACACCTTTTTTTCAAGCCCCAATTATATCGCATATATCGATAATCGAGGCAATTTTAAGCTCTATACTCAAAATAATCTTTATACAATCTTTCCCGTTCCTCCCAATAGTGTAAAAGTTTCTAACTACCTAATGGCCTATATGCAAGGAGGACAATTGGGTGTTTTTAATGGTAAAAGTTCTAAAAAAGTAGAAACATTTACCAACGGGATTTACCATTTAGGAGATAGCGTTATTGGGTATGTAGATAATTTTAATTTCTTAAAAGCATATGTTTACGATACGGTTTTTGAGTTAATGCCATGGAGTGGCGAACCCTTTTCGGTTTCCGATAATATGATGGCTTTTCAATATCAAAACAGTCAGTTTAATGTTTTCTACAATAAACACGTTTACGAACTTGAAAATTACTTACCAAAAGATTATAAAATAGGCCGAAATATTTTAGCTTATAATAACTATATGGGTTATTTTAAAGTATTTCAATATGGCGAAACGTTTGAATTAGAATCGTATGATATTCACCAATATGAAATCGGAAATGAACTTGTTTCATATAACAACAATATTGGCGAATGGATTGTTTTTGAAAATGGTGAGAAACACACATTAATGACCACAAATCCAAAAAAGAAATGGATCAAACGCAATATGATTGCTTATGTAGATGGTGCAGATCGTTTTTTTGTTTATAAAAATGGAAAAACCATTTTACTCGAAAATTTTATGCCAAAAAAAGTAGAAATTTGGGATGATATGGTGGTTTACTCCGATTTGTATGGAACGATTTATGGATACGTAAATGGCAAAAAAACACAACTTTCTTCAAGTATCGCCATTGATTGGCAATTACAAAATGGATGCATTGTTTATTTCGACCAAACTCCGGCTTTAAAGACGGTTTGGAATCAATTTAAAGAATATAAATACAATCCTAATGAAGATCCTATACGGATTAGAAAGTAATTTCAGGAACCTCGCCACGAATTTCCATACGACCTTCGGTGCGCTCTTGAATATATTCTACTGAAACACCCGGTGCCCTTTCTAATAATACAAAACCTTGTGGTGTAATTTCTAAAACCGCCAAATCCGATACAATTTTTTGTACGCATCGAATTCCAGTTAATGGCAACGAACACGATTTTAACAACTTAGATTTGCCATCTTTGCTGCAATGTTGCATCGCCACAATAATATTTTTAGCACTTGCTACTAAATCCATTGCACCGCCCATTCCTTTGACCATTTTACCCGGAATTTTCCAATTGGCAATATCGCCATTTTCCGAAACTTCCATAGCGCCTAAAATCGTTAAATCGACTTTTTGCGAACGAATCATTCCAAAACTTGTTGCGCTATCAAAAATAGAAGAGCCTGGCAATGTTGTAATTGTTTGCTTACCTGCATTAATCAAATCGGCATCTTCTTCACCTTCAAATGGAAAAGGACCCATTCCTAAAAGACCATTTTCACTCTGAAAAACTACTTCAATATCATTGGGAATATAATTTGCTACCAAAGTAGGAATTCCAATTCCTAAATTGACATACATGCCATCTTTTAATTCTTTTGCAATGCGCTGCGCAATTTGCTCTTTGGTCATCATATCTTTATAATTTAATTCGTTAAAATGATATTCGTAATAAATGCTATAAACAGCAAAATTAAATAAATATTTTTATACTTTGTGCTTTTTGTAAGAATAATATTTGATGCAAAAAATACCGAACCTAAATAAACTAAAGGCATCGCTGCAGAATAATTTTTCGTACTAAATAATATCGCATAAATTATAGCGAAAAGAAAATATAGGTATTGTATAAAAAAAATATTTCGGTTTGTAATCGTTAATGCTTGAGATTTATAGGTAAATAATATCCAAATCAATATAAAGAAAACGGCAAAACCAATAAACTTTTCAAACACAAACAAGAAACCAGACTGTGTAAATGATTTCATAAATAAACCAAATATGTATAACGAATCTTTCAAATAAAGCCAAGAAAATAAAAAATAGAGGATTAAAAGCACGCCCAAAAAGAAAGCTAAAATATCTTTCCAACCGTTACTTTCAAATCGGAATATAAGTATCATTATCGGAATAAAAAAAATGACAAATTGAAAATTAAAAACCAACGCCATTGAAAACATATATCCAATGGCATAAAAATGCCTCATTCGAATTTTGGTATTTAATAAATTTATAAAAACAAAGTTTGAAATCACCAAAAATAATAGAATATAAATACTTTCAAATTCGATTTGAAAACGAAATAAAAACGAAATAAAAATATAAAATAATAAGGTTGGTAAAAATGTAAATG